>JAFUCL010000015.1 GCA_017459725.1 Solobacterium sp. | reverse complement strand
GAGAGCGTGCCGAGTTTACGAATGATCTTGGAAGTACTTTTGCCATTGCGATCGATAAAAGACTTAGTGATATAGAAGGATTCAGAGTTCTTGGATTTCGAAGTAGTAACACGCATCAGAGCACCCTTACAAATTATATCATATATTACTATATAATACTATATATAAATGCAAAATATTTGACAAAATTTCCATCAAAAAATGCGGCATTGAAGCCACATTCGTAAATTGCTTACTATGATTGAGTGTCAAACTCCCGTGCGGTTTTCATGACGGCCTGCGGTAAATCCGCACGCTACGCCGCATATTATACCATTTCAGGCTGATTTCCTCACAATCCATTTCTGTGTGTCTCCTGTTAACATGCTATAATATTTCAGAGGTTGAAAAATGTTACTGAAAGCAGATCAATGGAACGATTACATCTGTCTCGACGCAGGTGACGGTGAGAAACTGGAAAAGTGGAACGGGATTACGTTAAGACGCCCCGATCCGCAGGCCATCTGGCCCAAAGATCCCTCCTGCAGGGAGTGGAATGCGGCGGATGCCGTATATCACCGTTCAAACAAAGGCGGCGGACAGTGGGAATACAGAAAAAAACTGCCGGAATCCTGGACAGTCAGCTACAGAGAGCTGACCTTCAGGGTATCCCCGACCGGTTTCAAGCACACCGGTCTTTTTCCGGAACAGGCAGTCAACTGGGACTGGATGAGCAGACTGATCCGTGAACATGCGGATGAGGAAATACGCATCCTGAACCTGTTTGCATATACGGGCGGTGCCACCATGGCATGTGCAGCCGCAGGTGCTGCTGAAGTCGTGCACTGCGATGCCGCCAAAGGCATGGTGAACTGGGCCAGGGAGAACCGCGATCTCTCCGGTCTGCAGGACAAAAAGATCCGTTTCATCGTGGATGATGCCGAGAAATTCGTACAGCGTGAATTCCGCCGCGGACATACATACCACGGTATCCTGATGGATCCGCCTTCCTACGGCAGAGGTCCCAACGGTGAGATGTGGAAATTCGAAAAAGAGATCACCAACCTGATTGAAGCATGCGTGAATATCCTGGATGAACATGCATTGTTCTTCCTGATCAACAGCTATACGACAGGCTTTTCCAATATCGTGCTCGGCAACATGATGAAAACCATGATCATGCCCAGCCACCCCAACGGTGCAGTCGACACCGGCGAAGTCGCCATCCCCCTGCATACCAGAGACCTGTATCTGCCCTGCGGCATTTACGGAAGATGGGAGCGGCATGATTAAGGTTCTCTACGAGGACAATCATATCCTCTGTGTTGAAAAGCCGGTGAACATGCCGGTGCAGCAGGACAGCAGCGAAGACGAAGACCTGCTCACTGCCTGCAAACTCTACATCAGGGAGAAGTACAATAAACCCGGCAATGTGTATCTCGGTCTTGTGCACCGTCTTGACCGTCCGGTCGGAGGCGCCATGGTGTTTGCGAAAACCTCCAAGGCCGCATCGAGACTCAGCGATGCCGTACGCCGGAATCTTCTTACAAAAACCTATTACGCCGTGCTGGACGGTATCCCTGCCGTGAAGGAAGGAAGACTCGTGGATGATCTTCTCAAGGATGAGCGCACCAACACGGTAAGAACAGTGCCTTCCGGACAGGGAAAGCGCAGTTCACTGACATACACGGTACTGGCTGAAAACAGCAGCCATGCCCTGGCAGAGATCACGCTGGAAACCGGCAGATCCCATCAGATCAGAGTCCAGTTTGCCAGCCGCGGAACCCCGCTGGTATTCGATCAGCGCTACAACCCGCATCCCGGCAGGGGACAGATAGCTCTTTGGGCAGTCCGTCTTTCCTTCCCGCATCCTGTCACGAAAGAAACCATCACAGTTGTGTCTTTGCCGCCGAAGCATGTGCGGCCATGGTCAGAATTCGAGGTGAGATTATGAGTCAGAAACAAGCCCCAAGAAAAAAGAAGCGCAGGCTCAGACTGAAGCTTCCTTTCCTGCAGCAGAACGCCGCAAAGCGTACTGCCGGAACCACTGCCCAGCCCCGGCGCCGTATTAAGCGCAGACTGCGGCTTAAAAAGGAAGTTCTGCTTGTCCTGCTCGGTGTCGTCGTGATTCTGGCTGCTGCGCTGATTCCCCGCACCATTGAAACCAACAAACTCAAGAATCTCGGTTACACGAGTGAGGAGATCAAGGAGATCCGGAATCAGAAGCTTGCGAAAACACTCATAGACAAGCAGTGGTATTCCCCGTATCTCGCTTCCGCCATCACCGAAGGCACGCTGAATACGGATTATATGGTTTACTACACGGCTGCCACGGAAGAAGATCCTCTGGATGCCCAGGACTTCCTGCTCATCGGCAGACTGAAGGACAAGGGCTATACGGAGGATCAGATCGTCGAGCTGTTCAAGGAACTGAAGTTCTGGGAGATGACTCCCCTGCTGGTCTTCGATTATCAGTACAATGAAGCACTGTATATCGATGACTGCCTGAACAACCGCGCTTCCAATTCACCTGATTTCTTCGAACTGGCGCAGAACTACTACACGCATTATGAGAACACCCATGCCGTGGACAATCCCGGCAGCACCGATATGCTGGTGAACAAGACCTATTACCTGGATGCTTCATACAAGCCTTCCCTGGTGGATCTTGACACCTACTACAGTGCCGCCGACAACCAGCTGACCAGAGAAGCTGCTGATGCGCTCGATGCATGGGGTGAAGCCGGACGCGCTGTCGGTGTCACCTTCTACGCAACCAGTGCCTACCGCGGTTATGAATCGCAGGATGAACTGTACAAGATCTACAAACAGGCACAGGGCGAAGAAGAAGCAGACCGTGTCAGTGCAAGACCGGGCTTCAGCGAACACCAGACTGGTCTCACCGTGGATATCGCCGCAACCAACGAAGACGATAAGGATGACTTCAAGGATACCAAGGCATATCTCTGGAACAAGTCCAACTGCCAGGATTACGGCTGGATCCTGCGTTATCCCGAAGGCAAGGAACAGATCACCGGTTATGAGTTTGAATCATGGCATTACCGCTATCTCGGCAAGGAACTCGCAACAGCTGTAAAAGACAGCCACCTCACCTTCGATGAATTCTGGATGCTGTATCTGAGACCTTGGGACAGTGAAGAATTCAAGCCGGCGGAGGATATTCTGAAAGCTGCCGATTACCGCAAAACTGCGGCCCCGGCGGAAACAGATGCCGAACCTTCCCCGTCACCCGAATCATAAGAGAGAACTCCTGCGGGAGTTTTCTTTTTTGCGTGATTGAACACAGTGGCGGTTTATGTTTAAATTAAATAAGCGTTGAAGAGGTGCGGAAAGCAGGGATACGGTCTTCAGAAAGGCAGCGGCTGATGAAAGCTGCCGTCCGTTCTGCCGGTGGAGCCTCGGAGCTGTCTTCGTATGAAGCGGACGGTCCGTTATCCCGAACAGAGCGATTCTTCAAAAGGAAGAATAATACGGGTGGCACCGCGCAGAAACTGCGTCCCTGAAGGGGCTTTTTTTATTAATCTGGAGGAAATCATTTATGGCTCGTATGTTAAGCGGCATCAAACCGACCGGTCAGCTGCACCTTGGAAACTATATCGGCGCACTGAAGCATTTTGTTGAATACCAGGATGAATACGACATGTTCACATTCATCGCCAACCTGCACTGCATCACCGTACCGCAGGACCCGCAGGAGCTGCAGAAGAACCTGCATGACTGTGTAGCGCTGTATCTGGCCTGCGGTCTGGATCCCAAGCGTTCCACCATCTTCCTGCAGACAGATGTAAAGGAACATGCCCAGCTCGGCTATATCATGTGCTGCCATACATACATGGGTGAACTGAACCGCATGACCCAGTTCAAGGACAAGCAGGCAAAGGGAGAAACCAATCTGTCCGGCGGTCTCTATACTTACCCTGCCCTGATGGCGGCGGATATCCTACTGTATGATCCGGATTACGTGCCGGTCGGTGAAGACCAGAAACAGCACGTGGAGCTGACCCGTGACGTTGCCGAACGTATGAATCACCGCTACGGCGATCTCTTCAAGGTTCCCGAACCGCTGATTGCCAAGGTCGGTGCAAGAATCATGTCCCTCTCGGATCCTGACCGCAAGATGTCCAAGTCCGATGAAACGAATAAAGGATGCATCTATCTGCTTGATCCGCTGAATGCAGCGCGCAAGAAGATCATGAGCGCCAAGACCGACAGTCTCGGTGTCGTGCACTATGATCCGGAAAACCAGCCCGGCATCAGCAACCTGATGCAGATTCTGTCCTCCCTGTCCAATGATCGTCCGTTTGCGGAAATCGAACAGGAGTTTGCCGGCAAGGGCTACGGTGACTTCAAGCGTGCCGTCGCTGACGCTGTCTGTGCAACACTGGAGCAGATTCAGAACAGATATGCGGAAATCTGCGCTTCCGACCTGATTGAGACAACCCTCAAGGAAGGTGCCGAACGTGCTTCCGTGCTGGCGGCCGAAAAGCTCTCCAAAGTGCAGAAAGCCATCGGCATGGAGATTCTCTGAAAACTTTTCAGCCAAAATGATTTGTTTCTGTCAAGGAAATGAATCATTTTTTCTGTTTATTACATACATCTAAATCCGATTCCTGTAAAATAATTCTGTTGGAGGATAGATTTTATGAATGCTTATATTACCAGGGTTCTCGAAAGCGTCAAAGCAAAGAATCCGGATGAACCGGAATTCCAGCAGGCAGTAGAAGAAGTTCTTACTTCACTGGAGCCTGTCATTGCCAAACATCCGGAATACGAACAGGCAGCTATTCTTGAGAGAATGGTTGAACCTGAAAGACTTGTTGAGTTCAGAGTTGTCTGGACAGATGATGAAGGAAAGACACAGGTCAACCGCGGATACCGTATCCAGTTCAACGGAGCAATCGGTCCGTTCAAGGGCGGTCTGCGCTTCAGCGATAAAGTAAACCTGTCTGTCCTCAAATTCCTCGGCTTCGAACAGACATTCAAGAACAGTCTGACCACCCTGCCGATGGGCGGTGCGAAAGGCGGTTCCGATTTTGATCCTCACGGAAAATCCGATGCGGAAATCATGCGTTTCTGCCAGGCCTTCATGACCGAACTGTACCGACACATCGGTCCGAATCTCGACGTTCCGGCAGGCGACCTCGGTGTCGGCGGCAGAGAGATCGGCTATATGTTCGGACAGTACCGCAGAATCCGCGGCAACTTCGAAAACGGCGTGCTCACCGGCAAGGACCTCAAGTTCGGCGGTTCCCTGCTGAGACCGGAAGCGACCGGCTTCGGCACTCTCTACTACATTGAGGAAGTCTTCCGTCACCTCGGAGAAAGCGTCCAGGGAAAGACCTTCGTTCTCTCCGGTTACGGCAATGTTACATGGGGCGCCATCACCAAGATCGTTGAGCTCGGCGGCATCCCTGTCACCATCTCCGGCCACAACGGATATGTATATGATCCGGATGGCATCACCACCAAGGAAAAGATCGACTATCTGCTCGAGATGCGCGCTTCCAAGAATGCCAACGTCAAGATGTATGCCGAGAAGTTCGGCTGTGAATTCCATGAAGGTGAAAAGCCGTGGTGCGTAAAGGCAGATGTCTGCATTCCTGCCGCTACCCAGAATGAAGTTGTTCTGGCTGATGCCGAGAAGATCGTTGCCAACGGCACCAAGTACTACTTCGAAGCAGCGAACATGCCGACAACAGCGGAAGCACAGGCATATCTCGTTGCCAACGGACTGATCGTCGGACCTGCCAAGGCCGTCAACGCCGGCGGTGTTGCCGTATCAGGTCTTGAAATGTCACAGAACTCCATGCGTTACGGCTGGACAGCTGCCGAAGTGGATGCGCGTCTGCATTCCATCATGGCAGCCATCGTCAGCAGCTCCATCGACGCAGCAGAGAGATACGGTCTCGGTTTCGACCTCATCAGAGGCGCAAACATTGCCGGCTTCGAGAAAGTTGCCGAAGCAATGCTCAAACAGGGTCTGTTCTGATTCACGCTTTACTGAGAATACCGGTCATGCCGGTATTCTTTTTCTTGCGCATTTTCTTTTTTGCGTTTACACTTTGCAGGTAACGAGCAGCTTCGGCGTAAGACCGGTTATGCTGTTCGTTTTATTTTTGTTTCCTGCGGTGTGCTGCAGTCTTCTGCGTAAGTCCGGCTGCGGATCATCTGCGAAAAGGAGGCAGAACATGGAAAACTCAAATGATTCTTTTCTTGTCCGGGAACCTGTAAGCGGCCTGATGCGGAAATACTCGGTTCCCTGCATCATTTCCCTGCTGGTTGCGGCACTCTACAACATAGTCGACCAGATTTTCATAGCCAATGCGTCTTATCTCGGTTCATGCGGCAACGCAGCCAACACCGTTGTCTATCCGCTTACCGTAACTGCTCTTTCCATTGCGGTTATGATCGGCGACGGTGCCTGTGCTTTTGTCAGTATTTCGCTCGGTGCCGGAAAGACCGATGAAGCGCACAGAAGTGTCGGCAATGCGGCGGCCCTGACAGTTGTCTGCAGTCTGGTGCTGGCAGCAGTATATCTGCTCTTCTCCGATGCAATTGTCACGGCCTTCGGCGGCAGGGTTAACGCTGAAACATTTGCTTTGTCAAAGGAATACTTCTTCTGGATCACCCTCGGCATTCCGTTTTATATGTTCGGACAGGCAATGAACCCTGTAATCCGCTCTGACGGCGATCCGCAGTATGCCATGAAAGCAACCCTGGCCGGATGTTTTCTGAATATTATCCTCGATCCCATCTTTATCTATCCCCTGCATATGGGGATGGCAGGTGCAGCCATCGCAACGGTTGCCGGACAGATTGTAACGGCAGCGCTCTCTCTGCGTTACATGTTTCACATGAAGAGCATTACCCTTTCCCGCAGCAGTTTCAGCCTCAGATTCAGTCTGATCAGACGCTTTCTGTTTCTCGGCATGACCAGTTTTCTGTCACAGATTTCCATAGTGGCATCCATGGCAGCCGTACAGAATATGGTTCTTAAATACGGGGCTCTGGATCAGGTATTCATGCAGGAACAGTATGCGCAGATACCGATGGCTGTACTGGGCATTGTTATGAAATTCTTCCAGATCGTCATCTCGGTTTCCGTCGGTCTGGCTGCCGGGATTATTCCGGTTGCCGGATACAATATCGGTGCCGGCAGAAAAGACCGTGCAAAGGAACTGTTTATTCTGCTTCTGAAATGGGAAGCGGTTCTCGGGGCTGCAGCGCTGCTGATCACCGAACTGATGCCGCAGTATCTGATCCGCATCTTTGGCTCTGCCGGGGAAAGCGAATACTATACACTGTTTGCGGTAAAATCATTCCGGACTTATCTGTGCATGATGATCTGCGCAACCATAAACAAAGGAACCTTTATTTATCTCCAGTCGCTCGGCAAAGCCCTGGAATCCACTGTTCTTTCCCTGATCCGCGAGATTGTCTTCGGTGTATGCCTTCCGATCATCCTGCCGCTGTTTATGGGACTGGACGGGGTTCTGTGGTCCATGCCGGCTGCGGATCTGATGACATTCATCATTGCGGCTGTGCTGATTATCCGCACAATGAAGGAGCTTTCATATCCTGCTCAGACTGCCAGAACAGCTGCAGTGTACTGACATACAGAATACGCCGGGCATACAAAAGGGCTGCATGTGCAGCCCTTTCTGATGGTTCAATGTTCGTTATGGACAACCACCTGCGGGAACGGAATTTCCACACCTGTTTCAGCAAACAGAATACGCAGATCACGGTTCATAAGGCGTCTTGCCTTAAAGACATCCGCCTCCCTTACTTTGACGCCGACACGGACGGTGATTCCGCTTTCGCCGAGATTCTCCACACCGAGATAGGTCGGTTCGGCAAGATATACATCACTGTGTGCCTGATACATCTTCGGGAACGCCGCTGCCAGAATGTTCTCCAGCCGCACCAGATCGGTATCATAGGCGACATCCACATCACTCACGGCGATGGAGTCATTCAGCGATCTGTTCTGGAAGTTGCGGATATCCGAGTTATTGACAACCTTGAGGTTTCCGCCGGCATCTTCTATAACCGTAGTGCGCACACCGATTTTTCTGACTGTTCCTCTGAAGTCATCCAGTACGATGATATCGCCGACGGAATACTGTCCTTCAAAGATAATGAACATACCTGTGATGACATCTTCAATCAGACTCTGTGCGCCGAAACCAAGCACGAGCCCGATGATGCCCACACCGGCAAGCACTGCCGTTGTATTGACGCCGAGAATGGCAAGTCCCCAGACAACCGCCGCAATCACGGCAATGTATTTGAGCAGTTCGCTGAGCATATCCGCTGCCGTTCTGGCATGATCATCTTTTTTCCCGAACGCGTTCAGAATCAGCTTAAGTATCTGATAGATGATCCAGACACAGCACAGTGCCGCAATACATACCAGCACATGCGCAAACGTGATGCCCGCACTGTTTTCGATCAGGAAATGAGAACTGATCAGTTCCGACATTGCGTCCGTGGTATCTCCCCCGAACGGCAGAATACCCGGATTCAGCAGAAGCACTGCAAGAATAAGTGCGATGACCGTCATAATAATAGATTTGATATTTTTCATACAGACCACCCCTCCTTATGAATTAGGCTGTATCTTGTCTACTGTTCCGTACCAGGTTCCGCCGCTTTCCTCCGGATATGCGAAAGCACCGTAGAAACTGATGTAATTGTATGTCTGCATCTTTGTCCATTCCTCATCCGTAAGCGTATAGGTCAGCGTCATGTGCTGATTGCCGTCACTTCCGGTATAACGGGTCACAGCCGGTTCAGCCGCTGCCAGCCGCTCACCTCCGCCGTCTTCCGTTTCACATCCGCTCAGTGACTGATACTCGATGGCCACCGAATCAGGTGAGGAAATCCATGTACTGTCGATGATCAGATCAACCGAAACGGTATGAGCACTCTCATCCACATTGAAGCCGGAGCGGTTGCCGTAGGAAGTATCAAGTCTCATGTAATTGGCTGTATGAACCGTCACTTCCTTTGAATCGTATGTTCCTGTTGTCCCGTCAGGATATTCATAATCCACATGAACCTTAAACACCAGATCCGGTGATGTATCGGCAGGATATTCAACTTTTGCATTTAGTCCGATCCAGATGTTATCTTCAGTATCATCCCCGTTGTATTCCTGTACCGCTTGATCACCCTGGCACTGTTCAAATACACCGTCAGCGTTCTTCATCTGCAGGGTGAATACAGCATGACCTCCCTTAAGATCATTCAGGAGAACATCCAGATCTGCATAGACATATTTGACTCCGTCTCCGCCCTCTGCACTGAATTCATCCGGCACACTGAACACCGGCTGCGTATGCGTATCAGGTGTCGGCGTTGGCGTCGCGGTCGGTGTTGGTGTAGGTGTTGGAGTAGGTGTTGGAGTAGGTGTTGGCGTCGGGGTCGGGGTTGGTGTGGGTGTCGGCGTTGGTGTAGGTGTTGGCGTCGGTGCAGGTTCCGGCTGCGGTTCAGCAGTCGGTGTCGGAGCCGGTACCGGTATATACGGTTCTTCCTGCGGCGGCTCGTAAACCGGTTCGGGTGAGGGCTCCGGTACATATACTGGAGCCGGTGCCGGCACGGGTGTCGGTGTTGGTGTTGGTGTCGGCGTTGGTGTCGGCGTTGGTGTTGGAGCAGGTGTCGGCGTTGGCGTCGGAGCAGGTGTCGGCGTTGGCACCGGAGCCGGCGTCGGTGAAACCGCCGGTGCCGGAGTGGGTGTCACAACCGCTGCCGGCTGCACGGGAACATGTTCTTCAACTGTTTTCGGCGGTTTAATGACCGACAGCGCAATCAAAAGACCGACTGCAAAAAAAGGCAGAGAATAATTCAATCCCTTATGATGCTTTCCGCCTTTTACGGGCTCATAGGGCTCCGCAAATTCCGGATACCTGTCATCGATTTCCTTCATGCCTGTCTGCAGCTCCGCACATAATCATCAGATAAACACCGGTCTCTCCTGCTTCAACAGTACTCTTTACAAAAGCCGGTCTGCGCAAATACTATTGAATAAATTATACATCATTACATGCATCCATACGTGGTAAATTACTGAATACTGACAAAAAGTGATTTTGCGGATACCGGCAGCTGTCAAAGAAACAGCAGAACCGCTTATACATTCCATAAGCGGTTCCTTTGTTCCTTCACATATGCAATGATCCTTACCGCAGCAATGATATCTTCAGTGCCAGCGTTTTCTCGCTGGTGTTTTCATGCGGCTTCTCATATTCCTCCTCGAGGTAATAATAATTGCGGAAACGGCATGGTCCTTTGATTGAAATCTCCACGGAGGAAATATCTCCGTTCTTGAAGTACACATCAATGATTCCTTCCGTCATGCTCAGCACTTCCGTGTCGTACTGTTTTGTGTACGGGAAATACTGATATGTTGTCACGCCGCTGCTGTAATACCCTTCTCTTTCGGTTCCCGTTTCAACTGCAGTTCCCGTGAATGAGCCGGGCGATATGCTCTTAAGCGTGTAATAGTAGTGGTCCTCCCCGTAATCATTCACGAATTCACCGGTCAGTACAACCAGTTCCCTTATGCAGGTAAGATCACTTCTGATCTTATTGTCCTCTTTGTCATATCCGCCTGCCGTCCAGTTGACTGCGCCCAGTGTTACCTGCACCTGGTTTCCGTTTATGACAACCGTATTGTCTTTGGGCCATGCGCCGATCGTATAGTTCTCCTGATCAGCCAGATCAATGACAACATCCCCGTCAAATTCACAGGTCCTGTCTTTGTAAAGATACAGATTCGTGTATGTTCTGGCATTGCTTTCCGGCTTTGCGGCTGTTCCGACCATGATCCTGACAGGATCGGATTCAATACCGCGGCATATGTTTCCGTCTGTGTCTTTTACATACTCACAGAGTGTTGCGGTGATTTCCATCTGTCCGCTCACTTTACCGTCCTGATACAGCCCGGCTTTATCATAATTCACCGCCTGGCCGAAGCCTTCCTTCGCAATCTCTGTTTCCGTGATGATGCGCTCACCCTGACTGAGCTTCAGAATGACACCGTCGATTACTCCGGCAGCCGCAGCCCCCTGCGCCTTCGGAAGCTGGATCACCAGCGCATTCTCCGTTTCCTGCAGAACCGGTGCCGGTGTTTTATTCAGAACCCACATGGTATACCCGACGTTCATGTCCTCGCCAGGCTCCAGTTTCCCGTAGATTTCCATCATCGTCAGGACCGTCAGATTGCGGAAGTAGGCGCCTTTGTTCAATGAGCTGTAGGAATCCAGCGGCACCAGGTTCACGGAAGGATGGGCCTTCCGGAAGTTGTCATCAAAGATAACCAGTGCCGGCATATCCCCTTTCTCATTTTTCTGGAAACCGCGCAGAGACATGAAGTAACTGCTGTCCTGATCCAGGGGAACATGATAGAATTCACCGCGTTTGACTTTGATCCAGTCCTTGGGATAATACGCTGCCTCATTGAAGTTCTGTACACTCAGAGTCTGAATTGTACCGCGGCGGGCAATCAGCCATTTACGGAAGTACAGATCATATTCCGCTTCCGTGATGCCGAATGCTTCGCGGATGGGATCGGATGTTGTCGGTTTGGCAATGTAGCTGCGTGCCATCATAAGCCTGTGCGGCGTTACAACCCTGTCCGTATACTGTTCCTGCAGGTACATGACAAAATCACCGAGCTGATAGCCTTCCTTCATCTTGACGTTCTTGCCGTCTGCGGTGCCTGCACTGTCCGGTTCGCTGTCTGCCGGCAGACGCAGCATATCCCAGCGGTCTTTGTCCGTCAGGGGAGGATCGCTCAGAATAATATCATTCAGCCAGTAATACTCCTTCGCATCCCGTTCCAGAACCATGGTCACCATTTCATCGAAGCGCGGATCATCGGTCAGCTTGTCTGCTACAGGCGGTGACATCCGGTACCGTTCCTGACAGACATGGAACAGCTCATGCGTAATGGTCAGCAGGTAGTTATCCCTGTCGCCTTCTGTGGCCAGTCCTTTAAGAGGCCATAAACTGACAATCGTGGAGTAGTTCAGCTTCTCCGCCAGTCCCAGCTTGTCCCGGTTTTCACTGGTGCTGCTGTCGGTGCGGGCCAGGAAGATCACTTTGCCCGTAGGCATGCGTACATGTGCCACCGTGCTGAGATATTTGTATGCAGTGTTGATCAGGTTCACGGTTTCTTCAATGGCTTTGGGAACCTTCACTTCCTGCTTCAGCTGCTTGTACTCTTCATTGGTTTCGAGAAGATATTTATAGTGATCTGCCATCTCTTTGTTCTTCTCAAACTTACTTGTATTCTGCAGTGTCTCTCTGTATTCGTTTGCTTCCTGGCGGCATTCCTCTTCGATTTCGTGAATGCGGTCAATCTTGTCACCGACGGAAGGATCTATCTCCTTTGTCATCCACTGCACTTCATAGGATCCGTATCCGCTGTCATATGTCTTTACTTCCACATTCCGCTTAAAATAATCTTTGCGGCTCCAGAAATAACTGCTTTCTTTGATGTAATCGATTCCCTTGGCTCCCGCGAGTATTACAGCTGCGCCGCCGATCAGCACCATTGTCACACTGTTCTGCCGGCTCTCGTAGGTCAGCGTATCGTCGTTGACTGTAACGGCATATTCATAGAAGCTGCCGTCCTCTCCCGCTCTGCCGACACTGAGACACGGATAAAACAGCGGATCGATACCGAGTGTATTCAGATTGATTTCCACCTTAAAACTGCCCGGAATGACTTCATCATCCGCCAGCCCGGCATCCACCTCCCAGCCGGCAACCGGAATCAGTCCCTGACTCTCCAGTTCCGTTTCCAGCGATGCATACGCTTCCGGAAGTCCTTCCAGTTCCGTAAACTGCACCGAGGTATCCTTGCGGAAAGCATTCTCTTCAGCACTGACCATGATGCCTTCACACGGGGATGAGGTAAAGGGTTTACTGTTGCCTAGGGGTTCCGCGGTCTGCACAGGTTCTTCCTTCGGAACAGCCGAAGCAGAAGGACGCGGCGCTGATGGAACAGTATAGGAAACCGGATCTTTCTTTTTGGAAAGGAAGAATCCCGGCTTAACAAAACCCGTAAAGCCCACCACTGCCGCAAGCAGGATGATCAGCAGTTTTGCAGGGAAGCCGCGGGATGTCTTATTCCTGCTGGCGGAAGTGTTTTCCTTGGAGGAAGGATCGGAGATCGTGACTTTACTGCCTTCGGGCACATCAAACTTCAGTCCTTTTCCTTCCCTGCTCACACGCACTCCGTTCGGGGACGGTCTCACGGGTTTGCCGCATACCGGACAGAATTTACTGTCTGGCCGCAGCTCAGCACCGCATTTCAGACAGAAATTCGCCATATCTTACTCCTGTCCCCTGGTCATCAGAAAACTGCCCATGGATTCTTCAGACATCCAGAGCGTACCGATCATATATTCCCTTCCTTCACAGAAATAGTAGTCATTGAGCACCAGCACACAGTTATTGCCGGTAAGCTTCAGTTCATCATTCTCATCCAGACCGCCCGCAAACGGTTCATAACCCACTTCTTCATCAGTTTCCGTCCATGTTTCATACCCGTCATTGGCAAATCTCGGGTGCAGGGTGATTTTCACCGGCGGATTGTCACTGCCGTTGACATAGCACTCCGCAAAACCGATTTCGCTGAAGGAATTACCATCAGTACCATTGGCAATTGCTATGTTGTATTTCCAGTCACCGTTGGCATTCTTCAAGGCGATCCGTTCGGCACCATCGGGGAATCCTTCATAAACGTAATCCTGATAGAAATCAAAATCCTCGAAATGCAGATTGGCCGTATTGTAATCAGACTGACTGCTTTCCTGAGGCGCAGGAGCTGCCGCTGCCGGGGTATTGGCGGCGGGTGCAGGTGATGCGGTTTCTGCGTCTCCGGCAGAAGGAACCGGTATGGCAGATGGTGTCTGTGTTGGTGTCGGTGTCGGTGTTGGCGTCTGTGTTGGTGTCGGTGCTGGTGTCGGTGTTGGTGTCGGTGCTGGTGTTACAGCAGGCATGACAGCACCGCTCTCCGCGGTTGCTGACGCGGAAGCTGAAGGGCCCGGATAGACATCGCCGTCGAGAGCCGGATTGTAATGCAGTCTGCTCCAGAGCATGATGCCTCCGAAAAAGATAATACACAGCACCGCAAGTACGGCGGCTGCTTTGACCAGAATGCTTCCTGCACCGCTTTTCTGCTTCGGCAGCTGATAGCCGCAGTTATCGCAGAACTCCGCGTTATCAGGAAGTTCTCTTCCGCATTTAGGACAGTATTTGCTCATAATGTGGTATCTCCATTCTGTGTGAATGATACTGCAGGACAGTGCCGCACAATATAATCAAGAACAAAGTCAAAGTTTTCATCATCCGCATATACCTGGTTCCGGATAAGTTTCCCCTTCAGTATGATGAGATTTTTGCCTCTGACTGCACGGATGCTCTTCACATTGGAAAAAGCTGAATACAGCGTTCCGCCGGCAGCAGAGAGAACACCGGCGCCGGCCGTGGTCCTGCTTCCCGTACGCATTCCCGCAAAAACCGTCAGTGCTTCCAGGGCTTTTGCTTTATCTGTTTTGAGCTGAATATGATCGACACCGGCTTCATCCATTTCAAATAAAACCGTATACATACCGTTGTTTGCCCTGGTCACGATATAGTACGCCGGTATGGACAGCAGCATCAGCAGAGCAAAGCAGAAAGCTCCCGTACCGATTGCAGCAACCATTCCGCCGATACCCGATCCGTCAATCAGATTGATTACGGCCAGCAGAATAATCACCGCGGCAGCACCGATACCGAGCACCTTCCACACTTCAAGCAGAAGAAAGAAACTCTTCTGCATCGGCAGTTCATATACCCAGACATATTTTCCTTCTGCATTCATCTGCAGAGTATGCCCGGTCCTGTTATCCGTTTTATAATCCGTCATAAAGCACCTCCGTCAATAAAACACAATGTATAAAGAACAGCAAAAGGACGCCAATCACTTCTGCAGCGGTTTCTCTGAAGCAACAATTGTCAGATACGGTGAAGCAAACCTGTTCAATCATATTATACATAACATATACCTGCATGCATCCCTGCATACGGGTGGAACGGTACTGCCTGAAATGCCAATTATATATAAGGTATATGTACTTCCCTGCCGTTACGGATCATAAGTACATACCTTCAGAAAATAATAAAACCGTTCATAACCTGATCCGGTCGCAAACGGTATTTCAATCAATATGGCTGCGGCAGCAAGGTTCGAACTTGCGAATGAGGGAGTCAAAGTCCCTTGCCTTACCACTTGGCTATGCCGCAATTCCTAATTATTTTAACGTGAAGAGATAATATGCACAAGAATATCTCAGAGAATCAGATTCAGTACATATACCCATACCGGCAGCAATGCAATCGACAGCAGCGTAGTAAGGACAATGCAGTCAGCCGCAAATTCAACATCCGCATGATACTGTTCCGCCAGCACTGCCGTTGTGCTTCCTGCAGGCATTGCCGCAAGAATCACGGAAAGACCTGTGATCATCGGATCGATATGCAGCAGAAGACAGACAGCGAGAACCGCAGAAGGAATCAGGATCAGACGCAGAAAGGCAAACTTCAGGTTCAGCTTTGTGACAATTCCTTCGAATCCGGCATCCGCCATGATCATTCCCAGGAATACCATGACCATCGGCGTTGAGCTTCTGCCCAGCGCACTGAGCACACTGCTTACTGCCGCCGGCACCGGAATCTGCAGAAACATGATCAGCAGACCGATTTCAAGCGCAATGATGCAGGGATGTTTCAGAATGGACTTCAGGGCACCGCTTTTGCTGCCGCCGTCCGCAAAATAGGATACACCCGCCGACCACATAACAACCCTTTGGGGAATCAGATAGATCTGTGTATACAGAAGCCCTTCCGCTCCGTAGACGCCTTCAGCCACGGCATTGCCCAGAAAACCGGCATTGGAACATACCGTTGCATACTGCAGGCTTGCTCTTTTTTCATGCGGAACACTGCGGAAGGCAATGGATGCGATCAGTGTCTGCATCACCTGCACTCCGATTGAAATCAGCAGGATCTCCAGGAACCGTTTCAGAACTTCCGCATTCATTTCCATACTGAAAGAACTGATGATACTGCAGGGCAGCAGCAGATTGATCACCAGCCTTGAGAGAACGGACCTCTCGGAAGACTTCAGAACATGAAACCTGCACAGCAGATACCCGGCAGCCATCTCCGCAAACATGATAAATTCGAGAATAAACAAACGGCTCAGATCCACTGTATTACTCCTTTGCACAGCGTCTATTCTAGCAGAAAACACGACCGGTGCAGAAAAGAAAGCAGGCTGTTTCAGCCTGCTTGATCATTCCTGCGGAATCCGTCAGCGCCTGCAGTACCCGCAGCACATGCATCAGGAGGGTCATACCTGAGCTGCCGCATATACATCAGACACCCGTCCGCAGCAGATTCATCATTTGTCTGACAGAGTATACTTCTCTATGTCGATCACAGCATTGCCGTCCGAACGGAAGCTGATTCCGTCTGCTTTCATATCTGTATACAGTGTGAAGGAAGCTGTCTGTTCACCGTCATTGATAAAGAACTCAACGCTGCACCTGTCAAGAATCATACGGATTTTCAGTTCGTTTTCATGCTCTGCGGTATGAAAAGACCTGGTATGCACAACAGCTTTTCTGGTTCCTGACAGACTGCGGTCAACTGTAATCAGTGACTGACTGCGGTTGTAAACAAATGATGAATAATACTCGTTATTTTCCGCAAAACGGATTTCAAACTCATTGTATGCGCCGTGCTCAGCAGCACGCAGCGTCACCGTGATGTCCGCGGTTCTGCCGTTGATTCCGACCAGCTCCGTTCTTTCCTTCACCGGTACGTTCTGATAAACAATCCGGTCTTTCCGGTATGCAAGAATTTCTCTGACCGGCTGCTGGTAAAGCTTTCCGTCGCGAAGAGTGATTTCTCTCGGAAGAATCATCTGTCCGAACCAGTGCACGCCTGTTGTATCATTCTGCAGCGCATCCCAGTTCTGCATCCATGCGGTCATGACTCTTCTTCCATCGTCCGTCAGAAGAGTCTGGGTTGCATAGAAATCGATGCCGCAGTCGATCGGACTGTCTGATTCCTCCACAAGACGGCAGTTTTCCCTGTCGAGCTCTCCAATCAGACACATGGTGCCGTTTCCGCTGTAGTATTTTTCATCCTTCAGCATCTCCATCGGACTGCACAGCAGAACTGCCTTGCCGTCCAGTTCGAAGAAATCAGGACATTCCCAGACAGTTCCGAAGCGTCCGTTGTTCTCCGCCAGAACACTCCGGAATTTCCAGTCAGTTCCGTTGCTGCTGGTAAAGTAAAGAATTCTGGCATCACGGTCTTCGGTGCATCCGCAGACTACACAGGAATATGTCCCGTCTGCTTCCCTGTTGATCTTGGGATCACGGAAATCAAAGCTGCTCAGATGACCGGGCAGATTTTCGGCACAGAGAATCGGATTGTGTTCGTATTTGACGTATTCCTCACCGTCGCCGAATGCCAGACACTGTACCTGCATGTCTTTGTCGCCGGGTTCTTTGCCGGCAATCACACCGGTATACATAATCATATGTCTGCCGTCGTCCAGTGTTACTGCACTTCCGGAAAAACACCCTGCACTGTCCGCATCGGTATCCGGTGCCAGAACTGCCGGTCTGTATTCCCATTTCACGAAATCACGGCTGACAGCGTGTCCCCAGTGCATCGGCCCCCATTTCGGCTTGTACGGATAATACTGATAAAACAAATGGTATATCCCGTTATATTCCGAAAACCCGTTGGGATCATTCATCCATCCTGTTCTTGCTGCTAAATGAAACAGGGGACGTTCCTCTGAAGGAATTTCCTTCTCTTTTAATTTTTCATATTGTCTTGCTTCTATGAGTGCCTGACTTGTCATACTGTGTTCCTTTGCTAAGAAGAGATATCCGCTGATACAACGGATATCTCTCCGGTCAATTCATTATTTGAAATATGCGTCAGCGTATCTCTGCATGATTTCGAGGTATTTGCTTAAACCGTAACCCTCAAGATCTTTCTGCAGCTGATCCCAGTCTGCGTCTGTGAAGCCGTTCATGACCCAGTTGGACTTCGCTGTGTTGATGCACTTGGTGATGTCAGCCTGCAGATTGGAGATTTCCTTGGTATCCTCTGTTGTCATAAAGACATTCGGGAATACATACTTGCTGTGCATATCCGGTGTGTAGATATTCTTGATCCAGTCAAGTCTGTACTGTGCATCATCCGGACATGTGACGTATACACCATAGTAGGAGTCGAGGATTGCGAGCGGACCGCCTACAGCCTCTGCTTCACGTACTTC
Source organism: Solobacterium sp. (assembly GCA_017459725.1). Lineage (GTDB taxonomy): Bacteria > Bacillota_I > Bacilli_A > Erysipelotrichales > Erysipelotrichaceae > Bulleidia. The sequence continues at coordinate 4,762 of JAFUCL010000015.1, read as the reverse complement.
CACCGGGGAAGCATCGCCGAGCCATGTGTGCTTCAGCATCTGCTCACCTTTGTCATTGGTGCCGAGTTCGAAGATATCGAAGTCGTCATCTTCACCGTAAGTTCCCCAGTTGTTCTGCGGAGACTGGAACGGCGCATACATCTGATCAAGCCATGCGCAGACCAGCGCCGGGTTCTTGGCAACTGCTGTAACTACACAGCGTCCGCGGTCGAATCCGGAAGTGAAGGAACCGTTCTGCGGTGTGAGGTTTCTGGTATCCGCTGTCAGGACAGGCATCGGTACCCAGCTCTTGCCGGCAATCAGATCATCCATAGAGACCTGTGCAACGTTTGCGATATCCCAGGAGAAGCAGACGCCGTAACGTCCGGACTTGCCCTTGGCAACATACTGTGACCATTCCTGTGTGAAGGAATCCGGATCGATCAGACCTTCTTCATACAGTTTGTGGAGCCATGCAATACCTTTTTTGAATCCTTCTGTTGTTGCTGTGCAGATTACCTTGCCGTCATCCGTAACCGCAATATGTCTGCCTTTGTCCGGATCACCGTATCCTTCACCGAAGCCGTTGATCAGAACCGACGGATCCTGTCCGCCGTCATTCATGATGAATGACATCGGGATGATTTCACCGTCAATATTGAATTCCTTCTTGAGTTTGTCCGCATTGTCACGGAAAGCAATCAGAACTTTTTCAAAATCATCGACATTCGTCGGTACTTCAAGTCCGAGGAAATCCAGCCAGTCCTTGTTGATGAACGGCATGTTGTCGATTGTCTGAATTGCAGTGTATTCATAACCCAGCTGCTCAATCCACGGCAGAGCCCAGATATGACCGTCTGCGTCTGTGCACATTGCTCTGTACTCCGGAGCCTGTTCAAAGACTTTCTGCAGGTTCGGCATGTACTTGTCAATGTATTCTTCAACGTGGATGATAACACCCTGCTTTGCATACTTCAGAAGATCGGTATCACTGAAGCCTGCATTGAATACAAAGTCAGGAAGAGTCTTGGCATTGGACATTTCAAGCTGAATCTTGTCACCCCATTGATCGCCCTGAATCGTCTTCCACTCAATATGAACATTTGTCTGCTCTTCAAGCCGCTTGAAGATTGTACGGTTGTTCGGTTCGGATTCTGTTCCGACCGGATAGCTTGTAAGACCGTTCAGTGTAGCTTTCTCTGCGAGAGGGAATGCAAGGTCTTCAACCTTGACGTCAGTGCCGCTCGAAGCACCGCCGCCTGCCGTACCGCCGCCACCGCCGCAGGCCACGAGTGAAGCAGCCATTGTGACGGAGAGAAGCAGAGCGGCACTCTTTTTAAAGAATGTAGCCATAGTTTTCATGATTTTCTTTCTCCTGTTAATAGTTTTCTGGTTAACCTTTGATTGCTCCGGCCATAATTCCGTTGTCGAAATACTTCTGGAAGAACGGATAGAGAATCATCAGCGGAATACTGGAAATGATAATAGTTGCATACTTCAGAAGCTCTGCAAGCTGTGCACGTTCTGCAGTACTCTGCATGTCAGATACCATGCCGGGTTCCGGCTGGTTCTGAATCAGGATGGAACGGAGCACCAGCTGCAGCGGCTGTTTGGAAGCACTGTTGAGATAGATCATTGCATCGAAGTAACTGTTCCACATACCGACAAACTGCCACATCGCAATCGTTGCAATAATCGGTGTGCAGACCGGCAGAAGGATTTTGAAGAAATACACCATTTCATCCGCACCATCGATCTCTGCAGCTTCCTGAAGATCATTCGGGATACCCATGTAATAAGTTCTGGCAATGATCATGTTCCAGACACTGAAGGCGCCGGGAATCAGGATTGCCCAGATGGTATCCAGCATGCCGAGGTTGGAAATCAGCAGGTATGTAGGAATCAGTCCGCCGCCGAAGAACATCGTGATGACGAACAGTGTATTGAAGAATCCCTTGCCCTTGAAGTCAGGTCTGGACATCGGATAAGCTGCGAGCAGCGTTATAACCACGGAAATGATTGTAAACAGCACCGAATAAATCAGAGCATTCCGGAAACCGACCCAGATCTGTTTGTTTGACATAATCCGTTCATAGGCTGTCAGTGTCCATTTGGAGAAATCAAATGTCAGACCTTTGTTCTGCAGCGTAACGGGATCGATGAATGATGCCAGAATGATGTAGATCATCGGAAGGATAATCGCAAGAATGAAGAGTCCGAGAAGAACATAACCGATAATCAGAATCGTTTTGTCTTCTGCAGGATACTTGGAAAACTCACTTTTCTTTTTCTTTTCCATAGGTCTCTCCTTTAAATGCCCTTTCCTTCATTCAGTCTCTGAACAATCTTGTTCATGGAAATCAGAAGTATGACATTGATTACCGTATTGAACAGACCCACTGCGGTTGAGAAACCGTAGTCACCGTCCAGAAGACCTTTCTTATACACATATGTGGAAATGATTTCCGATGTGCCGAGGTTCAAGTCTGTCTGCAGTGCGTAGGCTTTTTCAAAACCGATGCTCATAATGTTACCGACTGACATAATGAACTGAATCAGAACTGTGTCCTTGATTGCAGGCCATTCGACAGCCTTGATCTGCTGGATGATGTTCGCACCGTCAATGACAGCCGCCTCCTTCAGTTCCTTGGAAGCATTGGAAAGCGCCGCTGTATAGATGATGGAAGCCCAGCCTGCACCCTGCCAGATACCACTGGCGATATAAATCGTCCGGAAGGCAGAGGGCATTGTCATGAAATTAATGTTTGTCCGGAACAGGGAATTGATCATTCCTGTCGGGGACAGCAGGATACGCACGATACCGCACAAGACAATGACTGAGATAAAGTTCGGCATGTACAGTACGAGCTGGATCTTCTGCTTGGTTTTGGAACTGAGAATACGGTTCAGCAGGAACGCAAGCAGAATCGGGATTGGGAAACCCCAAAGCAGTCCGAACACACTCAGTTTTAATGTGTTCATCAGGTATCTCATGAAGTCCGGAGATGACAGGAAGCGTGCAAAGTGGTCGAAACCCACCCACTGGCTTCCGAGAATGCCTCTGATCGGGTTGTATTCCATAAACGCGATCAGAACTCCGCCCATCGGGAGATATCTGAAGACAATGGTCAGCACAAATGCCGGAAGCATGAAAATCAGATACAACTGCCAATGCTGTTTCATATAGACAAGCGTATTGTGCAGCTTGGAAGCTCCGGTGTTTTTACTGACGTTTTCACCTGAAACTTGTCCCATTAGATTCCTCCTTAGATGATTCGGATGCACCAATGCCCTGCACATCGCGGCCAGATGTGCATTTGCACAAAGTGCATCAGTTTTATGCGCACTCAAATATTAGCACCCGGTTTGTGCATATGCAATATTTTGTAAGCGCTTTATCGATAAAAATGTGTTTATTTGCACACACTAACTCATAATTAAAACTAACAGTTCACAGCAAAGAACTAAGTAAATTGTGCATTTGCACATTTATGCACTTTTTGCATTTGACACATTCCGTGCAAAAGATTAGTATATTGTTCAGAAAGAAAGCATGCGTATAAATATATGGATAAAAAAGTGACAATACAGGACATCGCCGATGCGCTTGATCTGTCAAGAAATACGGTTTCAAAGGCCATCAACAATTCGGAAGGCATTGCGGAATCCACAAAAGAAATGATTCTGAACAAAGCAGTTGAAATGGGATACAAACAATTCTCCTATGTGAAGGATTTTCTTCTCACTTCCGGCGGTTCAGATGTGAACCGGGATACAGCGGACAGCGGCCCGAAGGAGATAGCCCTTCTGACTGCCGGTGCTGTCAACAATTCCCATTTTGCATCTTTGATGCTTGATAATTTCACCCACGAAATCCAGCAGCTCGGATTCAGCCTGGTCACCTACCGGATATCAGCCCAGAATCTTGAACAGCAGACACTGCCGCGGGCATTTATGAAAGACAATACCCGTGCGGTTATGTGCATCGAAGTGTTTGACCGTACATACAGTGATATGATCTGCTCTCTGGGCCTTCCGACTCTGTTTATCGACTGTGCGCCGATGGAAAAAGGAAAAACCGTCAATGCTGACCTTCTGCTGATGGATAATATCGCCGGTATCATGGAATTCATATCCGTCATGGCTGCCAAGGGTGTGCGCAGATTCGGTTTTATCGGTGATTATACACACTGCCAGTCTTTCTATGAACGGTATCTCGCCTTCCGGGCCGGACTGCTGAACGAAGGTCTTGAAGCAGAGAAACGCTTCATTATTGCACCTCAGGGCGGCAATGTGGACGACATGGCAGACCGGCTGGAGCACCTGCAGGAATTGCCGGAAGTCTTTATCTGTGCAAATGACTTTGTTGCAATCGATGCAATGCTGATCCTGCGCAGCATCGGTGTCAGAATACCGGAAGATGTCCGGTTCCTTGGGTTTGATGATTCTCCGGAATCCCGGGCATTTGATCCCGTCCTTTCCACGGTCCGCATTCATACCCAGGACATGGCATTCTCTGCCGTACAGCTGCTGATATCCCGTATCAAAGAACCCAACATGGAAACAAGAACGGTCCATGTTGCGTCCGACCTGATTCTGCGTAAATCCTCTGAAATCTGACTGCAGGAGACCGTATGCGATTCTTTTAGTACGGTATTAGTGTAGTCGGTAAGATCATCATCCGGATGGTCACTCCGCTGCACTTATTTTAAGATAAGGGAGTAAGTAATCCGGCCTGGCGTCTGCTTTTTGGAGAATCATCGTCCGTATAAGAAACTGTCAG
>JAFUCL010000118.1 GCA_017459725.1 Solobacterium sp. | reverse complement strand
GTGTTTCCTCCGAAAACATCCGGCTTCCTTCAGATTCCATCTCACGATGGACACCCTTGCCTTCGGCTAACGCTTCCTACTGCCAAGTGCGTAGCGGACTTTCACCGCCAAGCTGTTACCCATGCCAGGTGCACCAGAAAAGACCTGTGCTCTCACACAGGTCTTTGCATATACTGCAGTGAATGCGGTCAGTCTTCGAAGGTATATTCGGAGCTGTCGATTGTCTTGCCTGTCTTGTTTCGTACAACACCGTACAGCGTCAGTGCAGCAACCACGGCCAGGTTGGCAATGAACATACCTGCAGAGAGTGTTCTGATGTTGAGGAAGATGGCAATGACATTGGTGATGATGGCAGCCCATACAACGAAGTAGAATAAGCCGTCCGGCATATACAGCCATGACTTCTTCCATTCATCGTTGAACTTCTTGGGGATATAGAGAGCAGCGATCAGTCCGAGCAGTGAGGAGATACGCATGGTCATAACCGTGTAGGATGTCAGCGCATTGAGGGATACACCGAACAGCATCGGTACGACGCAGAGCAGCCACATGAATGTGTAGATGATCCACGGTGCACCGTACTTGTTGGTCTTGCCGATAACAGGCGGCAGCCAGCCGTTCTTGATGGCGCCGAGAACCGGAGCAGACATGGTCTGGTAACCGGCATTGACGGATGTCGCAAGAGCCATGATCGGACCTGCTACGATGAAGGCAATGAACAGAGGTCCCGGGAAGATAGCCTTGGCAACATAGGTCAGCGGCTGTCCTGCAACTTCAGCAATCGGCAGTACGTTGGCGTCAACGAATGCTACACCCATGTACAGAACCAGGATAATACCGGTTGTGATCATGATCGCCAGAGGAATGTTCTTCTTCGGGTTTTCGGCATCCCAGCTGAGGGATGATACCAGGGAATGGCCGCTGGTGCTGTAGATCAGCAGCATCAGTCCGTTGAGCAGTCCCCCTGCCCCGTTCATGAAGTAATCCGGCTGAGAGAAATCAAATGCACCTTCATTCAGATGTCCCATACCGACGACTACAAAGGCCAGCAGACCCACAATCAGGATCACCGTCAGCGGCTTCTGGATTTTCGACATGACGTTGACACCGAAGAGATTGATGACAAAGAATACTGTACTGATCAGGATGCCTGTCCATTTGACCGGCAGGATCGGCAGTACGGAGTTGACATACATACCGAGCGCTGTTCCCATCAGGGCGGACATCAGGAACATCGGCAGCCACCAGAGTGAGAAGATACCGCCGGCCAGCTTGCCCATACATGCGGAAATCTGTGTATAGGCACCGCCTCTTGACTTCGTGAAGCTTGTCCAGAGACAGGTTGGATACAGCCAGAGGAATCCGAAGAGAACAGCCAGACCGTAGGAGATCCAGGCAGAACGTCCGGTCTGTGCAATGGCAAGACCTGTAGTAGTAATAACACCTGCACCGATAACATTGCCGGCAGCGACAGCTACCAGTGTGGAAAGACTGAGTTTACCTTCCTTTTTCGTACTCATTTCAATTGACTCCCTTTAAATCAATAATTATTTAACTGTGAATGTGACTGCTTTCTGCAGTGCTTCTTCAGAGAGTTCCTGTCCGATACCCGGACGGTCCGGAACCGTGATATATCCGTTGACAGGCACAAAGTCCTGATAGACACCCATTGCCAGCATTGCCGGAGCCAGGGATGTGCCGTGTGTCTCATGAATCGTAAAGTTCGGGATGGCTGCTTCAAGCTGTACGCCTGCCGCAACACTGATCGGTGATCCGCATACATGCGCCTGCACACCGATGTCATAGCTGTACGCCATATCCGCAATCTTCTTCATCTCCGTCATACCGCCGCAGATACCCATATCCGGCTGGATCATCGCCAGGGATCTCTGCGTGAAGTACGGCAGGAAGCCTGCTCTTAAGCAGGAGCGCTCACCGCCGGTCAGCGGAATCGAAGTCATTTCGGACAGCTTGGCGGTTGCTTCGGGAACCAGCGGTTCGATTGCTTCCTCCATGTACATGATGTCGTACTTTTCTACAGCCTTAGCAACCTGTGCAGCTGTCTGCAGATTGGTGGTGGAATGCATCTCAATGATGATGTCTCCGTCCGGACCGAGAGCTTCTCTTGTGGCTTTCATACGTTCATCGATCATACTGATCAGATCATGTCTGAAATAACCGAAGGTCTCGTTCTTTGTCGCAAACATCTCACCCTTATTACGTCCGCATACCATCGGATCGGTCTTGACGGCGTCATAGCCCAGGGACTTTGCATATGCTGTAACTTCGTAGTAATCGTCATAACTGAACTTCAGTCCTGCACACTCCATGAAACCGAACTGCAGCTGGCTGGCATAGCATCTCAGCTTGTCGTTGAACTTGCCGCCGAGCAGCTCATAGACCGGTTTGTTGTATGCCTTGCCCTTGATGTCCCAGAGTGCTGTATCCAGTGCACTGAGAGCTGCAATGACAATCGGACCATTGGACTTGGTCCAGTAGCTGTTGTCGAAGAGGTGCTTCCAGATCACCTCGTTGTACAGAGGATTCATGCCGAGGATCATCTTCGACATATCCCTGATCAGTTCCGCTACAGCCCCTGAACCGGTAAAGAATGTAGTTCCCGCTTCACCGTAACCGTAGATGCCTTCATCCGTATTCACCCTGCAGATAACCGGGCACGGATTGGAAAACTGCGGTTTCTCGGAAGGAAACATCATGACATCAACACTTGTAATCTTCATAACCCCTCCGTGTTGCAAAATATTGTCTAGTATTTGTTTTAGAATCGATTCTAATTATAGAGTAGCAAAAAGAATTAAACTGTCAATACATTTTAGAATTAATTCTAGTTTTTATTTTGAGTACACAAAAAAGACGGAGGAACATTTGTTCTTCCGTCATGATCTCCTGCAGTATTCCTGCCTGTCAGAGTTTGAATTCTTTTTCTATCGCATCAAACACATCATCCACCGGTTTTGTCCTGCCTGCCCTGATATCATCCATGCCCTTGGCAAGCTCTGCACTCAGTTCAGCATCAGTCATTGTCCGCATATCCGGAACCGGTCTAACAGCAATATCCTTATACGCCGGATAACCGTAAGCTCCCTCTGTATTGATGACTGCCCTCTTTACAGCTTCAGCCATTACATCCGCCGCGATAATGCCGATGACATCCGAAGCAGCTTCATAATCACCGAGTGATACAGCGTAGATGGAGTCACCGTCTGCGTTTGTATGTACAGGGCGTATGCTTCTGGCATATCCGTCATTGCTCATAGCCGCAACCTTGCACAGCTGTCTCTTATCCAACTTTGCATTGGTCAGGATTATACCGATGGTCGTATTCTCCGCATATCCCTTCTGCACGGCCATATCTATGACGGCATCTTCCGTACTGGCAAAGCTTCTGCCGTCTTCCGCAAGCATACCGGCCAGTTTCTTTCCGGTGTACTGATCATAGACATCACCCAGTGCGTTCACCGAGACTACAGCACCTATATAAAGACCGTTCTTTTCCACTGCATAGGAGCCGATTCCGGACTTCATACAGCAGGCCATGCCGTGTGCTTTGCCTACCGTAGCACCGCACCCTGCCCCGTAGTTGCCGTCCTGATAATTGCCTTTCTCCGCATTGAGGCATGCCTGATAACCCATGGCACCGTTGGGTCTTGCCAGCGGACTTCCGCAGCCCAGATCAAAGATATCCGACTGTACGACAAGCGGTACATGGATCGGTCCTACGGATACACCGATGCCCTTCTCCTCAAGATATTTCATAACACCGCCGGCCGCATCCAGTCCGAAGGCACTGCCGCCTCCAAGCACCACCGCATGTATCACATCCGCAGCCGCAAGAGGTTTCAGCAGTTCCGTTTCCCTGGAAGCAGGACCGCCTCCCATAACCGACAGACCTGCCGGCATTCCGTTGGGATTCTCCGCAATGAACACGGTAACACCGGTGCCGCCTTCGGTATCCTCTGTCTGGCCGATCTTAATGCCCGGAATATCTTTAACACTTATTTCACGATAGTCTTTCATAATAAGCCTCCGGTATTATTATAGACTGCCTGTACAAAGAAAAGGCACGGATATCCGCAGATACCCATGCCCGTAAGAATCCTTGTTTATGCCTTGTTGAACTTGTCTTTGGTTTGTTTGCAGCGGGGGCACTTCCAGTCATCCGGAAGATCCTCGAATGCCACACCGTCATGTTCTGCCGGATCATACACATATCCGCAGATGGAACATACATACTTACCGGAAGCCTTGGCTGCGGAGAAATCCACTTCAGCCGGAATGGTTTCAACCGGATGGTCAAGATCCATGACACGCTTTGCCTCAAGGTTCTCATAACCCTGCGGTGTATGGGTTCCGCAGTATACGGTCGGATGGTTGCGGATGAATTCACGCACACGGTCCTGGGTTACACGGGCAGCTGCCAGATCATCATAGACAACCGAGAGCTTATCCGCATACAGTGCTTCATCCACGTATGTGATATCACCATGGAACATATAGAACAGACCATCGAGTTCAACAATGATGATACTGTTGCCGTTGGTGTGTCCTTTTGCCTTGATGTAGTGAATGCCTTCAGCGATCGTCTGTGATTCCGGGAAGTTGTAATAAGCACCGTCAGTGAATGTCACCGGCACAAGATTCGGAATGCCCTGCAGTTCTGCTGCACTGAGCTCATCCGCATTGACATAGATCTTTGCATTCGGGAAGGAACGCAGTTCTCCGGAATGATCGCTGTGCTTATGGGTCAGCAGGATCTTCGTTACCTGTTCGGGTTTGTAGCCGAGGGCTGCAAATGCCTCCATATAGCTGCAGATATCCCTGCCGGTATAAGCCAGGCTTGTTTCATCCGGCACTTCTTCGGGTGTGCCTGCCGGAAGACCTGTGTCCACCAGGATAACTTCATCACCGGTATCAATCAGGTAGTTCTGCAGACTGCCGCGGTATCTTACATTGGGATCAAACTTAGCCGGTCCTTCCTCACCGCCAAATGCAAACGGCTGTGAATAAAAACCGTTCTTTCTGAACTTTACTGCCTTGATTATCATGTTTATGTCCTCCGATGCACCTATTGTACCATATTTTTTTTCATGAAGAATACAGAAGAGACGCCTTGCAGCGTCTCTTCACTCTTCCCTCGATTATTATTGAAAGCTCCCTTTAAGGTCATATTCTCGATGAAGGCTCCCTTTTATACTGTTTCTGAGGAGTAAGTGCTGTCAGAAACTGAAAAGGAGTCGATTATATGTCTGACAGAAACTATCATCATCTCTC
>JAFUCL010000117.1 GCA_017459725.1 Solobacterium sp. | reverse complement strand
TCTTGAATATCGCCATTGAAATGAAATCTTTTCACTCTGGCTGGCTTCATTTGGATGTTCGCTTTGAATGAATCTAAAAAGAGGCTGTTTTCCAGCCTCAGAATGTTTCACCATTCCTTAACTGTTACAGCCTCTTTTTTCAATATACGTCTGTGCTAGAATAGATGCGTTATGAAAAATGATTTTGGAAAAGGAAAAATCTGGAAAGTGATTCTGGCGCAGGCGGTGCCGCTTCTGGCAGCTCAGCTTGTGCATCTTCTTTACAACGTAGTGGACCGCATCTATATCGGTCATCTTCCGGAAATCGGCTCCATGGCCCTGACCGGTATCGGTCTGGCCTTCCCGATTACCACGCTTGTGGCTGCGTTTACCAATCTGTTTGCGACCGGCGGTGCGCCGTTGTTTGCCATTGCCCGCGGTGAGGAGAATGAAGAGAAGGCAGAGCGTGTGCTCAGTCAGGTAACGGGTATGCTGGTGATTACGTCGGTGGTGCTGCTGATCATCAGTCTGATCTGGAAGAAACAGATTCTGTATCTGTTCGGGGCCAGTGATGCCTCCTATGTATATGCCAATGATTATCTGAAGGTGTATATCTGGGGAACAACCGCCGCAATGCTGTCGACGGGTCTGAACGGCTTTATCAATGCCTCCGGATATCCGCGCACGGGTATGATGACGATTTTCATCGGTGCTGCTATCAATCTGGTACTGGATCCTGTGTTTATTTATCTGCTGCATATGGGCGTTGCCGGGGCGGCAATTGCGACAGTCATCAGCCAGGTGGTTTCCTGTATATGGGCAGTGTCTTTCTTCCTCGGGAAGAATGCCCCGTACCGTATTAAGAAGGAATTCATGGTGCCATCAGGCGGACTGCTGAAGGAGATCATACCTCTTGGTACGGCAGGCTTTGTCATGCAGGGAACCAACTCGCTTGTGTCCATTATCTGCAACGTTACGCTGCGTACATTCGGCGGTGATCTGTATGTCGGTGTCATGACGGTTATCAACAGTGTGCGTGAGATTCTCTCACTGCCGGCTTCCTGCATTACACAGGGTGCCCAGCCTGTGCTGTCCTTCAACTATGGTGCGAAGAAGTATTCCCGTATCAAGGAAGGCATCCGCTTCATATCCCTGACAGGACTTGTATATACGATCTTTGCGTGGATCCTGGTGCTGCTGATTCCGCAGGCACTGATGGGTATATTTACCAACGATGCAGAAATGATTGCGGCAGGCACGGATTCCCTGAAGCTGTATTTCTTTGCGTTTGCGTTTATGGCCGGACAGAGTGCGGGGCAGGCAACCTTTACAGCACTGCGCTGTTCAAAGCGGGCAATATTCTTCTCCCTGTTCCGAAAGGTTATTGTGGTGGTGCCGCTGACACTGCTGCTGCCGAGAATCGGCTTCGGTGTGAACGGTGTATATCTGGCTGAACCTGTATCCAATGTTGTCGGCGGAATTGCCTGCTATGCGGCTATGATACTGACCGTATACAAACGGCTTCCGGAGGACGGAGAAGTTGCTCATATCTGAGCTGTACAGCATTATTTTTATTGTCATAATCTGCAGAGAGTGTTAGTATACTTAAGAAATCTTTAAAGCGGTACTGTGATGCCGGCAAGAAGAAAGTGAAACAGAGCGCTGCTCATCTGCTTTTACAAAATATCCTGTCGGAAGACAGGTTTTTTTCTGAAGAGATTTCACAAGTTTGATGTCATTCTGCACCTGCTGCATGACATATAGAGGAGGATTTGCAAATGAAACTAACTTATGATCTGAATGACCGGCCAAGTCTGTCACAGACACTGATCTTTGCTTTCCAGCAGATGATCGCGATTATGGCAGCTACACTGCTGGTCCCGATCCTGATGTCAGGATTCGCCCAGGGAGACGGAACCACACTTTCCTTCGATCCCGCGGCGGCTCTGTTCGGTGCAGGCATCGGTACACTGGTCTACATTTTCTTCACAAAGAAAAAGAGTCCGGTATTCCTTGGTTCATCCTTCACATTCCTCGGCGCATACGCTGCCGTACTCGGTCAGAACTACGGTTACTGGGGAGTAATCCTGGGTATTCTGTTCGCCGGTCTGGTATATGTTGTAATCGCGCTGATTGTCAAAGCAGTCGGTTCCGAATGGGTCAACAGACTGATGCCTGCTGTCATCATCGGCCCGATCGTATCCCTGATCGGACTTTCACTCTCAGGCACGGCAACATCCTGGATGTCCACAAACGGCGGCAGTGAATACAGCCTGCTGACAATTATCGTAGGTGCATTTACATTCCTGATGATTGTAGCGGTATCCATCCGCGGTTCCAAGACACTGAAGCTGATCCCGTTCGTAGTTGGTATCGGTGCAGGCTTCGTACTGGCCCTGGTGCTTACACTGATCGGCAAGGCAACCGGTGCACATGCACTGCAGATCATGAACTTCGATGCTCTGAAAGCTGCGTTTGTTCCGTTCCGCTTCACATCAATCCTTGATATTCCTAAGTTCACGATCGTAAAGGCTATTCAGTCCAATACTCTGAAGGACATTGACGGTGCAGCACTTTCCAACATCGCCCTGACTTTCGTACCGATCGCCGTTGTAGAACTTGCCCAGCATATCGCTGACCACAAGAACCTCGGCAGCATCATCAACCGTGACCTGATTACGGAACCGGGTCTTGATAAGACTCTGCTCGGTGACGGTGTAGGCTCCATCGTCGGCGGTATCTTCGGCGGTGCAGCAAATACCACATACGGTGAATCCATCGGCTGTGTCGCAATTACCGGAAACGCTTCAATCGTTACGATTATCGCAGCAGCGCTCGGTTGTATGATTCTCTCCTTCTTCACTCCGTTTGTAGCACTAATCAACACGATTCCGAAGTGCGTCATGGGCGGTGCCTGTGTAGCGCTGTACGGTTTCATCGCTGTATCCGGTCTGCAGATGCTGAAGAAAGTCGACCTTGGCAACAACAAGAACCTGTTCGTAGTCAGTGCCATCTTCGTTATCGGTATCGGCGGACTTACTCTGAACTTCGGCACCAACCCGGCAACAGGCGGACCGCTGCTCACCATCACAGCACTGGCTTCTGCGCTGATTCTCGGTATTATCACGAACCTGGTTGTCAATAACGGAAAGATGCTGACAGATGAAGAAACAGACGGCATCACGGCTTCCGTCAAGCATATGAGCGAAGCTGAATTCGAAGACACCAACTCCCAGCCGAAGACCTATCACAGCAAGAAATCCAACTACCGGAAATAAAACCCGGGAAATAATCTGATAAACGAGACCGGACAGTATATATGCTGGCCGGTTTTCATATTCAGAAAAATGTATAAAGACGAGTAATTCACACAGTTTTTACACATTCATGTGATACAGTACTATTTTGTCAGGGAGAAAACATGCTGCAGGTTAAAGACATCAGTAAACAGTACAAAACAGGCACACTGGTTCAGAAAGCACTGGATCATGTAAGTCTGAATCTGAGAGACAATGAGTTTGTTGCCATTCTTGGTCCCAGCGGATCCGGAAAGACAACGCTTTTGAATATTATCGGCGGGCTTGACCGCTATGACAGCGGAGATCTGGTCATCAACGGTATCTCCACGAGAAAGTACAAAGACAGGGACTGGGATTCCTACCGCAACCATACGATCGGTTTTGTGTTCCAGAGCTACAATCTGATCCCGCACCAGACGGTTCTGGCCAATGTGGAACTGGCGCTGACCATCAGCGGTATTTCCGGCAGTGAGCGCCGAAGAAGGGCAGAGGATGCACTTCGTAAAGTAGGTCTCGGAGATCAGATGCATAAGAAACCGGCACAGATGTCAGGCGGACAGATGCAGAGAGTTGCCATTGCCCGTGCTCTGGTGAATGATCCGGATATTCTGCTGGCGGATGAACCGACCGGAGCGCTGGATTCCGACACCAGTGTGCAGGTCATGGATCTTCTCAAGGAAGTGGCTTCCGACAGACTGGTTGTCATGGTTACGCATAACCCGGAACTGGCAGAACAGTATGCGACAAGAATTGTCAGACTGAAGGACGGACATATCATCGATGACTCCGATCCCCTGATCATTCAGAACGGGGATGAGGAAGCCGTGCACCGCAGTATGGGCAGAGCTTCGATGTCTTTCCTGACAGCACTGGGACTGAGTTTCAACAACCTCCGCACCAAGCTGACAAGAACGGTGCTTGTGGCCTTTGCCGGTTCCATCGGTATCATCGGCATTGCCCTGATCATGTCGCTGTCCAACGGTGTCAATCAGTACATCAAGAATATAGAAGAAGAAACCCTGCTGGAATATCCGCTGGATATCCAGAGCAGCAGTATATCGCTGAGTTCCTTTGCGGAGCTGCCCACACAGACGGAAGAACCGGAAAGTGCAGAAGTACGGGAGCGAAGGGTTGCCTCCACGATGTTCTCGCGGGTAAGCTCAAATGACCTGGCATCACTGAAGGCATTCTTTGAGAGTCCCGAAAGCGGTATGCAGAACTATGCCAAGGCAATTGAGTATTCATACAATGTGTCGCCGCTGATCTACAGAATTGACGGTGATACGGCAAGACAGATCAATCCGGACACTTCATTTGCGTCCATGGGCTTCAGTTCTTCTTCATATCTGTTTTCCTCCGCAATGAGTACGGATATCTTCCGGGCTCTGCCGAAGGATGAAACGCTTTATAAAGATTCCTATGAACTCAGGGCCGGACACTGGCCGCAGAATTACAACGAATGTGTGCTGGTGATTTCACAGTCCGGAAGAATCACCGATACGGTGCTGTATTCTTTGGGGCTGAAGGACAGTGCAAAGATGGATGCTATGCTTGAATCATTTGCGGCCGGCGAAAAAGTCGAAGAAGACAAGAGTCCGCTGATGACATTCCGGTATGATGATTTCATTGGCATAACATTTAAACTCGCGGATTATGCGGATAAATACGTATATGATTCCGAATACGGGGTCTGGACCGATAAGAGCGACGATAAAAAGTATATATACAACATGGCAATGAACGGAGATGACCTGGTGATCTGCGGTGTTGTGCAGATCAAGGAAGATGCTTCGGTAGCGCTGCTCGGTTCGGGTATTTGCTATCCTGCATCACTGACCGATCATATTATGGCAAAGGCAGCGGACAATGAGATTACGCGGAAACAGCTGGCTTCTTCATCAGTTGATGTATTCACCGGCAAGACCTTCGGGGAAGACAGGGATGATGCGGCATTGAATCTTGAAACACTGTTTTCGGTGGATGAAGATGCACTGAGCAGAGTTTTCTCATTTGATCAGAGCAAGCTGAACATTGACCCGTCCACCTTCTCCAATATCGATATCAGCCAGGTGGATCTGTCCGGTCTGACGGATCCCGCTGCTTTCTCCTCCACCATGCCGCAGCTGAGTCCTGAACAGCTCGGAGAAGCGCTGCAGGGCATCAATGTGGAAGTGAACACAGAGAATCTGACCGCGATGTTCAAAAGCATCATCGAGGGGTATGAAGAATATGCCTCCAAGGATCCGGCTACCGATTACAAGAAGCTCGGTGCGGCAATCGAAGAATACCTGCAGACAGACGGTGCGAAGGAGCTGCTGCGGACAGATATCAACGAAATCATCAAGGAAAACAATCTGGATACACTGACCAATGAACAGATCCAGTCACTGGTAACCAATGTCATGGCAGGTTATCCGCAGTATGTTCTGGACCATGAACTGGATCCCACGGCCTTCCAGGAAAACCTGACAGCGTATCTGCAGGAAGAAGCTACCCAGGCAGTGATCACGGCAGAGCTGACCACATTCGGTGAAAAGCTTGCGGAAAACGGCATTACACAGGAACAGGCGGAGAAACTGGCCAAGGATCTCTCCGACAGTTATCACAAGTATGCGGAAGAGAATAATCTTCCCGAGCCGAAGCTTCTGGTTGAATCCTTCAAGGCATACCTGCAGACGGAAGACGGTTCCAAGCGTCTGAGAGAAGGCATTGAGACCTCCGTCAATACAGGTGAACTGGAAGCACAGCTGACGGAAGCAATGTCCGGTATGTTCAACGGTGTGGCGGAATCACTCGGTTCTGCCGTAGCTTCGGTTATGACCCGGGCAATGGAACAGTTTGCCGGTCTGATCTCGGAATCCATGACAAGCGGTCTGGAACAGATTGCGGCGAACATGAACGACGCGTTCTCCATCCATCCGGAGGAATTTGCCAAAGCAATCTCCATGAACATGAATGAACAGGAACTCTCGGAACTGTTGACATCACTGATGGCAAAACAGCCGGCTTCCTATGACTCCAATCTGAAGGCACTCGGATATGCCGATCCTGCCAAGCCGTATATGATTACGATCTATCCCCGGGATTTTGAAAGCAAAGGAAAGATCATTGAGGTGCTGGACGGATACAATGAGCGCATGAAGGAAACCGATGAGTCCAAAGTCATCACGTATACGGATACCGTGGGATTACTGATGAGCTCAGTAACGGATATTATCAATGCCATCAGTTATGTGCTGATTGCCTTTGTGGCTATCTCTCTGGTGGTATCATCCATCATGATCGGTGTCATCACGTATATCAGTGTTCTGGAACGCCGCAAGGAAATCGGTATCCTGCGTGCCATCGGTGCTTCCAAGCGCAATGTATCTTCCGTATTCAATGCGGAGACGTTCATTATCGGCCTGTTGTCGGGTCTCTTCGGCATCGGTATCTCACTGTTGTTACTGATTCCGGGCAACCAGTTGATCCATCACTTTACGGATGCGGATATCTGGGCAAGACTGCCTGTGCAGGGTGCTGTAGCGCTGGTGCTGCTGAGTGTGATCCTGACCATGATCGGCGGTATTATTCCTTCACGGAAAGCAGCCAAGAGCGATCCTGTCGCAGCGCTGCGTTCGGAATAAAAAAAGTCCGTCTTTCAACGGACTGTGCGGTATGTATCATGCATGCCGCTTTTTCTTATAAGGGCCACTCCTCATCCTCGGTATATACGGGTATACCGTTAGCCTGCAGCAGATCCACGGTAACACCATTGCCCGGTTTCTTTGCGCCGGTGAACGTACCGTCGTAGATGATGCCTTTGCCGCAGGAGGGACTGTTTGCCTTGAGAATGGCGAAATCCACCTTGTTCAGCTTGGCCAGCTTCAGCGCTGTTTCCGCGCCGAGAGTATACTCTGCCGTAACATCTTTCCCGGCATTGGAAATGACTTTGGCTCCTACCCGTTCAGACGGATTGCGCGGGGTGGAAAGACCGCCGTTCTGTTCCGGACATACACCGATCAGAACATGGTCATCTGCCAGTGCAATCACCCGTGCATTCTCACAGGAATCACCTTTATAGCGGCATATGCAGCCGAGCAGGCAGTTGGAAACGAGAATTCTTGCCATATTGTTTTATCTCCTTACGGTACTGAATATATTTTACGTTGCCTTATCCAAAACTTACAGGAATTTTGCGGCCGGTCATATATAATGAAAGCAAGTGAGGTATTGATGTATGGAAGAAAAGTTCAGTAATCTTGTGATATTTGAGCACCCGCTGATTGCGCATAAAGTAACGCATTTGTGTGATGTCAATACAGGCTCCAAGGAATACTCCGAGCTGGTAAAGGAACTGGCGATGCTGATGGGCTTTGAGGCTCTGAAGGATCTGAAGACAAAGTCTGTTATGATCCAGGCACCGCTGGCCAGATTTGAATCACCCGTGCTTGCGGAAGACTTTACGATTGTGCCGATTCTGCGGGCAGGCCTGGGTATGGTGGACGGACTGAGAATGCTGTCACCGACTGCCAAAGTCGGTCATATCGGTCTCTACAGAGATGAAGATACACTGCTGCCGAAGACCTACTATTTCAAGCTTCCGGTTGATGTTACAGAGGGTCAGGTGCTGATCGTGGATCCGGCTCTGGCTACCGGCGGAAGTGCTGAAGCAGCGATCTCCTACATCAAGGAACAGGGATGCAAAAAGATCAAGTTCATGTGCATCTTTGCCTCGGAAGTCGGTGTAAAACTGCTTGCTGAGAAGCATCCGGATGTCACCATCTACTGTGCGAAGTATGCACCGGGTGAACTGGATGAACACGGATATATTCCGACGGCGGCAGGTGATGCAGGCGACCGCATCAACGGTACGGTCAGCTACAAACCCGGGAGTGCACCCAAGAATATCTGAGTACCGACAATAATCATATAAAACAAACCCATTACTGTACGGTTCCCTGAAGAACTGTAGGGCAATGGGTTTTTGGTTGCTTTAAAGTCAGGTCATATGTTACCGGAAATGCGGTCTGCACTCCGGATCGTATTCAGACGGTGGGCGATGACAAGTACTGTTTTATTGCGGCAGAGTTCCGACATAGCCTGCTGAATGAAGGCTTCATTGTCTGCATCCACACTGGCGGTTGCTTCATCGAGGATGATAACAGGTGCGTCTTTGAGAATACATCTTGCAATGGAGATACGCTGTGCTTCACCGCCGGAAAGACTGGCTCAGCGTACACCGACCATAGTGTCAAAGCCATAGGGCAGATTCATGATAAAGTCATAACAGCGTGCTTTTTTGCGGCTTCCGCAACTTCTTCAAAACCCGCATCCGGCCGTCCCATGGCTATGTTGTTGTATATGGTATGTGTTGTATAAAAACGGCCTCCTGCCGGTTTTACCGATAACAGTTCTGCAAAAATGTTATTAAAAACGCCTGACCGATTTACCGGCCGGGCGTTCAGTTTGTTTTATTGACTTCTTCCAGAAGCGTGTGGAATCCTGCGATTGAGAAGCGTGAGATCTGTGTGATCAACCGCTTCACATCATCCATTGTGTAATTTCCGTAAATGAGTTCCATATACTCCTCAAATTTCATGTGCAGAATCAGCAGGACAAGCGCCTGATCCACCGGTTTTCCCGCATAACGGTCGAATACAGCCTGGTAGCTGGGATAGAACACTTCATGAATCAGGTGTTCCTTGAAGCCTTCGTATCTGGTTCCCTTGGAACAGTCAAACAGGAGACGGAATTCATCTTTGTGCTGTATGGCATAGGTAATGGCGGTAATTTCGTTTTCCATTCCGCTGCTGAGATCTGCCAGTTCCTGTGAGATGACGGTCTCATACATCAACTGAAATCCGCCCAGCATTGGTTCAACCAAAGCTGAGAACAGTTCTTCTTTTCCGGAAAACTGATTGTAGAAGGCACCGGTGGTCAGACCGGCCCGTTTACAGATTGTCCGGAGTGAAGCTTTCTCATAACCGCCGGCAAGGAATTCTTCTTTCCCGCTTGCCAGCAGTGTTTCCCGGGTTTTAACAGGCCGCCGCAAGATAATCTCCCTTTCGATTAGTGATGACAAATAACAAATGTTATCGCGAAAGTCAACATACAGGGAAACATCGGCCGGATGAGCCGGTGCCGGAAATACAGGTGACAGGCCATATTTGGAATGCATGCAAGTTATCTTCCGCCTGAAAGAATATACAAATGCGATGATTTGTAGAAAACCTTCCGGTGAGGAATTAACTACTATGGAAGAGTCGAATGTTTATTGTTCGCTGGGAGGATTATTGAATGGCAAAGATTAAAGACAGCCTTCAGGCAATGGCTGTAAAGGCCGCATTGAATTATCTGGATAAAAATCCTGCTGAAAGCATCCCGAATCTGCTTGGTCTGATTGACCGGCTGGATGTTTCCAATACATGGATCAAAGCCAGAACCGGAGCGCATAAAGCCCTGGACAGTCAGGACTCCAACTGGTATCAGCTGCTGATGAGTCTGTGGACGGATATTGATCCGGATGTCAGAAAGAAGCTGTTTGAGAACTTTCTGCTGAATGCAGTGCTGTTTGGCTGGAAGAGACAGGATGAAGTACGTGAAAAGTATCACTGCAATGTTCCGTGGGCTATCCTGATGGATCCGACAAGCGCATGCAATCTGCACTGCACAGGCTGCTGGGCGGCAGAATACGGAAACAGACTGAATCTGACCTATGATGAACTCAGTAATATTGTTGATCAGGCAAATGAACTCGGTACATATATGTTCCTGTTCACAGGCGGCGAACCGCTGGTCAGGAAAAAGGATGTCATCCGTCTTTGTGAAGAGCACAATGACTGTGTATTCATGTCATTCACAAACGCTACACTGATTGATGAAGCATTTGCGGATGAAATGCTGCGGGTGAAGAATTTTGTGCCTGCAATCAGTGTGGAAGGATTCGAGGAAGCAACGGATGACCGCAGAGGTCATGGTACATATCAGTCGGTTGTGCGTGCGATGGATATTCTGAAGCGGAAGAAACTTCCCTTCGGCATCAGCTGCTGCTATACAAGTGCAAATGCAGAAGTAATCGGTTCTGAAGCATACTTTGACGACATGATTGCCAAGGGCGCCAAGTTTGCGTGGTTCTTTACATATATGCCGTGCGGACAGGCGGCTGTGCCTGAACTGCTCGCAAAACCGGAACAGAGAGAATTCATGTATCACCAGGTCCGTAAGTTCCGCAGCACCAAGCCGATCTTTACAATGGATTTCTGGAATGACGGTGAATATGTAAACGGCTGTATTGCCGGCGGCAGACGTTATCTGCATATCAATGCGAACGGTGATGTGGAACCGTGTGCCTTCATTCACTACAGTGACACCAATATCCGTGAATATACACTGCTGGATGCTTTGAGAAGACCGCTGTTTATGGGATATCATGACAATCAGCCGTTCAATAAGAATCATCTGAGACCGTGTCCGGTTCTTGATAATCCGGGAAGACTTACCAAGATCGTTCATGAAACAGGTGCGAAGAGCACAGATCTGGAGAATCCGGATCCGATTGAGGATTTCAGCGGACGCTGTGAGGAACGCTCCAAAGAATGGAAGGTCACTGCCGACCGTCTGTGGAAAGAAAGCGGACATACTGTAGAGGAATAGTCAGAGAAAAGAGGCTGTAACAGTTAAGGAATGGTGAAACATTCTGAGGCTGGAAAACAGCCTCTTTTTAGATTCATTCAAAGCGAACATCCAAATGAAGCCAGCCAGAGTGAAAAGATTTCATTTCAATGGCGATATTCAAGAGA
>JAFUCL010000116.1 GCA_017459725.1 Solobacterium sp. | reverse complement strand
TATGCGAATCAGGCTATTCTTTTGTTTCAAAGAAATACGAACTGCAGCCGCTTCTTAAAGACTACTTTTTTGCCGTTATTCATAAGGATCATCCGCTTGCCGGGAAGGATGAAGTATCTCTTCTCGATCTTCAGGCAGAGCCTTTTATTTCGGTGAGTGAAAAGTTTGAGCAGTATCATTCCATGCTAAACAAGGTCTCACAGATGTTTGATATGGAATTCAATATCGTTTCTTATGTGGATTCCATATCAAGTGTTCTGGATATGGTCAGCAGCGGACTGGGGGTATCTATTCTGTCTTCCAGAGTCTTAATTCCGCAGAAGGATATTCTGATCAAACCGATCAAAGAAGATCTCTACAGATTTACTGCTGTAGTGATCAACAGCAGATCCAAAACAGTCCCCCAGCTCCAATGGTTTATCGATTATGCCCGCAGCAATCTTGAAGTTACATCAAAGCTGCCGCAATCGGATATGCAATAAGTGCCAGTATCAAGCCTGCCGCGATGGACAGCAGCATTCCGTGCGTGAGCATCGTCTTTGTGTCCAGCCATCCGGTTCCTGAAGCGAGTGCTGCATGGGCGGTCGAAGGCGGAGTAGCCATTGCGATACAGCTGGCTGCGCCAATCATACTGGCCAAGGCTGCAGGGTTTACGCCCAGCTGAGGATTTGCAAATACGATAGGCATAGCGATACTGTAGAACATCGTTACAGCGACTGTGTTTGAGATAAAGTTCGTTAAAACCGCAGTAAGGACGATGATGATGATCACAAGAACATTGCCTGAGACATATTTGGTCACCGGTTCGATCAATGTGATAAACGCAGCTGTGATACCCGCATCGGGATTTGTAAGAGCACTGCTTATGATCATCGTTGCGGCAACAAGTACGATGGCACCCCATGGAACGCCATTGCCGATTGTCTCCTTGAAGTTAAGCAGGGGCTTATCATCAACTTTTACAAAGAACAGCAATACCGTACCGATCATTGCGGGCACCGGTGTTCCGAAACTGTTGATATAATTTGCGACTGTCGGAGCGATGTATTTTAACAGACCGGGAGCCATCCACAGAAGGACGACAAGCATAAAGTCCGCCAGAGCCAGTTTTTCGACTGTCGTTACCTTTCCGATATTCTGCTTCAGTTTTTCCGAGTCAAGCGTCTGCAGTCTGGAAAGATCAGGCTTGAAGACAAATCTGAATATCAGCATCATAACAATCAGCGCGACAACACCGAATGCAAGACCGGCTGCTGTGTAAGACAGGAAATCGATAGCTGTCCCTGCATCTTTCTGATATAAGGACATGGCGAGGATCGGGAATGTATGTGCAATCGGGGTTGTGGCAGTAGAGAAAGATGATGCTGCAAGAAGTCCCAGTGTGCAGATAGCCGGGAAACGTTCACCCTTCTGATATCCCAACTCAGCATAGATCTGCTCCATGATCGGCAGGAAGACAATGAATGTCGGGATGGGTGACATAAATGCACCGATCACCATCGGAGACAGGAAGAGCAGTGTTAAGAATAACCACGGCGATTTCTTGGCAATCGGTCTGGTGATAAACCAAATGGCAACTCTTTTCAGGAATCCGGACTTCGTCAGCACGCTTGTGACTATATTGCTGAAGATGAGGAACGCAACGATCCAGTTTCCCCAGGATCCGGAGATCACGGTCGAATATTTGTACAGGGGGCTGAAACAGAGAGCAATCATACACAGAATGCTTGGCCATACGGTATCGACAAACAGCCACAGCAGAAGTGATCCGACAAAAATACACAGAATCTGCATTCCGTCAGCAGATAAGCCCATAACAGGCGGCAGATACCTTCCAAAGAACATTAAAGCGGCAGAAATGGCTATCAAGATCCATTTTTGTAAATTATAGGTGCTTTTCATGACAGTACTCCTTTACTCGATCAATTTTTCGCTAACGAATTCGTCAACTTCATAATAGAAATACTTGTCATGATGAACAATTCATTTATTCCGTTTTTCTATTCCCGATTGGAATATATAGCATACTCTTGTTTCAGATGATTTCTGCAGTCAGACAGAATACATCCTTCCCTCCTTACAAAAAACAAACATTCCGCTTCCGATATGTATGTGTATACTGCTCTCCGGCAAAAAAACCGAAGAGTTTTTCTTTACTCTTCGGTTCTTCATTTTTCCGGATTATTCAGGGAAGAAATCCATTTGCTTTATTAAGCCTTCTTCAGAACACTGCGGCAGCGCGGGCACAGACCTTCTTCGTCTGCTTCCTCACTGTAGTTCCAGCAGCGCGGACACTTGGTTCCCGGAGCCTTTGTGATTTCTGCAGATACTTCCTCTGCTTCTTCAAAGACAACCTTGGATACGATCAGCCACTGTGCCGTATCAGCGCCGAATGCTTCCTTCAGCATCTCCGCATCAGCTGCCGGGCACTTCAGCGTAACCATGGCTTCCTGCGCACTGGCGATCAGCTTCTCTGTACGCGCTTCTTCAAGAGCCTTGAGAACAACGCTTCTGACTTCCAGCATGCGTGTGAACTTAGCCTTGATTGCCTCGGCATCCGCATATTCCTTCACTTCCGGGAAGTGTGTGTAGTGAACGGATGTTTCACTGTCATCGGAGAAGTGCTGCCAGATTTCCTCAGCAGTATAGACAAGGAACGGAGCCCACAGCTTGACCAGGGCATCGGTTGCCTGCCAGTAAACAGACTGTACCTGACGGCGGCGCAGTGCATCAGCGTCGCTGCAGTACAGGATATCCTTGGTGAAATCGCAGTAGTAGGAGCTGAGCTCATTGACCATGAGGTTCATCAGCGCTTTATTGGCGGCGACATAGTCATAGACCATGATGTCTTCTCTGACTTCCGCAATCGTTTCGTTCAGACGGATCAGAATATACTTGTCGGCATCGGTCAGGTTCTCGTAAGCCACCATATCCTTCTTCGGATCGAAGTCTTCCGGATTGATATTGCCGAGCAGGAAACGGAATGTATTGCGGATCTTGCGGTACTGGTCGGATACCTGCTTGATATTGGAATCACCGAGACGGACATCCTGCTTGAAGTCGGAGATCATGCACCAGAGACGGAGCACATCCGCACCGTTGACATTGATGATATCTCTCGGGTCAACACCGTTGCCCAGTGACTTGGACATCTTTTCGCCCTTGGAGTCACATACATAACCGTGGGAGAGAACAGACTTGTACGGTGCGCAGCCGTGTGTTGCCGTACCGACAATCAGGGAAGAGTTGAACCAGCCTCTGTACTGGTCGGAACCTTCAAAGTACAGATCGCACGGATATTCACCGCCGCGGGCCTGCAGTTCATTGTGTGACGAACCGGAATCGAACCAGACGTCCATGATATCGGACTCCTTGGTGAAGATACCGTTCGGGGAACCCGGATTGGTATAGCCTTCCGGCAGAAGATCCTTGGCTTCACGTTCGAACCAGACATTGGAACCGAACTCGTCAACCAGATCAGCGACATGCTCGAAGACTTCCTTCTCCATGATCGGTGTACCGTCTTCGCAGTAGAAGA
Source organism: Solobacterium sp. (assembly GCA_017459725.1). Taxonomy (GTDB): domain Bacteria; phylum Bacillota_I; class Bacilli_A; order Erysipelotrichales; family Erysipelotrichaceae; genus Bulleidia. Next base: position 4,553 of record JAFUCL010000116.1, on the reverse strand, counting down.
TCGGAATCGGAACACCCCACAGACGCTGTCTGGAGATGCACCAGTCGGCACGATCCTTGATCATGTTGTACATACGGACCTGACCCCATTCGTTGTACCAGGTCACGTTGTTCTGAATCTGATCCAGCAGCTGATCGCGGATCTTGTCAATGGAGCAGAACCACTGCTTGGCAGCACGGAAGATAACCTTCTTCTTCAGACGGTCATCATGCGGGTAGGAGTGTGTCATCGTCTCCACAGCCAGCAGGAGATTCTTCTCGTTCATCATGGTGATGATCTTCTTGGAGCACTCTTCGAAGGTCAGTCCCTGGCATTCAGGTCCTGCTTCTTCGTTCATGTAGCCGCGCTCATCAACGGTGCAGATTGGCGCAATGCCGTACTTCTGGCAGACAAAGTAGTCGTCAAGACCGTGACCGCCGGCAGTATGCACGCATCCGGTACCGTCTTCATCGGTAACGTGTTCACCGAGAATGACCGGGCATTCCTTATCAAGAACAACATGGTGATATGTGACCATCTCCAGCTCACGGCCGCGGAAGGTTCTCTTAATGCCCTTGTTCTCAAGACCGAACTTTTCCAGCAGACGGTCAACGAACTTTTCAAGAACGATCAGGTTGCCCTTTTCCGTTTCAACCTCAGCGTAGATGAGATCCGGATGCAGGGATACTGCTTCGTTACTGGGGATTGTCCACGGTGTGGTTGTCCAGATGACAAAGTAGTCATTGGAATCGAGAACACCCTTGCCGTCCGCTACCTGGAAAGCAACATAGATGGTCGGCTCCGTAACATCCTTATAGAAGATTTCGGAGTCCGCAATCGCTGTTTCGTTGTACGGTGACCAGTAGATCGGCTTGAGACCCTGGAAGATCAGTCCGTCCAGTGCCATCTTTTCGAATGACCTGATCTGGCGTGCTTCAAAGTGCTTGTCCAGCGTAATGTAGGGATGATCATAATCCGCAATCTGACCCAGACGCTTTTCAGTTTCCTTCTGTGTGGCAATCTGGTTCTTTGCGTATTCCTCACACTTGCGGCGGAATTCAGCTACCGGCATGCTCTTGCGGTCTACACCGAGTTTCTGAATGGCGTTTTCAATCGGCAGACCGTGGGTATCCCAGCCCGGGAAGAACGGTGTGTAATAACCGCTCATTGCGTGTGAACGTACGATCATATCCTTGATGATACGGTTCATCGCAGTACCGGCATGGAGGTCACCGTTTGCGTACGGCGGACCGTCATGCAGAATAAATGCCTGTTCCCCTTTGTGGTGATCGAGGAACTTCTGATAGTAGTTGTCATCCTGCCACTGCTTGAGAATGCCCGGTTCCTTCTTTGCCAGATTTCCGCGCATCTCGAAGTCAGTCTTCGGCATATGCAGTGTGCTCTTGTAATCCATAGTCTTCCCTACCTTACCTTTCATATAAAAAGCGTCCTGTCTAAGGACGCTCATCACGCGGTACCACCTTAGTTCACGGAATAATCCGTGCCCTTCTTTTTCCCTTTAACGCAGGGATACGCATGCTCACACGGTGATATCTGTTCATGACTTCATATCTGCTCGCACCACCCGCAGACTCTCTTATAATCCCTCATGACAGCGTGTCCGGATCAACGCAGTTTCTTTTCGGCTTCCTGCAGCCAGCTGAGATCAGGCATCTTCGGCAGACGGAACGAATCCAGTTCCCGCATCAGATCCTCCAGCTTGACACGTGTGGAAGTCTTGACCGTATTCGCATCATTGTACAGACGCGACAGTTCCGTCAGGATCTCCCTTGCGGTGATCAGTGCCTGCCGCACGATCAGGTCCGCATTGTTCTGTGCTGTTTCTATAATCTCATTGGCTTCGCGCAGCGACAGTCTGGCAATGTTCTCAGCTGCCCTCTTCTCTGCCGTTATGGAGTTCTCCAGTTGGTAGTACTCCGTCTGCAGACGGTTCAGCTGTTCATTGGCCTTCTGCATCTGCTGCTCATACAGAGCCAGCTTGTTCTGGAGGTCATCAACCTGAGCGGCATACCGTTCAATTGCATCATCCACCGCAAACCGGTCATAGCCGTTTTTCATAACCCTGAATGTCGGTCTGGGTGAACTCATGGCTGCTCCTTTCTCAGATATATTGCCAGAACTCGGCAACGATTCTGTCCTTTCGTGTCTTGTGAACAACGCCGGCATAAATAAAACGACCTGTTCCGCGAATCGAAACCGTACAATTATTATTGCATACTTCATCAGGCTCGACAAGCGTCACATGATCAATCTGGACGAGCCCTTCCCGTATCATTTCCTTCGCTTTTCCGCGGCTGATATGCGCCAGAGCAGCTACCACGGCATCCAGCCGGCTGCTCGCAATCACAGCCTGAAACTTACGGTACTGAAAGGTCTGCACGGGATGTTCCGCAATCACCTCAAACGAAACATTCAGGCGTGAGATCCTGGTCAGGTTATCGGTCAAAAACCTGGCCATGGCGGAAGAAGTATAAATATAGATATGATCATCCGTGACCCAGAAATCCCCGAAGCTGTGCCGGTCGATCTGCAGATGCATCAATGCCCCGAGCACATCCCTGTGTTCTATGGTGCGGAAGCGCTGGTCTGCCTCGGAGGCAATGCATACAATATCAGAAAAGTCATCCTCCTCATCCGTGAGAAAGATGACTTTCTTCTTCTGTGCCCCTTCGTAGCCGCCGTCATAGCGGATCAGAGCAGACTCCGGAAACATGGTCCGGGCAGCTGCCTGTTCCTCCTCATTCAGAAACATGGATTCTGTATGCTGGTTACGGCGTATACACTGGTTCTCAAGATCACGCAGACGGATCAGTATCTCTTCGTGCTTACTGGTCGTCGCTGCTGTCAAGCGAGATTTCTCCGTCAACACCGATGGACTTCGGTGAGCAAAGAATCACATTATGACCGATTTTCTGGATCTTTCCGTCAAGTGCGAAGACAGCGCCGGCAAGGAAGTCGATTGTACGCTGTGCATAGTCTCTCTGCAGACGGTGCAGGTTTACAACTGCAGCTCTTCTCTGCTTCAGATGCATAGCGATTTCTTCTGCTTCCTCGAATGTTCTCGGCTCAAACAGAACCATCTTTGTATCGCTGTTTACACTGGTTTTCACTCTATCATTCCTCGCAGGTTCATAAGCACTGATCGGCTTTGTCTCAGGTTCGCGGTATTCGGCTTCCGCAACGTCTTCATCTTCGTCGTCTTCATCAACCGGTGCGACAAAACCCAGCAGTTTATCCTTGATTCCCATGATTCATTTCCTCCATCAATTCGCAAATATTATAACATCGGCACTATGCTTAGGCAACGCAGTTACCTTTGTTTTTCGCGTTATAAAGCCTTTTCAGAACGCCGCCACGGTTTCTTCCGTCAGCCGCTCCGCAAGCGCGCAGGCAAGATCCACAGCCGCTTTGTAGTCATCCAGCGTGCAGTAGCAGTTGCTTGAATGGATGTAGCGGACCGGGATTCCGATGACGATGCAGGGAATGCCCTGCTTATGGATCATACCGGCATCCGTACCGCCGCCCGAACGCACGCTTTCCTGCACCGGGATGTTCAGCTCACGGGCCGTATCCAGCGCAAACTTCTGGAAACGGGGATTCGTGATCATGGACACATCAAAGTGTCTGAGCATCGGTCCCTTGTACATGCCGGCCTGCACCATCCAGGATTCCTGAAAGGTATCATCGGCCGGGCATCCCTCAAAGCAGATCATCAGATCCGGATCAAATGCCTTGTAGTTGGCATATACACCGCGCTCGCCGACTTCCTCCTGTACGGAGAAAGCCCCCTGGATCACACAGGGCAGATCCTTTCCCTTCAGTCTCTTAAGAGTTTCAATCTGGGCAGCCACACCGATCCGGCAGTCAAAAGCCTTGCCGTAGAAGAGTCGCTTCTCTTCATCGTATGTACAGCTGACATCGGGCACACCCGGACATGCAATGCCCAGACCGAATTCATTTTCCGTCTGTTCCTTACTGATACTGCCGCAGTCGAGCACCATATCCGCAACCGTCAGCATGGCATTCTTCTCCGCTGCACTCTGGAAATGCGGCGGCTTGACAGCCACTGCTGCTCTGACGATCCTGCCGTCCCTGTTTCTCAGACGATATGAGGAATTCGGGAAATTTGTTGCACTCTGTCCGCCGACCGGCAGAAACTTCATCGTTCCCTGCGGACGCACGGCCTGCACAATAACACCGACCTCATCAAGATGCGCATCGAGCATGACCTTCGGTCCCTTCGTTCCGGGATTCAGCACCACGCGCAGATTCCGCATCGAATCAACCTCAATATTGTCAAACCCGTCCAGTTCGCTTCTGACCAGTTCCGTTACTTCCTCTTCAAAACCGCTCGGTCCGAATGCATCGGACAGGGCTATGATCCGCTCTGTTTCATTCATATGTGTATATCTCCTTCTTCCGTTTATTATAAATCCCATTGCGGCAACCTTAATTAATATTATTCACTTTGTGAAATGCACGACTAACTTCCGGTTTCGTAAAAGGAGACCGGATTTTAGTCTTACAGCGCTATTACTGGACATTACTCTTAC
>JAFUCL010000115.1 GCA_017459725.1 Solobacterium sp. | reverse complement strand
GACATCGGACGGCAGCACCAGTTCAGGCGCAAAGGGATGATCCTCGTAATACTGCATCAGGAAGGACAGGAACTCTTCCTCCGCATCGCCGTACAGCGGACGCAGACGGAACTCCTTGTTCAGCACCGTGCCGCTGCGCACCAGAAAACCCGTAATGGCCAGATACCCCTTGTCCGCATAGTAAGCAAAGACATCCTTGGAACCGCGGTTGTCCATTTCGATCATCTGTTTGTCAATGACACGGGCAATGGAATCCAGCATCTGTTTGTATTCACCTGCCAGTTCAAATTCAAGATTCTCACTGGCCTGATACATCTTTCTTTTCAGATCACTGACGATTTCATCGGTATCCCCGTTGAGAAAACGTGTGACTTTCTCACTCATCTCGGTATATACCGCCGGATCGATCTCATATTCACAGGGACCGAGACACTGTTTCATATGGTAGTAGAGACATACCTTGTTCGGTATCTTGGTGCACCTTCTGAACTGATACAGATTCTGCAGCAGCTTCTGCGTATCACGGGCAGCCGAAGCATCCGGGAACGGACCGAAATACCGTGATTTCTTATCCTTCCTGGTATCCCTCGCAATCATCAGCCGCGGATACTCCTCCCGGGTCAGTTTGATATAGGGGTAACTGGAGTCATCAATGAACATGATGTTGTATTTGGGACGGTATTTCTTGATCAGGTTGATTTCCAGCACCAGTGCTTCCTTCTCACTCCTGGTCACGATGAAATCAAAGTCCTCAATATTCGACACCATTTTGGTCGTCTTGAAATCGTGCGCACCGACAAAGTACTGGTTCACACGGTTATGCAGATTCTTGGCCTTGCCGACGTAGATGATTTCCCCGTTCTTATCCTTCATCTGGTATGAACCGGGTTCATTCGGCAGGGTCGCAAGCTTTGCTTTGATATATCCCTTATCCATATCAGTGCTTCATCTCCACTACGGTCGCACCGGTGCCGCCTTCCTGCGGCATGCCGAGCCGGAATGACTCGACTGCCTTGTCACGGGCAAGTCTGGCATGCACGGCTTTGCGCAATGCACCGCTGCCGTCTCCGTGAATGATCCGGAATGAATGCAGACCGTGCACCTTTGCCTCGCTGATATAATCCAGCATCGTTTCAATCGCTTCATCGACATGCATGCCGATCAGATTGCATTCTGTTGGCATCGTATCGAACATACCGCCGCCCTGCACAGTAATAAACGCTTCCGGTTTCTCCTTCGGCAGAACCTTCAGACTCGGCCGCACCTGGTTTCTGCGCACCCGTACTTCCCTGCCGTTCAGACTAATGAGCATATCCTTCTTGCGTACTTCAATTACTCTCGCAGCCTGACCGCCGCTGATCAGCTCAACGGTGTCTCCTGCTTCATATTCATGCGGACCGCTCTGTGAAGGCACATACTCCGGTTCGGCCTGCTTCAGCTTCTTTCTCTCCGCAAGCACTTCATGGTACTTTGCATTCTCCTGCATGGAGCGCATATGGGCGAGGATCTCATCCGCTTCCTGCCGCTTCTCTTCGAGATACTGCTCGGCTTCCTCTTCCGCTTTGATCTTCAGAGTCTCACGGTCGTGCTCAAGCTGTTTCTCCTTTGCGGCCAGTGCCTTTTCACGCTCCTGCACCTGGGCAAGTTCCGCCGCAAGCTTTTCCTGCACTGCCTGTGATTCAAGCAGCTGCTTTTCCAGACGGTCGATCAGTTCATCTTCCTGGGTCTTGGCCTGGTTCTTCAGGAAACGCGCATACCGGATGATGCTCTTGGGCAGGCCGTAACGTTCGGCAACTTCAAAGGCATTCGACTGACCGGTGAATCCTTCGAGATAGCGGTATGTCGGCCGCAGCTCCTGCAGATCAAACTGCACACTGGCCAGCAGAATATCATCATGCCGTTTGCCGTATGTCTTCAGTCTGCCGTAATGGGTTGTCGCAATGACCATGGTGCCGCGCTGACGCAGTTCATTGAGGATGGAAATAGCCAGGCTTTCACCTTCCCGCGGATCTGTGCCGGAACCGATTTCATCGAGCAGTGCAAGACTGTCCGCGGTTGCTCTTTTGGCCGTATCCGCCAGTTTCTCGATATGTGCGCTGAAGGAACTCAGTGAAGCAACCACACTCTGATCATCACCGATATCCGCAAACACATGATCAAAGAACGGCAGTACTGCCTCATCCGCCGTCACCGGCATGCCGCAGTATGTCATCAGCGTAAAGAGACCTACGATCTTCATGGATACGGTTTTACCGCCGGTATTCGGACCGGTAATAAGCAACAGCTTCTTGGGTGCTGCCAGCTCATAATCATTGGCCACGACCTTCTTCGGATCGATCAGAGGATGTCTTGCCCGTTTAAAGCGGAACATCTTCTCCTCGGTCAGCTCTGCCGCAATCGCATCACGCTCCACACCCCATTGTGCTTTCGCAAATATACAGTCCAGAATACCCAGGGTTTCCAGATTCGCGATTTCCTCTGCCGCAATACTGCCGACTTCCTTGCTCAGCTCCTGCAGGATCCTTGCGATTTCCTCGCGTTCCTTCGCAATCATCTCCTGTTTCCGGTTATTCGCATTCATGAGCGATGACGGTTCAACATAGGATGCCTGTCCGGAAGCGGAATCACCGTAGACAATACCGCCGAACGTATTCTTTTCCGAAGCCTTGACCAGAATAACAGCTCTGCCGCCGCGTTCCGTTACGATACTGTCGACGACGCTGTCAGGATGGGTTGCCATGAACCTGCTGACCGCATCCGCAATCGCCGCATCCGCACGCTGCAGATTTCTTCTGATCTCACGCAGTTCCGCCGACGCACTGTCCATCACGTCACCGTAATCATCAATGCATTCCCGGATCCGTTTCTCTGTTTTATCATGCACGGACAAAGTGGATACCAGATCATCCAGTGCTTCATGTTTGATTTCAAGACTGCGGGAATATGCCACGGCACCGCGTATGCCGGCAATCAGCTGTGCTTCCCGGATCAGATCCTGTGCTGTAATGGACGCACCTCTGGCAGCTGCCTGCAGCACCGGTTCAATATCGCGCACACCGTAAAAAGGCATCGGACCTGCATGCACCGTACATGCCAGTGCTTCCCGTATTCTCTGATTGTCACGTCTGATCAAAAGCGGGTCGTATGTAACCTGGGTTTCCTCAACCAGTTTCTGTCCGCGTGAAAAAGCGCAGTATCCGGCTGCTTCTTTGAGTATTACATCAAGTTCAAGACTTGTCTCAAGACTCATGGTCATTCACTCCGCTTTCTTCATCCAGCTTGTCAAACCCATGGGCATCCAGCCAGGCAGACACAGCTTCCCTGTCTTCATCGGAAAGATTCTGTGCTTCCGTATACAGTTTGTTCAAAGCTTCCGTACTGTCCACCGGAACCCCGAGCTCACTGACCGCAGCCCTTGCCGTATCGGAAATAACATGCAGGCAGGAATTGTTCTTCAGCGCCCGTCCGTTGTCAAATACCGGTGTATTCAGCACCACACAGAAAGCAAGCACCCAGAATGTAGCGACAACAGCACCAAGCCCGGCACCGAGTATGCCGCTGATCTGCCGGATCACCGGCACCTTCTGCAGTCCTTCCGCAATCCTGCCGATCAGGAAAAAGACCAGTTTCAGCACCAGGAATATGATCAGGAACCAGGCAATCTGGTTTACGAATACATAGACCTGATCCGCCATCAGGGTATCCTGCATCGGTGTCAGTTCACGGGGATACAGCCGCAGATATTCATTGGCAACCGGACTGTAGCGCCAGGCCGCAAGAAAAGACATCACCGAGCCGATCACAGTGACAACAGACAGCAGAAAACCGCGCCGGTATCCGGATATCAGAAAGAACAGATACAATACGCCGACGGCGATATTTGTATAAAAATAAAAGCTCTCAGGAATATGAATCATAATGTTTCCTCAATACTCATACATGTTACTCATTTTTTGCGTGTTCGGCAACTTGTCTGTTATAGTATAGGCCTATGGAGAACAAAAACGTAATCACCCTTACACTCTCACCCGATGATCAGGACAGGCTCTATGCCACATGGCAGGAATATGCTTCCCAGAAGCTTCCGGCATACGCCCGTTTCCAGCTGCGTCCGGAGAACTGCGTCATCACCTGCTACAATACCGGCAGAACCGTATTCCAGGGGAAAGATCCATCAGTCTACGCAGCCGCATTCACCGCCGCCCCTGCCGCAGAGATACAGTCCGCCCAGGCCGGCAGTGATGAAGTCGGCACCGGCGACTATCTCGGTCCTGTCTGTGTTGCCGCTGTGATTGTACAGCCTGCTCAGTTTTCACTGCTGCAGAGTCTCGGTATCCGGGATTCCAAAGCTCTGAAGGATGAGGATATCCGTGAGCTGGCACCTAAGATCATGAAAGAGCTGACCCACACCCTGCTGATCGTCGAGCCTTCCAAATACAACGAAGTACACACCCGCGACAACATGAATGCAATCAAAGCCAAGCTGCATAACCAGGCCTACCTGAACCTGATGAAAAAAGCAGAACTGCCGGCGCTTAAGATCATCGATCAGTTCACACCCGAACCGATTTACTACCACTACCTGAAGAACACCCGGAACATTGTGCGCGGCATTCACTTTGAAACCAAAGCCGAGGACAAGTATCCGGCTGTGGGAGCTGCCAGTGTCCTGGCAAGGTATGCCTTCCTCACCAGAATGGATACTCTGGAGAAGGAATACGATATGCCCTTTGCCAAAGGCGGCGGTGCCCAGGCAGACAAGAGCGCTGTTGAATTCTGCCGCAGATACGGGTATGAGAGACTTCCCGAAATTGCCAAGATGCATTTCAAGAATACCGAACGCGTACGCAGTCTTCTGGGTATGTAAAAAGCACTTCAGACGAAGTGCTCATTTTTTTATATCAGTGTAATCAGTCTGAACAGGAAGGCCACGATCCATGCCACCGCACACTGCCACACCACTACGCCGATTGCCCATTTACCGCCGAGTTCCCTGCGGATTGCGGCAATAGAAGCAACACACGGTGTATACAGCAGCGAGAAGATCAGCAGTGTTCCGGCCGCTGATGTCGTGAGTACGGCTGCAGGTCCGCCGGCAGACGCAAACAGCATCTCCATCATAGACACAACACTTTCCTTGGCCATGAAGCCGGAGATCAGCGCAGTGCAGATTCTCCAGTCACCAAGACCCAGCGGTTTGAACACCGGCACCAGAATACCGGCAACTGCTGCCAGAATACTGTTCTCATCGGATGTCACCAGGTTGAAGCGGAAGTCAAAGCTGCGCAGGAACCAGACCACAATCGTCGCAATCAGAATGACCGAGAATGCCCTCTGCAGGAAATCCTTGGACTTTTCCCATAACAGCTGCATAACATTGTGCGCACCCGGCAGACGGTAATTCGGCAGTTCCATCACAAACGGAACAGCTTCGCCGCGGAACAGTGTGCCTTTGAAGATCAGGGCAATCACGATTGCCGTTACAATACCGAGCAGATACAGCGCAATCATAATGAATCCGCCCTGCTTCGGGAAGAAGGCATTGACCAGGAATGCATAAATCGGAACCTTGGCCGAGCAGCTCATGAACGGTGTCAGCAGAATCGTCATCTTGCGGTCGCGCTCACTCGGCAGTGTACGGGTCGACATAACCGCCGGCACCGTGCATCCGAAACCGATCAGCATCGGTACGATACTGCGTCCGGAAAGACCGATCTTCCGCAGCAGCTTATCCATGACAAAGGCAACCCGCGCAATATATCCGCTGTCTTCCAGCAGAGACAGGAAGAAGAACAGTGTCACAATGATCGGCAGGAAACTCAGCACACTGCCGATACCCTCAAAGATACCGTCCACAACCAGTGAACGTATGACTTCATTGACACCGGCACTGACCAGCAGACCTCCCACGGTTTCCGCAAGCCAGCCGATCACTGTTTCAAGCAGTCCCTGCAGCCATGCACCGATGACGTTAAAGGTCAGGAAGAAGACCAGGAACATAATCAGGATGAACATCGGAATGGCCGTGAATCTTCCCGTCAGGATACGGTCCAGTTTCTGTGAACGCACGTGTTCACGGGATACGGCCGGTTTCTTCACCGAAGCCTGGGTGACTTTGTTTATGTACTGGAAACGCATATCCGCCATGGCAGCACTGCGGTCAAGTCCGCGCTCCTGCTCCATCTGCAGAATGATATGCTCCAACATTTCCTTCTCGTTGGTATCCAGATCCAGCTGTTCCAGGATCATGGCATCGCCTTCAATGACCTTGCCGGCCGCAAACCGCAGCGGCAGATCAGCTCTTTCCGCATGGTCTTCAATCAGGTTCATAACGGCATGGAGGCATCTGTGCACAGCGCCGTTGTATGCTTTCATGTCACAGAAATCCTGCTTCAGCGGAAGCTCCTGGAAATGGGCGATATGAATGGCATGATCCACCAGTTCCTCAATACCCTGGTTCTTGGCTGCGGAAATCGGAATGACCGGAACACCGAGCATTTCCTCCATGATATTCACGTCAATGGATCCGCCGTTGCCGGTAACTTCATCCATCATATTCAGCGCCACAACCACCGGTACATTCATCTCCAGCAGCTGCATCGTCAGATACAGGTTGCGTTCTATATTGGTCGCATCAACGATATCTATAATTGCATTCGGCTTATCCTTCAGCACGAAGTTACGTGAAACAAGCTCTTCACTCGAATACGGCGACATGGAATAAATACCCGGCAGATCCGTTACGAGTGTATTCTTATGCCCGCGGATCGGACCGTCCTTCCGGTCAACCGTTACACCCGGAAAGTTGCCGACATGCTGGTTGGAACCGGTCAGCTGGTTGAACAGTGTTGTCTTGCCGCTGTTCTGGTTTCCGACCAGACCAAAGCGCAGAACCGTATCATCCGGCAGCGGATTCTCATCCTTCCGTGAATGATACCGTTTGCCCTGTTCACCGAGACCCGGATGTTCCCTTCTTGTTTTATCATTCTCTGCCTGTACGGTTTCTTCATGTTCATCCGTACGGACAATACCGATCTGTTCTGCCTCGCTCAGACGCAGGGTCAGTTCATATCCGTGGATACGCACTTCCACCGGATCTCCCATCGGCGCAAACCGTACTGTTTCGATTATTGCGCCGGGTATGACACCCATATCCAGAAGATGCTGGCGCAGAGCACCGCTTCCTCCTACATCGGTAATAATACCGGCTTCACCTACTGCCAGTTCTCTGACGGTCAGTTCTCTTTTCTGCTGCATTCAGACCATCCCCCCTGATACTCACTTATTAGTTATACCAAAAATAACAGGTGTTATGAATAGGCGCCGGTAAAGAAAAAATCCCTTGCGGGATCTTTTACTGATCACATGTATTGGGGATCTTCTCCACGGTCAGCTTAACCGTATTGGATATCCTGACAAGCTCCACACCGGCGCTTTTCAGCATGCGCTTGCTGGCAAGGGTTGTCTCTGTAGTACTGTATTTGTCGGATTCATAGACGACCCGTTTTATGCCGGACTGAATGATTGCCTTGGCGCATTCATTGCACGGAAACAGCGATACGTACAGTGTGCAGCCGCTCACCGGACGCGGACTGTTCAGAATTGCATTCAGCTCCGCATGAACGACATATGCATACTTGGTAACATATACACCGCCTTCACGGTCCCAGGGATATTCATCATCGCTGCAGCCCTTCGGAAAGCCGTTGTAGCCGACCGATACAACCCGGTGGTTCTCATCGACAATAGCCGCGCCGACCTGTGTATTGGGATCCTTTGAACGCAGAGCAGACAGATGCGCAAGACCCATAAAGTATTCATCCCAGGTAAGTGTGTTCTCTCTCTTTGGCATATTATCCTCCGTGTACAGTCAAATACTGTTCCATATAATCCGTATCATACAGTGCATCCAGACGTTTTGCCATCTGCAGCGCATGATTCTTCAGACCATGCTGTGATTCAAAGACAAGCAGACCGAGATCAAATCCCTGATATGTATCATCCCGCAGCACAGGCTTCGTGAAAACCAGGAGACTCATGCATGCGGCATACAGAACCAGCGCAATGTTGCAGTTGCGCTTCATGGCCTGACTGGACTGCGGTTCAAGCGCCAGTCCCATCAGCACCCCGGCGATAAATCCGCCCGCATGCGCCATGTATGCAATGCCGGGCATGAAGTTGATCATCAGGTTGATGCCAAGCGTTCTGATAAGACCGCTGCGCACAGCAGGATTGTTCAGCACGCCCATACGCCACAGCATAGCCAGATACGCACCCATCAGTCCGTAGAGACCGCCGGAAAGACCGACTGCCAGGGCCGTATCCCCGGCTGCTGCCATAAAGAGACTGCCGCAGACAACCGAGATCAGAAGAACAGCTGTATACCGTACGGCTCCGTATCTTCTCTCCAGCATACTGCCGAGATTGTAGAGTGCGGTCATATTCATCAGCAGATGCCATACATCCACATGCACAAATCCCACTGTGAGCAGACGCCAGTATTCACCGGCCAAAAGGAACGGTCTGTAGTATGCCCCGAGCAAAACTGCCCAGGCGGATTTGCTGAGACCCATCGGCCGCAGATTGATCACTGCAAATATCAGCAGACACAGCGCCATGATGATGTATGTCACCTTAAGTTCCTTAAAACTGAACTGTCTCATGATGCCTCACCCCGCAGTATGCCGAGCAGCTTTTCAAAGTAATCGGGAAGCGGTGCTTCAAAGGACATCTCTTTCCCGCTGCGCGGATGCACAAACGTGATCCTGTATGCATGCAGAACCTGACCTTCCGTATCAAAGTACGGACAGCGGCTGCCGTATACTTCATCACCCATGATCGGGTGGTTGATATATTTCATATGCACACGGATCTGATGTGTTCTGCCGGTTTCCAGCGCACAGTCGATATAGGTCGCATCACGGAAACGCTCCAGCACCTGGAAATGCGTACGCGCATCACGGGAGCCCTTCTCGGTAACTGCCATGCGCTGACGGTCACGGGGATCCCTGCCGATCGGCGCATCCACAAGTCCGCGGTCATGTTCTATCACACCGCTCACAACTGCACGGTATTCACGGTGGCATGTCTTCTTCTCCAGCTGCGCCGCAATCGCTTCGTGGCTGAAGTCATTCTTGCATACCACCAGACAGCCGGTCGTATCCTTGTCGATTCTGTGCACGATACCCGGACGCTGCACACCGTTGATGCCGGAAAGATCTTTACAGTGATACAGCAGCGCATTGACCAATGTACCGCTGTTAACACCGGGGGCCGGATGCACGATCATCCCTTTCGGCTTATTGATCACCAGCAGATCACTGTCCTCATACAGAATATCCAGCGGAATATTCTCCGGTTCAAGATCCAGCGGAACCACCTCAGGTACTTCCAGTTCAATGACATCCCCGGCTTCCAGTTTCAGACTGCTCTTGGCCGGTTTGCCGTTCACCAGCATCCTGCCTTCTTCCGCCAGCTGCTGGATTCTTGTACGCGAAAGGTCTGTATGCATGCCGAGATATTTATCAGCACGGATGCCGGCTTCTTCTGTTTCAAAACGCAGTACCGTCATACACTCTTCTTCTCTTTCCTGTCTTCACGGATCATTTCAATCATCAACAGTCCCACCCCGATGCAAAGAGCCGCATCAGCGATGTTGAACACCGGAAAATCATATCCGAACGGATACGTATCAATAAAATCACGCACATACCCGAGATACAGCCTGTCCCAGAGATTGCCGAGCGCCCCGCCGATCATCAGCGCCAGCGCCGCCTCCGTCAGTCTCTTCTTTCCGCGCACTTTCACCAGAAACCAGAGCAGCACTCCGATTTCCACAACCGCAATCAGACTCAGCAGCACCTGCTGTCCGGACAGCATGGACCATGCCGCCCCGGTATTCTTTACATAATTCAGATACATGAAACCTGGTATCAGTTCCGTACCTGCCAGCACTGCCGGACTGCTCTGTATCCACATTTTCGTTGCCTGATCCACAATCAGCACAAGTATAATAATCGCAATATCCATGAATATTCCTCAGCTAAGATAAACACACTAATCTTACAGAGAATCCGCCAAAATAGCAAACGTATGAAAAAAGCCGGTCCTTAACGGCCGGCCTGATATTCAGCAAGTCCCTTTGCAATCTGATCGGGGCAGGATGTCGGCTTCATACCGCATGTGATCCCGTCGAGTCTGGCAATGACTTCTTCAATCGGCATGTCCTTAACAAGAGAAGCGATTCCCTTCAGATTGCCGTTGCATCCGGAGACAATTTTCAGGCTTCTGACATAGCCGTCTTCCAGTTCAAATATCATCTCTGTCGAGCAGGTTCCTTTCGGATAATATGTATATGTTTCCTTCATGGCTGATTGTCCTCCTTAGACCTGCCTATTGTATCACGTATTCCTGTACACTCCTACAGATTTGCAGTTTACAGATCCTCGAATCCGACCAGGATTCCGCCTGCCTCCGCATAGTAGGAACAAAGACCCGTGCACGGTGCAATAATGACATCCGCTTCCGGGAATTCCTTCAGAATCTCCTGTTTGAGCCATGTCACGGTTTCCGGACTGACGCAGTGGGTAATTCTGACCTTACCGCCTTTATAGCCGAGCTTCTTCATTTCCTCGAAAGTCTTGTTTACCGTTCTCCTGCGGCCTCTGGCGATATGGAGCTGCTGCAGTTTGCCTTCATCGCTGGCCTTGCCGATAAAGCGGATGCCGAGCACCTCAGTTACCTTGGCTACAGCCGGACTGACACGTCCGTTGCGGGCCAGATTGCGCAGTGACTCAAGCGCAAAGAACAGATGTGTATGTTTCTGATATTCCGTGATTTCTGCCTTCATTTCATCGAAGGTCTTCCCGGCCGTCGCAAGATCACGCAGCTTTTCGGCAAGCAGACGCATCTCCGGTCCGGTGGAAAGCGTATCAATGACGTGCACACGCGCACCAGGATGTTCCTCTTCATATTCCTTTGCCGCTTCAGCCGCAGCTGCCCAGGATCCGGAAAGCGCACTGGTGATCGTCAGGGCAAATATCTCCTGCGCCCCTTCAAACGCTGCCTTCCAGTCAAAGACATTCGGGCATGAAGTGCTGGTTCTTTCCGTAGTATTCCTCAGAATATCCACCAGCAGATCAATATCAATACCGGGTTCATCCACAAATTCCTTTTCCGCTGTAATAATCTTCAGCGGGACAGACCGGAAATCAATGCCTTCAAAACTGAACAGATCAGATGAAGAATCCGCAACAATACGTACTGCCATATGTATACCTCTCTGTATCTATACTTCTGAGTTTAAGGGTATATTTTAGCTTGTCAAGAGTTATTTAAAAACCGATGGAGAGTCGTTCTTTCCTCTGTCCATGTCTTTTACTTTTGGTACAATACCAATAGTTAAGGAGGAACCCGTATGTCCTGCACAACGATACTTGTCGGCAGAAAAGCCAGCTATGACGGCTCAACCATGATTGCACGCAATGATGACGGTCGTTATGATGTGAAGAAGCTTGTCAACGTAACCCCTGAACAGCAGGGAAAAACCTATAAATCCGTCATCTCCCATCTTGAAATCGAACTCCCGGATAACCCTTTGACCTATACCGCATGTCCGAGTGTGGATCTTTCCAAAGGTATCTGGGCTGCCTGCGGCATCAATTACGCAAATGTCGCCATGACAGCTACTGAAACCATTACATCCAATCCCCTCGTGCTCGGTGCCGATCCGTATGTGACCTATCAGGCCAAAACCGAAGAGCATGATGAGAAACCCGGCGGTCTCGGTGAAGAAGACCTGGTCATTCTCGTGCTTCCCTATATCCGCAGTGCCCGTGAAGGTGTTGTACGACTCGGTTCTCTGCTGGAACAGTACGGCACGTATGAACCCAACGGCATTGCCTTCAGTGACGGTGATGAAGTCTGGTGGCTGGAAACCATCGGCGGACACCACTGGATGGCAAGACGTGTCAAAGATGATGAATATGTCATGATGCCGAACCAGCTCGGCATTGACCGTTTTGACTTCAATGATGCATACGGTGAGCAGAAGGAATACATGTGCTCAAGAGACCTGCGTGCATTCACGGAGAAGCATTTCCTTGATCTGAACCAGAACGGTGTCTTCAATCCCCGCAATGTCTTCGGATCCCGCAGCGATGCCGATCACATCTACAACACACCGCGTGCATGGTATATCGGCCGTTACTTCAATCCCCGCACATACCGCTGGGACGGTGAAAACGCCGACTTCACACCGGAGAGTGATGATATCCCCTGGTCCCTTGTGCCGGAAAGAAAGATCACCCCGGAAGCAATCAAGTACATTCTCTCTTCCTATTATCAGGGAACCCCGTATAACCCCTACCAGAAAGCAGATGATCCCCGCAAAGGCATCTACAGACCGATCGGCATCAGCCGCACGGGTGTAATGGCAATCCTGCAGATACGCGGATACATGCCGGAAGCACTGCGCGGTGTGGAATGGATCTGCTTCGGATCAAATGCCTTCAATGCCGTCTTCCCTGTTTACACAAATGTTAACGAGATGCCTGCGTATCTCAGCAATGTAACCCTGGATGTCTCCACGGAAAACTTCTACTGGGGAAGCCGTCTGATCGGAGGTCTGGCCGATCCCCATTTCGGCAGCGCCATCCAGCATGTCGAACGCTACCAGAACGCAATGATGAACAATGGATACCGTCTGCTCAACGAATACGATGCAAAGATGCAGGAAACCGGGGATTACACCCTCACTGCCGAAGCCAACAGCAAACTCTGTGAAATGGCGAAGAAGGAAACGATCAGCTGTCTTAACAAACTGATCCTGAATTCCAGCGAGCACATGAAGAACGGATACGCAAGATCGGATAACTAAAAGAAATGCTCACGCATTTCTTTTTTGTATCAGCAGTTTTCAGCAGCACACGCCACTGCAGCACTCAGTCCCTTCACGATATCATCCAGACTCATGCATGGTGTACCGCGCTTGTTCACACACTGTTCCGTCATATACGGAATGTGAATGAAGCCGCTCTTTACACCGGGATACTTTCTTTCACAGAGATACCGAACACCGTAAAGAACATGGTTGCAGATGAACGTTCCCGCAGAGTTGCTCAGGGAAGCAGGAACACCTGCCGCTTTGATGGCTTCCACCATGGCTTTCACCGGCAGTGACGAGAAATAGGCATCCGGTCCGTCCGGGTAGATGGGTTCATCCACCGGCTGGTTTCCTTCATTGTCGGGGATACGGCAGTCAGTCACATTGATGCCGACTCTCTCCACCGTAATATCCGGTTTTCCTCCTGCCTGGCCGACAGAGATCACAACATCAGGCATATGCGTGATAATTGCCTGCTCGATAACATCAATTGATTTACGGCATACCGTAGGCACTTCCAGACGGATGATCTCCGCTGTGCCGATACGGTCAGGAAGCCTCATTACAGCCTCACAGGCGGGATTCACGGATTCTCCGCCGAACGGATCAAACCCTGTAACCAATACTTTCATACGGCCTCCTAGGACTCATTTACGAGCTTTCCGCTCATATGTTCCGGAACCAGTGCAAACACCAGTGTTCTTTTTCCTGCCGAGACGATCTCACGCTCAATGTAATCCGTATCATCCGTATACTTCAGACTGAGCTTTCTGACAATCTCCATGGCCTTATCATGATCTTCAACGACTCTGATTCTGCCGAAGATGATGACACTGCGGATATTCAGTGCCCATTCACCCTCTCTGACAAATCCCTTGTCATAGACACAGTAAGATACTTTGTCATGGCGCTTCATGGCATCGATCTTATGACCTGCCATACCGCTGTGGAAATACAGACAGCCGTCCTCTTCGCAGTACCAGTGATCCATCGGCATACCATACGGATAGTCGTCATCCCCTAATACTGAAAGCACACCGCGCGGTTCATTCTTCAGCACTTCAATGCATTCCTGTTCACTGATTGCCAGACGTGATCTGACCATTTTTCTGAACATCGTCATTCCTCCTAACTGACCGCTGTAACGGCCGCAAATACATCATCTCTGATCTTTCTGTTTACTGCAAGTGCAGTATCGGCATCATCCTGCTTTGAATAGAAATAAAACTTGATCTTCGGTTCCGTTCCGGAAGGCCGCACCGCAAACCAGCTGCCGTCTTCCAGAATATACTTCAGCACATTGGCCGGCGGAATATCCTCATACCCTTCGGCAAAGTCAATCACCGTCTTCACGGGGATACCGCCTGCTTCAGACAGCGGATTAGCCCTGAGCCAGGCCATCATCCGTTTGATCCGCTCTGCCCCGGCAATGCCTTCAAGGACGATATTCGGCTCATCCTCTGCCCACCAGCCGTATTCAGCATAGAGTTCCTTCAGCGTCTGGTACAGCGTCTTTCCCCTCTTGCGGCAATACGCAGCAGCTTCCGCCACCAGCATGCCTGCAGCGATTCCATCCTTGTCACGGATATCGGAACTCGGCGCATATCCGACCGATTCTTCGTATCCGAAGAGATATGTGTATCCGTCCTCTTCAAGCTGCGGTATCCTGCCGCAGATATTCTTGAATCCGGTCAGTGTTTCAAACACCTTCACACCGTAGGCAGCCGCGATATCCGTGCTCATACTGCCGGTGACGATTGATTTGACCACGGCACCGCTTTCCGGAAGCAGCCCGGCATTGTACAGTCCCTCCAACAGATAAGCGACCAGAATATAACCTGTCTGATTACCGTTGAGAGGTATGTAATTCCCCTCTTCATCCCTGATTTCAATGGCCAGACGGTCCGCATCGGGATCGGTGGCTATCAACAGTTCGGCACCGGTTTCCCTGCCCAGTAGCTCACTGCGCGCAAAGGCTTTGGGATCCTCGGGATTCGGGTAGCCGACGGTTGTGAAATCAGGATCCGGAAGACGCTGTTCTTCGACAATATGACATGCCGTAAAGCCGCGCTCCTTCATGACCTGCATAAACGGAACGGCTCCGGCACCGTTGAGCGGTGTATAAACAATCGGTATACTCAGATCAAGATCCGTATCCGCATGCACGGCCAGCTCCTTGATACAGTCAAGATAGGCACGGTCATGTTCTTCACCAAGATGCACGAGCAGTCCTGCTTCCTCTGCCTGCTTCAGATCCATGCGCCTGATACCGTGGAAAGGATCCACCTTCTGAATACACTCCGTCATGGCGGCGGCGGTTTCACTGCCGACCTGACAGCCGTCTTCCCAGTATGCCTTCAGACCGTTGTATTCCTTCGGGTTGTGTGAAGCCGTGATATTGATTCCGGAAACGGTATGCAGATAACGGATCAGGAAAGCAAGTTCCGGGGTTGGACGAAGATCATCAAACATATATGTCCGGATGCCAGCCGCACACAGAATCTCTGCGCTCAGTACGGAAAATTCAGCCGAATAATGACGCGGATCATGCACAATGACAACCCCGCGTTTTTTGGCGTCTTCACCGAAGCTGCAGATGTAGTCCGTTATTCCCTGTACAGCCCTGCCGACCGTGATCTCATTCATACGGTTGGTGCCGGCACCTGTCTTTCCGCGCAGACCGGCGGTGCCGAATGCGAGTTCACTGTGGAAGCGTTCATTGATTTCCTCTTCACTCAGTGACTGCAGTTCCGCGTATAATGCATGTTCCTCCGGCAGCTGTGCAAGCCATTGCCGGAAGCGCTCCATTGCGTTCATAAGCAAACCTCCTGCAGTTTCATTTTACACGGAAATCCGGGCATCAGAAAACACAGACCGTCAGGCCTGTGTTCCCGGTAATCAATAGTTTTCTTTCTTGATTTCGAAATATGCCTGCGGATGGCTGCATACCGGACAGATTTCCGGAGCTTCCTTGGCAACCACAACATGACCGCAGTTGCGGCACTGCCAGGTTGTTTCATCCCTGCGGACAAACACTTCGCTCTCTTCGATGTTCTTCAGAAGCTTGCGGTAGCGCTCTTCATGTTCCTTCTCAATGGCTGCTACACCGCGGAACTGTGCGGCAATCTCCGGAAATCCCTCTTTCTCGGCTGTTTCCGCAAACTCTGCATACATCTCTGTCCATTCATAGTTTTCACCGGCTGCAGCCTGCTTGAGGTTGCTTACGGTATCCTGAATGGCACCGCCCTGCAGGTACTTGAACCACATCTTTGCATGTTCTTTTTCGTTTCCTGCTGTTTCGGTGAAGATTGCGGAAATCTGCTCATATCCGTCTTTCTTTGCACGGCTTGCCCAGTAATCATACTTGTTGCGGGCCTGGCTTTCTCCGGCAAAAGCAGTTTCCAGGTTTTTCTCTGTCTGTGTTCCTTTAATGTCTTTCATTTCGAGATCCTCCTGTGTTCAGTATAGTACATTTGCGCAGACAGCGGAATGCCGTGCATTCATGCGTATACACTGGCAGGAGGTCATATGAAAACCGTACTGTTCAATCTCTTCCTTGCCATACCCGTACAGTTCGCCGCCGATCTTTTCTCCGGAAAGGATGCCCCGTACAGGTATTTCTATGCGCTGATCACCACGATGCTTGCCGGTGCACTGCTCTATACCTTCGCTCCGCAGGAACGCACGGTACTTGCGGCAGTACCTCTGCTTCTGCTCGCTTCATCCGCGGATACGGCATGCGGCGAAATACCGGATCCTGCATCAATTGGCATCGCAGTGCTGTCGTTTCTGCAGCAGACACGTTATCCGTACACAGCAGCAACTGTATTCATTCTCTTTACCATATGCAGTCTCTTTGAAAAGATCGGCTTCGGCGATGTCAAGCTGATCACTGCCTGGACATTCATGCGTGGTCTGCGGATACTCTATGCCCTGCCCATAGCCTGTGTACTGGTATTGGTGATATACCCGCACAATGAAAAAGAGCGCAGGATTCCCTTCGCTCCGTTTCTCTCTATCGGGTTTCTGCTGGCTGAACTTCTGCCGGTGACTCTGTAAGCGGCAGATCAAACCAGAATGTACTGCCGACATCCTTTTCACTGATGACGCCGTATTCGCAGCCATGCAGTTCCAGGATATGCCGGACTATCGCAAGACCGATGCCGCTGCCGTTTGTAAAGCGCACATGCGACTTGTCGATCTTGTAGTATCTGTCCCAGATATCTTTCAGCTTGTCCTGTTCAATGCCTTCACCGAAGTCCTGCACTTCCGTATGGACTTTATCACCGCGCCGCAGACAACGCACAATGATGCGTTTGGAGTCACCGGAATAATTCACGGCATTGGTCATGAAGTTGTTGAAGACCTGTTCCATGCGCTTTTCATCCGCTTCCACAAACAGATCATCTTCCAGCTGTGTATCTATGGAGAAGCCTTCCTTCATGCGGTAGACATCGTACTTGCGTATCTCCCTGCCAATCATATCAGACATGCTGAAGACAGACTTTTCCAGTGTAATTCTGTTTTCTTCAAGCTTGGAAAGATCCAGCAGATCATTTACCAGTGCAGTCAGACGCTGTGATTCATCAATGATGACCTGGATGTTCTCATCGGTCTTTTCACCGGGCAGATCACGCATCATTTCACCGTAACCGTTGATCATCGTCAGCGGTGTGCGCAGGTCATGGGAAACATTCGCAATCAGATCTCTCTTGGCCTTGTCCGCTTTCTGAATGTCCTCAGCAGCCTTCTGCAGGGTCTGGTTCAGCTCATACGCTTCCAGATACTTGTTAGTGCCCTCATCCACGGTATACGAACCGGCAGACAGTGCTTTGGCCGATTCATTGATCTTCATCAGCGGTTTGGCAATCCGGCGGTTCATAATAAGAACCATGAGCACCACCATAATGAAGATGGCACCCGCGATATACCACAGCTGACCGGTCAGGGTTGCGGTGGTTGCATCAAACGGTGTAATCGACGTATTGACCATCACTACATACGTCTTGTCATCGGAGTTGATGATTCGCGTGTAGTTGATCGAGCGTCCGCCTTCGCCTCCGAACAGTGATTTCCGTTTGCTGAGATAGGCATTGTTGTTGGCCTGCGCTCCCGAGATTTCCTGCAGGAATTCCACGTCGCTCATTCTGTACAGCGGACAGCCGAAATTGCCTGCCGAGATATCATCATTCTCACTGAAGATACGCACACAGACATCATTCCCGAAGGAAGTCCGGTACAGTGTATCTTCGAGATCCTGATCACGTTCAATCGCAGAGACAACTTCCGAAGACACCTGCTTTACGGTTCTGATCTTGTTGTTCTCATACATCGGCTCCAGCAGAACAATCTGAAAAAGCACGATCAGTCCGATCATGACCGCCGCAAATGCCAGCAGGTATCTTGCTATTTTCCATTTGAGACTAAGAATCCTTTTCAAAGCGGTAGCCGACTCCTCTCAGTGTGACAATATATCTGCTGTAATCACCGAGGTTTCTGCGCAGAAGCTTAACGTGGGTATCCAGTGTTCTGTCATCCCCGAAGAAATCATATCCCCAGACCGTTTCCAGAATCTGCTCCCTGGTCAGAGCAATACCAATGTTGCGCACAAGGTATACAAGCAGTTCATATTCCTTCGGCGAAAGCTGCACACGCTGTCCGTCAATACTGACGGTACGTGCGGAATAATCAATTTCAAGCCCGCCCTGCCGGAAGACATCCGCCTTCTCGGTATTTCCCCTGACACGCTTGAGAATTGCATGAATCCGCATCATCAGTTCCTTGCTGGAAAACGGCTTGACGACATAGTCATCCACACCGAGGTCAAACCCATGCACCTTATCATATTCTTCACCCAGTGCCGAAAGCATGATAAAGGGAAGATCCGGACGGAATGACCTGATCTCCTTGACGGCTGAAAACCCGTCCAGATTCGGCATCATGATATCCATAACCACCAGATCATAGTTTTTCTGGCGGCACAGTTCGACTGCTTCCAGTCCGTCATGCGCTTCTTCGGCAGTGAATCCTTCATATACGGCATATTTGCGTATCATCTCGCGGATCCGGTCTTCATCATCAACGATCAGTATCTTCGTCATGGTATCCTCCCTTTTTCTGCAGTATACAGGTACTATGTGAAGTCAATGTGAACGTCAGCTTAAATCTTCTCGATTTCGGCTGCGGCTTCCGCCATTTCCGGTACGATCAGCTCTTCGATTTTACCGCTGTCACTCAGACGTGCATTCTCTTCACGCAGCGGGATTCTCGCAAGAACCTTCAGTCCGTACTTGTCTGCTACATCCTGAATATGGGACTGTCCGAAGACATAGAGCTTCTCCTTGCAGTTGCTGCACTCGACATAGCTCATGTTCTCAACCAGTCCGATGACATTGATGTCACACATCTTGGCCATGTTGATGGCCTTTTCAACGATCATGGATACCAGATCCTGCGGGCTTGTCACGATGACGATACCGTCAAACGGGAAGGACTGGAACATGGTCAGCGGAGCATCACCGGTTCCCGGAGGCATGTCCACGAACATATAATCCACATCATCCCAGAATACTTCGGTATAGAACTGCTGCAGTACACCGCCGATGACAGGACCGCGCCAGATAACCGGCTGGGATTCCTGGTCCAGCAGCATATTCATGGTAACGACCTGGATACCCGTAGATGTCACTGCCGGATACATCAGCTCGCCGTCACCGACCGCCTTCTCGGAAATACCAAAGACCTTGCCCATGCTCGGGCCGGTCAGATCGCCGTCAAGAACGGCTGTACGATGTCCTCTGCGCTGCATCTCGGAAGCCAGCACGGAAGTCACAAAGGATTTTCCTACGCCGCCTTTGCCGGATACAACACCGATCAGCTTCTTAACTTTTGCACGCGGATGGGTTGTAATCTTCTGGATTCCTCCGCCCTGCCTTGAACTGCAGTCAGCTGTGCATCCCTCACAGTTGTGATTGCATGTTTCAGGATTCTGTTCACTCATATTTATTTCACCTCGCAACTACTATTCTAACAAACCTGTCAAGTAGTCCCATTTAATTCGTATTCTCAGCCAATCAGCCAGTCCACGGCACCGGAATGAATGTGATAAAGGGCTGCTTTTACTTCCAGACCGTACTTATCTGTAAAAGCACTGCGGATCTTTTCCGCCTGGTACAGCGCATTGGCTACTGCCGCTTTGGTGACATCCTTTTCTTCACCTGCAGCTTTACCGATATCCGCAGTAATGGCACCGACATATCCGCCTCTTTCCCCCTGTACCGCTGCCGTTACGGCACCGCAGGATGTATGCGCCAGTACAACCGCCAATGGTACGTGCAGATGTTCAACGGCATATTCAATACTGCCGAGTTCCGTCTCCCCGACCGTATTCCCGGCTGTGCGCACCGTAAAGATTTCACCGATGCCGCAGCTGAATACAGCCTCCGGAAGAACTCTTGAGTCGGAACAGGCAATCACGACCGCATACGGTTCCTGTCCCTCTTTTGATGTGCTGAGACGTATTTCAGGTGATACATTGCCGGGATTGAACCCGGCCTTCAGATATGCTTCATTACCCCTTTTCAGTTTAGCCAGTGCTTCTGCTGCATTCTGTTTCATATGTATGATCTCCCTGCGCAGTCCTGCTGCATTTTCTACAATTATACCATCCCATAATGAAAGGAGCTCTTACGCTCCTTCCGTGTTTACTTAATAACTTCGCCGTTGATGATAACCAGTTCGCAGGTGGAATCAACTTCGAACGGATTTCCCTTGTAGGCAATGATATCCGCATCCTTGCCGACTTCCAGGGAACCGACTCTGTCCGCAATGCCGATATGCTTTGCAGGGTTGATCGTGATTGCCTTGAGACCTTCATACGGATCCATACCTGCCTGTACGGCAAGACCTGCACACAGCGGCAGATACTGCTGCGGAACAACCGGGGAATCGGTAACGATGGATACCAGGCAGCCCTTCTCAGAGAGAACAGCAGGTGTTGTCCAGGACTTGTTCTGCAGTTCGAACTTGGACGCATGGGTCAGTGTCGGACCGACAGCCATCGGTACTTCATCCTTGTACTTGGCGAGTTCATCCGCAATCAGATGACCTTCGGTTACATGCTCAAGGGTAAGCTTCAGATTGAATTCCTTGGCAATACGGATTGCGGTGAGGATATCGTTTGCCTGGTGTGCATGAACCTTCAGCGGGATTTCACGGTTCAGAACCGGAATCATCGCTTCACACTTCATGTCATAACCCGGCATCTTGGCAGGATCACCGTTGGCTGCTGCCTTGCGTGCCATATAATCCTTTGTCTTCAGGATCATCTCACGCATATGCGCTGCTGTGGACATACGTGCATAGTTGCCCTTGTCTCTGTAGCATCTCTTCGGGTTTTCACCGAGTGCGCACTTCATCGCAACCGGATCCTTGACGATCATATCATCAACGCATTTGCCTGTTGTCTTGACCGCAATCCAGGTGCCGCCGATGGCATTGGAGCTTCCCTGTCCGGTAGCCACACAGGTGACACCGGCCATAGCTGCCTGATGAACAGTCGGATCCAGCGGGTTGAAGCTGTCAATGGCACGCAGCTGCGGTGTGCAGATGTCGTTCATTTCGTTATAGTCAGCGCCTTCAAAGCCGATGCCGTAACCGTCAAGACCAAGGTGAGCATGGGCATCAATGAAACCAGGATAGATATCCAGTCCTTTGACATCGATGACTTCTGCGCCTTCCGGTGCCTTGATGGATTTGCCGATTGCCTTGATTTTGGTGCCTTCCGTCAGGATGCTTCCCTTGTAAGGTGTCTTGTGTACGAGGTCATGAATCATTCCGTTTTTGATCAGTAACATAGTTCTCCTCCTCCCGTTACCTTTTTACCGTTGATGATGACGGTCTTAAGTCTGCCTGTTGTTTCAAACAGATTTCCTTCGTAGATAATGATATCCGCATCTTTGCCTGCTTCCAGGGAACCGACTCTGTCCGCAATGCCGAGATGCTTTGCCGGATTGAGCGTAATGGCTTTAAGAGCATCATACGGCTTCATGCCTGCCGTAATAGCCCTGCCGGCATACAGTGCCAGATCATATTCCAGAGAGAACGGATGATCGGTGACAATGGATACCAGGCATCCCTTATTGGCAAGAATACCCGGGGTTGTCCAGGACATATTGCGCAGCTCAAACTTGGACGCATGCGACAGTGTAGGTCCCACCGCCATCGGTATCTCCGGATACTTTGCGAGCTCATCCGCAATCAGATGGCCTTCCGTGACATGTTCCAGCGTCAGCTTTACGTTGAATTCCTTCGCCAGACGGATCGCCGTGAGAATATCATTGGCCTGATGTGCATGCGCCTTGATAGGAATCTCTCCCTTCAGCACCGGAATCAGCGCTTCCCACTTATAGTTGAACGGCGGCATTTTGGTGATATCACCGGCTGCCAGTTCTTTCTTTTCCATGTACTGGCGTGCTTTCAGCAGTGCTTCCCGCAGATGACCGGCTGTGGACATTCTTGCCCCGTTGCCCTTGTCTCTGTATACACGCTTCGGGTTTTCTCCGAAGGCACACTTCATCGCCACCGGATCTTTAACGATCATATCATCGACACATTTGCCGACCGTTTTGACCGCGATCCATGTACCGCCCAGGGCATTGGCACTGCCCGGCCCCGTACCTACAGTTGTAACACCGGCACGGGCTGCTTTGCCGACGGAAGGATCCAGCGGGTTAAAGCTGTCAATGGCACGCATCTCCGGGGTGACCGGATTGCTCGGTTCGTTGTAGTCGCTGCCTTCAAAGCCGATGCCGTAGCCGGAAAGACCGAGATGGCTGTGGGCATCAATGAGACCGGGATACACATGCATGTTCTCCGCATTGATGACTGTGCCCTTGACATCGCTGTAATCACCGATGCCGGCAATCTTCTTACCCTTTACCAGGATATCCGCTTTGTATTCCTTTTCGTTTACAAGATCATGGACAATACCGTTTCTGATAACCAGCATTGTTATTCCTCCCCGATGACATGCGGTTTTACATCGGCCGGAATCAGACATTCATATGGCTGACCGTCCGTACGCATATCAAACTCTTCTTTGGCTTTCTTGATGATTTCCGGATCTTCATACAGTTTCACTGCCGCCGCCGCAAGCACTTCCGCAGCCTTGTACATTCCCTTCATGGCAATGGAGGATTTGCCTTCCGCAACCCACTGCCAGGAATGTGCGCCGGCGCCATAGCTGTAGCATGCCGTATTCAGTGACTGTGTCGGTACAACCCAGCTGACATCACCTACGTCAGTTGAACCCATGGAACAGAGATCGCTCGGTCTGTTTTCAACCAGGATGCGGCAGATCGGGTTATTCTTGATATCCGCAAGCAGACCGCGCTTGTCTAGGATGTAGTCAGCCAGCTGGTCGTATGTCGTCGTATCGGGATATGTATCCTTGAACTTCTGCGCATAGGCAAGCTCTTCTTCCGTATATTCCGGCAGACCGCATTCCTTGAAGGCAGCCGTTACGACTTCCTCCAGCACGAAATTCGGGATCGTATTGGAAAGACCTTCATCAAATACAACTTCAAGGGTTGTATCCGTCATCAGGGCTGCACCCTTGGCAATATTGATGACTCTCTGGTAGAGACGGGAGCACTTGGCATTGGTGGTGGAACGGATCAGATACTTGACTTCCGCTTCCGCCTGCACAACGTTGGGTGACATACCGCCGGCATTCGTAATTGCGTAGTGCACACGGTCGGTGCTTTCCATATGCTCACGCAGATAATTGACACCGACATCCATCAGTTCAACGGCGTCAAGCGCACTTCTGCCCTTTTCCGGAGAACCTGCCGCATGTGAAGCTACACCATGGAAACGGAAGTAGCACTGAATGCAGCTCTGCGATGAACCGGTATCAACCTGGTTGTATACGGACGGATGCCATGCCAGGGCGATATCAACATCTTTGAAAACGCCGTCCCTTGCCATGTACGCTTTGCCCGATCCGCTTTCCTCAGCCGGACATCCGCAGACAAGAACCGTACCGCTTCTGCCGGTTTCCTTCAGATAATCACGCAGCAGCAATCCTGCACCGATACAGCCGGTGCCGAGCAGATGATGTCCGCAGCCGTGTCCCATGGCTTCTCCATTAGGCTTATACTCCGCACAATCCGCCACCTGGCCAAGACCGTACAGCGCATCAAATTCACCAAGCAGTGCAATCACCGGATGACCGCTGCCGAATTTGGCAATGTATCCGGTTCTTGTGTCGGCGACGTTCTCTGTTACTTCGAATCCCTGGGAACGCAGGTATTCCGTCTGAATCCGGCTGCTTTCATATTCGCAGAAACCGGGTTCAGGATGTTCCCATACGTCTGACGCAATCCGTTTCAGATCTTCTTCATACTTAGCAATCATTCATCTGTCTCCTTCGCAAATTCAATCAGTTCTTTTGTATATTCCGACTGAGATCGGATTGTTCATCACTTCCGCCGCCGTTCCAAGCTCAACGATCTCACCGTTGTTCATGACCGCAATATCATCGCACAGCCTTTCCGCCGTACACAGATCATGCAGGATCACAATTACCGCAGATCCCTGGTCTTTCAGCTCCTCAAAACGTTCACAGACAAGCGCCGTATTCTCTGCATCGAGTGCACTGAACGGCTCATCCGCAATCAGCAGCTTCGGTTTGTTGGCAAGACCGATCGCAATGGCCGCTTTCTGCAGCAGTCCGCCGTTGACCTCAATCGGATATCTCCTGCATACCTTCTTCGCATCCGGCACATTCAATGCTGCCAGCATCTCCGCTGCCATGCGTCTTGACTCGAACCATCCGCATTTACGGTGATTGCGCAGCACTTCGGCAATCTGTGCACCTATTTTCACGGTCGGATCAAAATATGACATCGGATTCTGGAAGATCATGCACATATCTTTTCCGCGTATACCCGACATAAATGTATCATGCGCCAATAAATCCGGAAATGCAGAGACGGTAATATCGGTGCCCTGAAACTTCACCGTTCCGCTTTCAATCTCTGCTTCCTTCGGCAGAAGACCCATGACTGCCAGCATCAATGAAGTCTTGCCGCTGCCTGAAAAACCTATAATACCGGTAATACGGCCTGCTTCAGCATTCAGACAAACAGCACGGTCTGCAGTGACCGTGCCGTTTTCTTCCGTATGATATTTTACTGTGAGATCTTTGATTTCCAGTACGGAAGCCACAGCTGCTCAGCCTCTCTTCTTCGGGTCAAGGGCCTGGTTCAGACCGTCACCGATAAAGTTCAGGGCAAGCATTGTAAGGCAGATCGACAGAACCGGCCACAGCATCTGCAGAGGCTGGCTGTTCATGACTGAACGTGCATCGTTAGCCATGGTGCCCCAGGAAGACTGCGGAATGGAAATACCGATACCGACGAATGAGAGGAATGCTTCCGTAAAGATAGCGCTCGGTACCATCAGTGTTGTGTTGACAATGATCGGTCCGATGCAGTTTTTAACAAGATGCTTGAAGAGGATGCGGAAATTGCTGGCACCGATGACTCTTGCGGCGAGTGCATATTCCTGCTCCTTCTGAGACATAACCTGTGCTCTTACCTGACGGGCAAGACCTACCCAGGAAGAAATACAGATAGCAAGCAGCACGGATCCGATATTCGATCCGAAGATCAGCATGATCAGGATAACGTACAGCAGTGTCGGAACGGAATAGATGATATCGACGATACGCATCAGAATCAGGTCGAATCTGCCGCCGATATAACCGCACATGCCGCCCCAGATAATACCGATGAACAGGTTGATTGCGGCAGCCGCAAAACCAACTGACAGTGAGATACGCGCACCGTACATAACACGGACGAAGATATCACGGCCGAACTTGTCGGTTCCGAAGAAATGGGCAAGTGACGGTCCGCTGTTGGTATTTGCAAGATCCTGTGCATCATAGCTGTACTTGGAGAAGATCGGTACAAAGATTGCCATAAGCACGACGATGATGATGAAGATCAGACTGACCAGAGCCAGCTTGTTCTTCTTGAACTGGAACCACGCATCCTGGAAAAAGGAACGTGATTTCATTGCTATGAATTCATTGTTTTTCTCATCTTCCGGAAGAATATCAAATGCATCTGCAGGAAATTCTTCATTTACCGGAGTATTCAGATTCATTTCACTCATTTCAGGTTCCTCCTTACTTCAGACGGATGCGCGGATCGATCATTGCGCTGACAATATCAGTCAGGATATTAGCCGCAATGACAAGTCCGCCGTAGAGAATCGTCAGAGCCATGATCAGTGTATAGTCACGGCCGGATACGGATGCGACGAAGTCAGCACCGATGCCCGGAATCGTGAACATGGATTCAATTACGAATGAACCGGTAAGCAGTGTTGCCAGCAGCGGACCGGCATAGGTAACAACCGGGATAATGGCATTCTTGAGGGCATGTCTCCAGATTGCCTGTACATAGCTCGTTCCCTTTGATCTTGCCAGAATCATATAGTCCTGACGGAGCTCTTCAGTCAGTGAGCTTCTGGTAAGACGGGAAATCATGGAAATCGGCGAAAGTGCAAGTGCCAGTGAAGGAAGAATAAAGTGCTTCCAGCTCTTCAGACCCATAACAGGCAGCCAGCCCAGCCATACACCGAATACATACATCAGGAACAGCGCAAACAGGAAGCTCGGTACGCTGACACCGATGGTAGCGATGAATGCCGCAAGACCCTTGATGAAGCCGCTCTTGGAGAATGCTGCAACGCTTCCGAGGAAGACACCGATTACGATTGCTGTGCAGAATGCTGTCAGACCGACTTTGGCAGTATTCGGAAGACCCTTCTGAATAATGGTTACAATCGGCAGACCTTTTCTGGCCATGGATGTACCGAGATTACCGGAGAAGAAGTTCTTCAGATATGTACCGTACTGGACAATAATCGGCTTATCCAGCTGATACGCATCGATAATCTGCTGCTTAGCTTCAACGGTCAGTCCCTGCAGTTCACCGGCAAACGGAGAACCCGGAATCATGTGCATGAGGAAGAAGGTAATCGTCATCAGTGCGAACAGAGTGACAATACCGATTCCTACTCTTTTCAAAACATACTTAAGCATTCCCTATCCCTCCAAACTCTCATTGAGATACTTTCTGAACCAGTCATTCATTTCCTTCAGTCTGCGGATTCTGTGCTTCGGTCTGCCGATGCGGGAGAGTCCGTGACTTTCGTGTTCGAATACGACCATTCTGGAAGGTACCCCGAAGTATTTCATAGCTGAGAACATTTCCATGCCCTGATCGATCGGGCAGTTGTAATCTTCGCGTGAATGAATGAACAGAATCGGTGTGGATGCGTGATCCGCATATTTCAGCGGAGACTGTTCCCACATCTTTTCCATATCCGTCCACGGTGTGGCAGCCATCTCATTCGAATCGAATGTGATGCCGATCTCACTGGCGCCGAAATCCGCAACCCAGTTGGATACGGAACGCTGCGAAGCAATTGCCGCAAACCTGTCCGTATGCCCTTCGATCCAGTTGCACATGAAGCCGCCGTAGCTGCCGCCGAGACATCCGACCCGCTCCGGATCAATTGCTTTGTACTTCTTCAGCACATGATCCGTAAACTCCATCAGGTCCCGGTAATCGATTGTACCATACTTTCCGCGCAGATCTGCAAACTCCTCGCCATAGCCCTCGCTGCCGCGGGGATTGCAGAAGAATACGAAGTAACCGTCACTTGCATACTGCTGCATCTCATGGAAGAACGATACACCGTAGGCTGCCCGCGGTCCGCCATGGATTTCAAGCAGCGCCGGATACTTCTTTTTAGCACTGTATCCGAACGGTTTCAATACCCAGCCTTCAACTGTATATCCGTCACTGTTTACAAACGGGATATATTCAGCCTTGGCAACATATCTGTCCTTGAGATACTCCGTATTCAGAGCACAGATCTTACGGGTTTCCTTCTCATGCACATACAGCGCATTGAGATCATTTGCTTCACTGCCGCAGAAGACAAGCTTTTTGCCGTCTGCCGCAAAGCCGTTGATGGCACCGCTGAGTTCAGCCAGCTTAACCGGTTCCTTGCCCGGTTTCAGCACATATACTGCATTAAGGTGGGTTTTCTGAGCCTGGAAGTACAGGTCCTTACCGATGGCTGTGAACACTGCCGATCCGCCGTAGAAAGTATCTGACATGGCAATGCCGCCGATTGCCAGCTCCTCCGCATTGTCATAGACAATTTCTGCTTTCTTTGCAGCCGGATCAATCTTCCAGATCTTATCCAGTTCATTGTTTCCCCATGTCTTATGATCACATGCTGTGTAATAGATACCGGCATCCGACCAGGCAACCGCACCGACTGCGTATTTGTTCTGTCTGACAAGCACTGTATTTTTCTTTTTCTTAACGTCATATACGTTCAGAGCATTTTTCAGAGTGATCAGCGTATCATAAGTTCTCGTCGTGTATGCAATCTTGCCGTCCCGCACATCAACGGAACCGACATTCGCATATTTCTCAGTGACTCTTAAGAGATCCTTTTTCTTCTCATCATAAATAAAGAGTGCGCTTCGTTTGCCGGAAATAAAACCCCTTCCGTCTCCCCAGGCAGGCACTTCTTCGATAATATGATAGTCTTTCTCTTCTTCACAGATTTCCTTGTCAACTTTTTCGGGATCAGGTCTGTTCCAGTCTGTCTGCACCTTAAATGCAAACATGCCTGCACCAAGCGCCCATACACCCTGCACGGATGCCGCAACCGCAAAAGCAGGAGCAGCCTCTCCGCCGTTGATATTCAGTCTGTAGAATACGGTCTTTTCTTCCAGATCTTCCGCCTTGTCGTCTTCCGTGCGCTCCGTCATCAGAAGCAGTGTATCATTGCTCTCCCAGATATAAGACGCATTCTTGCCGTTGTAAGTAAGCTGTCTGACGCTGTCATCACTCAGATCAATCAGGAAGATATCATTCCTGTAGCCATTCTTCTTAAGATCACTGGATGTCTGCACAAAAGCCGCAAACTTTCCATCCGGGGAAAGCTTTACGTTATTGGCAAATTTAAGCTCCGCGATGTCTCCGGCAAGTACTTTTTTCATGACCTGGATCCTTTCCAAAAAGATTCTCTTAACAAACACTGAGAGGTACGCCCGCCAGGACGTCCCTCTCAGAGATCTTATAGTTGTGTAAACGGAAGTGTTTGACTTACTCTTTTGTGCACTGAGTGAAGTCGAGAGTTGTGATGTGGAGCTTGTAGTTCTTCAGGTTGGACTGAACCAGTGCAGGCTGTGCGAACTGGAACATCGGGAACTGATAGTAGTTCTCCTGGATCAGCCAGTCTTCTGCAGCGTGCAGTGCATTTGCGAATTCAACCGGATCAGCATGTGTCCATGCTTCCTTGATCATTGCATCGTATTCAGCCTGTGCATCTGCCGGCATATACGGTGTAACGAGGTTGTCGGATGTCCAGTTCTTCAGCATTGTCATCGGGGAATCGGATGTCTGCAGACCATAACGGCCGATTTCAACCAGACCCTGATCGAGTTCATCGTAGTAGACGCCGCCTTCAGTAGCATTGAATGTTACATCAACGCATCCGAGTGCCTGCCACATGCTCTGCAGCATTGTAGCAACATCCTCATGGAAGGAGTTCTTGGAATACTTGTAAACCAGCTGGAGCTTATTGTTTTCATTGTATCCTGCTTCGTTCAGGAGCTTGATTGCTTCGTCCTTGTCATAGACAATGTCGTAGCCTTCAGCATCTCTCTCTGTACGGAAGTCACCGTTTGCGCCCGGCAGACCGAACGGAACGTAACCTTCGAGCAGCGGATACATGTCTGTGTTGCCGATGACGTTTACGATAGCTTCTTTGTCGATAGCCATGTAGAGAGCCTTACGTACTCTGATGTCTGCCAGTGCAGGGTTGCCTGTTTCACCGGAGTTGACAACGAGGGAGTATGTGGAAGGATACTGCAGCATCCAGAGGTTGTCTGTGCCCTGGTAGCTGAGAGCGCCGTCTGTGGAAACGCTGAGAGCAACGTCGATGTCACCCTTCTTGAATGCAGCTTCCTGAGCGGACGGATCGGACATAACCTGCCATACGATCTCGTTCATTGTGACTCTGCTCTGATCATAGAATGTATCGGACTTCTGTACGACTGCGGAGTCGTTCAGGTCGAAGGATACGAGATCATACAGACCGCTTGTAGCATAACCCGGTGTGATGGACCATGTGGAATCATGCTGAGGAGTATCAAGAGGCAGAGCAGACCAAGCACCGCCGCCTACGAGGTTGATGTCGAGATACGGAACGATGTGGTTCAGTGTGTACTTGAGTGTGTAATCATCAATTGCTTCAACACCGACACCGCTGTGATCTTCTGTAAGGCAGTCGAAGTCTTTGCCGACCTTGATTGCGTTGTCACGGTATTCGTTGGCGCCCTTGATGTACTCAACCATGCCGCTGGTACGGAATGCGTTTTCTGCACCGTAAGACAGCGCTCTCAGAATTGAGAATACATAGTTTTCAGCCTTGATCGGTGTGCCGTCGGAGAAGACTGCATCCTTTCTCAGATAGAATGTCCATTCGAGACCGTCTTCGGACATATCATAGTCTTCGCACAGATCCGGAACCGGCAGGTTGTTATCATCGAACTTGAAGAGACCTGCATAGATGGAGTTGATTACATACCCGTTGTAAACGGTTGTACTCAGCGCCGGGTCAAGTGTATCGAACTGCATAGCGATACCGACTGTGATGGACGAATCACCGGCATCAGCTGTAGGTGCTGCTTCTGCTGTAGCTGCCGCTGTAGCTTCTGCTGTAGCTTCTGCTGTTGCAGCTGCTGTAGCTTCCGCGGATGCTGCCGGTTCACTGGTAGTCGTAGCTGCTGTGCCGCCACCGCCGCACGCTGCAAGTCCGAATACCATTGCGCCGGAAAGCAGTACGTTAACTAACTTCTTCATAAAACTCTTTCCTCCCTTGGTATGCAGTTATGATACTTGTCAGAAAACATGTTGTCAATTATTTTCTGTAAAATATTTTATTTGCTTTCATGAAATGAATGTAAATGTTTTCATACTTTTACATGAAATGCCCGGATCATGCATCATTTCAGGATTTTTTCAAGCGTTGTTTCCATCGGTGTCAGACCGATCTTTTCATAGAATCCCTGGGCCGGTGTATTGAATGACCAGACATTCAGTGTGATATGGTAGCACCCCTGCTCCCTGGCATATGCCTCAACATATTCATATATAGCTCTGCCGACATGCATACCGCGGCATGCTTCATCAACACACAGGTCATCGATGAACAGTGTCTTGATATCCGTCATATTGTTGCTGTGGAGCCGCTTCTGCATAATGCAGAACGCATATCCGAGAACTCTGTCATTCTCATCCGTTCCCACAAAGATCGGCCGCTGGGGATCCGCAATGATTTCCTTCAGCTCCTCTGTCGTGTATTTCGTTGTGTTCGGGATAAACAGATCCGGTCTTCCTTCCGCATGGATATTCAGCACCTGCACCAGCAGTTCCTTGATCCGTTCGATGTCCCTGTCTTCTGCTCTTCTTATATTCATATTGTTTTCCTCCTGCCGCACTGCATGACTCTCTTTATTTAAAATGCAGATTACAGTCATTCTACACTATCCCCTGCCGTGAGACCATAATTTCCTGTTACAATATAATTGTTGGAAAAACAACATCGAGGTATTTATGGAAAAACATCTTGAAATGATCCGGAAAGCCCATATCTTCCGCGGCATTCCGAAAGAAGAATTCAAGGTCATGCTCGAAACCCTTGATTCCCAGCTGAAAAACTATTCCGCCGGACAGGTAGTGCTCAAATCAGGCAGACGTGTGCGCCGGGCCGGTCTTCTGCTGGAAGGCAGTGTTGAGATCTGCAGAGAAGACTTCTGGGGCAGCCGCCGCACCATCGGATCCGTACAGCCGGGTGAACTGTTTGCCGTATCCTTTGCCGCCGCGGAACGCGCCGTAGCTGATGTCACATGTTATGCCCTGACCGGCAGTGTTGTGCTCTGGCTGAATCTTCACGGTATCTTCGATCTGCGTGACGGTGCCGGGTATCATGCCGCGCTGATTTCCAACATCATGAGTGCACTGGCTCTGCAGAATCTGGACCTCAATGCAAAACTCACACACATAACAAGAAAAACAACCCGTGAAAAACTGCTGAGCTATCTTTCCGAAGAAGCATGGAAACAGAATACCGATGAATTCGATATCCCCTTTTCCCGGCAGCAGTTAGCGGATTATCTCTCTGTTGAACGCTCCGCGATGTCCGCCGAATTATCACGTTTGCAGAAACAGGGATACTTCATCTCAAAACGCAGTCATTTCAGACTTCTGAAACTGCAGGAGGAAGCAGAATGAAAAAACATCTGACCATGAAAAGCACCATCGGTGAATTATACGACACACCGATCGGACACGACGTACTGCGCAAGGTACTGCTGCAGGCCGGTATTTCCGAAAAGATCATCACAAACCCGGTCGTCCGCAGACTGCCCCTTTCCTCGGCCGCTGCTTTATCCAAAAAACTGCTGGACAAGGATTTCTGGAATGTCTTCCTGCATCTGGCCGGCAGTGAACAGGATACAGTAGTTCCTTCCAAAGGGCCGGTTACGCATCAATGGTGGAAGGAAGCGGTCTTCTACCAGATCTACCCGATGTCCTTCTGTGACAGCGACCATGACGGCATCGGTGACCTCAACGGAATCATATCGAAGCTTGATTATCTGAAAGACCTCGGCATAGATGCCCTGTGGCTCTCTCCTGTTTATGATTCACCCAACGATGACAACGGCTACGATATCCGTGATTACCGCAAGATACAGGAAGCCTACGGTGATATGGAAATCTTTGATACGCTGCTTGCAGAAACGCATAAACGCGGAATGAAGCTGATCATGGATCTGGTCGTCAATCACACCAGTGATGAACACGAATGGTTCCAAAAGGCCCTGCACGAGCCGGAATCCCCTTACCATGATTACTACTTCCTGAGGAACGGTGAAGCGGATGAATTGCCCAACAACTGGATCTCCTTCTTCTCCGGTTCTGCCTGGAACTATTATCCCGAACAGAAGGTCTGGGGTCTGCATCTGTTCTCAAAGAAACAGATGGACCTGAACTGGGACAATCCTGCCGTGCGCAGTGATGTCATTGATATGATCAATTTCTGGCTGGATAAAGGTGTTGACGGTTTCCGCATGGATGTCATCAACTTCATATCCAAGGATGCCGGACTGCCTGAAGGAAATGAATCTATCGGCAAGCTGATGCAGCAGACTGGTATAGAACATTATTACTACGGACCGCACCTGCATGAATACCTGCGTGAGATCCATGAGCGTGCCTTTGCCCCGCACAATGCCTTCTCGGTCGGTGAAACACCGGGTGTCGGTCTGCGCATGGGACAGCTGATCACGGATGAAAGCCGCGGTGAGCTGGATATGATCTTCTCGTTTGATCATCTTGAATCTCCCGGACATGTGCGCTTTGAGGATTACCGCTACGATCTGAATTACTTCAGGGATTACATCACCGAGTGGCTGGAAAACTACGGCAGCGGATGCTGGATGTCCCTGTTCTGGAACAACCACGACAATCCGCGGATGATTTCCAAGATCAATCCCGATCCCGCCATGCGTCAGCCGCTGGCCTGGCTTCTCGCCGTGATGCAGATGACGCTGCCCGGCACGCCGTTCCTTTTCCAGGGAGATGAAATGGGTCTTGTGAATGTACCTTTCCGCTCGATAGAAGAGATTACCGATGTGGAATCCAAAGGCAAGCATGCAGAGTTATGTGCTGTCATGTCTCCGGAAGAAGCCTTTGCCGTGATTCTTGCCGGCACCCGTGAACATACACGCATTCCGCTGCCATGGAACGAAGGCATACCGGAACATCTGCAGCAGACCATCGACACAGAGGTAACGGATATGTACCGTGATCTGATTGCTCTGCGCAAAAAGCATTCCGTCCTTGTATACGGAAGCTTTGAAGTCCTGAACAAAAAGAAAAACCGTTTCACCTACAGACGTGCAGATGAAACGGAAGAATTTATCATTGACTGCAACCTCTCCGCAGAGCCTGTCAAAGCAGCCCTCTTCACACCGGAGTATGAACCGGTTATGCCGGCAAACGGATTTGACCGGACAGTCCTGCCTCCTTACGGCGCAAGGATCTGGAAGAAGCGTTAAGCGGCAGCTGCGGCTGCAGCAGCCTGCTGGCGCTGGATCGTCTTCAGCACACTGAGCACGGCAGCCGTGGTGATCTCAGTATTGCTGCTCATGTAGTAAGCTGTCAGGACCAGCATGGCATGCAGATACCGTGTACGTCTGCCGTAGCCGAAGAAACCGTATCCCCTCTGCTCATGCAGGAAACCTTCCATCAGCAGGAAATCCTCAATGATCTGCTCATGGCTGATACCGAGATTAGCAATAATGGACAGCGCTACAAGTTCATAATCCCTGCCATACCGGATGCCTCTCTCTGAGAGCCTTTCATATAGTGCCTCCATGTTGGCACATTTGCTTTCCGCCGAACCAAGGCACAGCGTCATGGCATAGGCTGCCGACTGCAGCGGATCGGTATGAAAGAAATGGTTGTTTTCCAGAATACGCAGAATCGTATCTGCCTCCAGCATGAGCTCACTTTCATTTTCCTTCCGCAGTGCAAACAGTCCTGCATACACAACGTCTTCACTGCCTGTCAGCAGCCTTCTCTGCTCCTTCATACGCAGATAGATATGATAGGTCTTCTCGGCAAGATACGGAAATTCACGGCTGCTCTTCTGTCCGGAAAAGATCAAAGCAAGCAGCGGCAGAAAGTCACTGGCTATGAAGTAATTGCGCAGAATCTGATATGCCTCGGCAGTTGCGGCCATGCGTGCTTCCGGATTGGGATCGATAGCCAGCACACAGCGGAAGAAGTTCCTGCCGTTGCTGCGGAATGCCGAAAACACCCCGCTGTATTCCTGCAGTAACAGATTGGCGACATCCAGCATCGCTTCATCCGGTTCCGCATTCTGATCCAGGGAATAGTATGCGCAAAGCGGCGGCACCTGTGAATTGCAGAGCCACCCGAAATAGCTTTTATAGAAGGCAGACAGTTCGACAAAACGGAATCCTGTCCGGTAGAGGTTTTCATCTTTCATAATGGTATCCCCCGATAAAACATGAGACTGTCCGGTTATGACAGTCTCTGTTATTTACTGACCAAGCAGTTTCTTTGCTTCCTTGCCGGCGCTCTCCAGATCATCGCATACGATCATGACCACCGTATCATCAGTGCTTGCAATCACGGCGTTATCTACCTTAAAGACTTCCGAAGGTGCATACATCTCAAGCTGTGCTTTTCTTGTCTCAAGATATGTCCTGACGCATTTCTCGCATGACTCGGGATTGCTGGTGCGGAATACACCGACACAGTCCGCCAGCTTGTCTGCTGCGTAAAAACTGCTCTCCGATACCGTATCCTGCTCAAAGAAGAACAGTCCCGGAATCACTCGGTCCTCCACTTCGCTGACTTTGTCTGTCAGGGACAGATCCTTGATAATTTCCGCTGTCATATCCTTCGGATTTCCGGAAGCGCTCTTTTCACCGCCTCCGCAGCCAAGCAGCAGAATCACAGCCGCAATACTACTCACAAGTTTCTTTAACATATACCTCTCTCCTTGCCACATGGGTTGCCAGATAGTCCTCAAACGCATGCGTTCCTTCAACATTGAAGTGCAGACCGTCCCATGTATACTCATCAATAACCGTTCCCTCCGCATCATTGAGACCGTCATCCAGATTCAGATAATACACATGATTCTTCTGCGCAACCTCAATCAGCTTCGTATTCAGCATCAGCAGATGCTCACTGAGATCGGGTTCCGGCAGATTGGTGATCTCATCCGGATGATACGCCAGAATGATATATACATCCACAGCGGGATT
Source organism: Solobacterium sp. (assembly GCA_017459725.1). Lineage (GTDB taxonomy): Bacteria > Bacillota_I > Bacilli_A > Erysipelotrichales > Erysipelotrichaceae > Bulleidia. The sequence goes on along the minus strand of JAFUCL010000115.1, from coordinate 40,288 downwards.
GTTCTCTCTCAGCATCGCCACGATCTCATCCAGTTTCTCGCCGAACAGATCGAAGTTGGGATTGCGGATCTCGTTGATGCCGAACAGCAGATACACATTGGCCTTGGTTGTTTCCCGCAGCACATCCATTAATGTGATTTCTTCTTCATTCTCAATCTGCTCTTCCGTCAGTTCCTCTTCATCAAGTGTCATGTTATCGATCATGAGCAGATTCAGGGAAGTCACATATCTGACCTCGGCATTTTCATGTGTCCCGTACAGGAACAGCGAGCCCATTCTGGAATCACCCGCAAACAGTGAATCGTCATAGTAAGACTCTTCAATGGCATCGCTCCAGCCCACCGGTGTCGTATAGTCATAGGAATCGATGACACGGCATCCGTAGTTTCCCGGATCCTCAGGTTCCGGTGTTGCTTCACCCTCCGCCATGACTGCTGTATTGCCGCTCAGCAGCACAGCCGCACTCAGAAGACTAATCGCTTTTCTTTTCAGAGAATTCAAACAGATCATCATTTTGCTCACTCTCCTCAAACTGCGGAAGATCCGGCAGTTCACTCAGACTGAGAAGCTTGAAGGAATTCAGGAACTCCTCCGTCACTTCATAGAGTATCGGTCTGCCCGGTGCTTCGCTGCGGCCGGACTCTTTAATGAGATCACGTGCCATCAGCTTCCTGAGCATCATATCAGCACCTACACCGCGGATTTCTTCAATTTCCACCCGGGTGATCGGCTGTTTGTAAGCAATAATAGCCAGGGTTTCCAGAGCTGCCTGGGACAGGGTTGCCTGCTTGTCCATCTGGAAGAGCTTCTTCGCATATTCATGGACAACGGATTTGGAGAGAAATCTGTAGGTATTGCCGAAATGTCCGATTTCGATACCTCTGGAATCATCCAGATAATCGACCATCAGGGAATCAAACAGCGCTGCAGCTTTCTCTTCACTGATATCCAGGGCCGCAGCCGCCTGCTCCAGCGTAATGCCGTCATCACCTACAATAAACAGCAAACCCTCAAGAATTGCCTTTCCCCTGCCGTCATCCGTATTCTCAGCAGGTGTCTCTTCGCTTTCCGCTTCCGGCTGCGGATTGCTGTCATCCGCTTCAGGAATATGTTCTATGAACCCGGCTTCTTCATCATCCAGTTCATCGGTAAAATCATTGTCAGTCTGCGGAAGCTCTTCAGCAGCGGTTTCTTCCTCTGCCGTTTCCTCCGCAGGATTCAGGTCTTTCTCATCTATCATGCTGTTCCCATTCCTCTCGAGAACCAGATTACATCGTCCTCATCTATCGTAAATACAAGTGTGTGCAGCCGCGCCAGATCCAGTACGGCAAGAAATGTTGCAATGAACATCGGCACATCATGGCAGTCATCCAGCAAAGCCTCAAAACGGAATGTCTGCGGCAGTTTATCAAGCTTCGCACGCAGTTCAAGTTCGCGGTCTTCCATGGAGATCTCACGCACAATACGTTTTGTTTCGATCGGCTTGGCCAGCTGCATCCTCATCAGTACCCGCTTCATGGCCTTCATCAGGTCATACGGGTTGCCTTCATAATGCAGATCATCCGTGTTCTTCATCCACTGCTCTGCTTCTTCGGAGAGCGGTTTGGAGAACTGTGTCTGTCTGGTCTCATACATCTCATTCAGCTGGGTGCTGATTTCCTTGAACTGCTGGTATTCAAGCAGTCTGCGCACCAGACGCTCATTGGGATCTTCATATTCATCATCAATCTCACTCTTGTCACGGGGCAGCAGTTTCTTTGATTTATATTCAATCAATTGTGCAAGCTCAACCAGATATTCACTGGCAATCTCCAGATGCATCTCCTGCATGGCATTGAGGTATGCGATATACTGGTCGGTCAGCACATTGACATCAAGATCAAAAAGATCAAGCTGTTTTTCCTTGATCAGATGCAGCATCAGGTCCAGCGGACCGTCAAAGTTGTCAATCGAAACCTTAAATTCTTCCATATAAATACCGCAAAGATTATACCAAAATTCAGCGCTCTTCACCACTGTAAAGGCACCGCACACATGCAATTCGGACAGAAAGAAAAGAACCTGCGGATTTTACTCCGCAGATTCTGATCAGTTGGCAACAATATTCACAATCTTGTTCGGTACAACGATGACCTTGCGTACGGTCTTGCCTTCCACATGCGGTTTAACGCTGTCGAGTTCAAAGGCAGTCTTTTCAACGGTTTCCTTATCCGCATCCTTTTCGATTTCGAACTTACCGCGGACCTTGCCGTTGACCTGTACGGCAATCGTCACCTTCTGCTCAGCGAGCTTGCTTTCATCATATGCAGGCCACTGTGAGTAAGTAACAGTGTCTTCACCGGTCAGGATATGATACATTTCCTCGCCCAGATGCGGTGCGAAGCAGCTGAGTGCCTGTACCAGACCGACAGCCATCTTATGGTTGATCTTACCGTTCTTGTAGCAGTCATTGACGAAGATCATCATCTGGGAGATCGCCGTATTGAAGTTCAGCGTTTCAATATCATTCGTGACCTTGCGGATCATGAAGTTATAGCTGAAATCAAGCTCCGGTGTTTCCTCATCGGTGACCATATTCTCTTCCGTGACCATACGCCATACACGGTCGAGCCACTTGCGCGCACCGTCCATGCCCTTTGTAGACCACGGCAGCGAAGCCTCCAGCGGACCCATGAACATTTCATACAGACGCAGTGCATCGGCACCGTGTGAAGCAATCAGCTCATCCGGATTGACGACATTGCCGAGTGACTTGGACATCTTGACGCCGTTTTCACCGAGGATCATGCCCTGGTGGAACAGCTTCTTGAACGGTTCATCACTGTCGATGACACCGCAGTCATACAGCACCTTATGCCAGAAACGCGCATACAGCAGATGCAGAACGGCATGTTCAGCACCGCCGATATACAGGTCGACCGGCAGCCAGTGATCCAGCAGCTTCTTCTCACCGATGGAATCGTTGTTATGCGGATCGATATAGCGGATATAGTACCAGCAGGAGCCTGCCCACTGCGGCATGGTATTGGTTTCACGCTTGCCCTTCATGCCGTCAATTTCGACATTCAGCCATTCTGTGCAGTGCGCCAGCGGAGATTCTCCGTCAGGACTCGGTGCGTAATCCGGTGTAGCCGGCAGTTCTAGCGGCAGATCATCGACTGCCACCGTACGCATCGTACCGTCTTCCATATGAATAATCGGAATCGGTTCTCCCCAGTATCTCTGTCTGGAGAACAGCCAGTCACGCAGCTTGTACTGCACTCTGCCAGTACCGCACTTATGTTCCTGCAGCCAGTCGATCATTTTGGCAATGGCTTCTTCCTTGCCCAGTCCGTTCAGCCAGTCACTGTTGATATGAACGCCGTCCTGTGTCCAGGCAGCTTCCTCAATGTTGCCGCCTTCCAGTACCGGAATGATCGGCAGACCGAACTTCTTGGCGAATTCATAGTCACGGTCATCATGTGCCGGAACAGCCATGATCGCACCGGTACCGTAGGATGCCAGTACATAGTCACTGATCCAGATCGGGATCTCTTTGCCGTTGACCGGGTTGATTGCATAGGCACCGGTGAATACACCGCTCTTGTCCTTGTTCAGATCCGTACGGGCCAGATCTGACTTCATGCTTGCTTCCTTCTGGTACGCTTCCACTTCAGCCTTATGCTCAGCTGTCGTGATCTCGTTGACGAAAGGATGTTCCGGAGACATAACGCAGTATGTAGCACCGAACAGCGTATCGCAGCGGGTTGTAAATACCGTGAATTCCTTGTCTGTATCCTTGATGCGGAAAACAACGTCGGCACCGTTGGACTTGCCGATCCAGTTTCTCTGCATATCCTTTGTGCTCTGAGGCCAGTCAACCTTGTCCAGGTCTTCCAGCAGTCTTTCCGCATATTCCGTAATCTTCAGCACCCACTGACGCATCGGTTTGCGGATGACCGGATAGCCGCCGATTTCACTCTTGCCGTCCACGACTTCTTCATTGGCCAGGACTGCACCGAGTTCCGGGCACCAGTTGACCGGCATCTCGGCAACATAAGCAAGACCTCTCTCATACAGCTTCAGGAAGATCCACTGTGTCCAGCGGTAGTAATCCGGATCACAGGTGCGCACTTCTCTGTCCCAGTCATATGTAAAGCCGAATGACTTGATCTGCTCTCTGAAGTGATCGATATTCGCATATGTGAATTCAGCCGGATGATGTCCTGTCTTCAGCGCAAACTGCTCGGCAGGAAGACCGAATGCATCGAATCCCATCGGATGCAGCACATTGAAGCCCTGCATACGCTTCATACGCGCAATAACATCGGTAGCGGTATAGCCTTCCGGATGTCCGACATGCAGACCCTGTCCTGACGGATACGGGAACATGTCCAGCACATAATACTTGGGCTTAGAGAAATCACTTGTATCGCAAGCGAATGTCTTGTTGTCCTCCCAGTACTTCTGCCACTTCTTTTCAATTGCCTTGTGATCAAACGCCATAATCTTTCCTCCAGTAAAAAAACGTCCTCAAATCTAAGGACGCTGATCAACGCGGTACCACCTTAGTTCACGGAAACCTCCGTGCCCTCATTCATCCGTTAACGCCGGAATACGGCTGCTCCGAAACCGAGTTCAGAATCGCTGCGCCCCGGGTTTCACCAACTCCCCGTCTCTCTCTGCCGCACCGGATTTCCTACTGCTGCTTCTTCTACGTAACAAAGCAATTCTAACAGAGAGCGCAGGAAACTGCAACGCTTCCGGAACCACTTATATACAGTAAAAACAGCATATGCCGTTTCTACTTCATAACCTCTTCAAGCGGGAAAGCCAGTTTGGTTTCAACATGACGGATACCGATGGCACAGCAGCCGTACTGTTCGACTTCCTCATGACCCTCAAATGATTCATAGATGGCGATTGCTTCTTCCTTGGTGTCCACGAACGGAACCATTGTCTTGAGACCTTCACCATCCAGCATTGCTGCAAATGACGGATAGAAATGCAGATATGTGATCTCGAAGATGCCGTATTCCTCTACGCCTTTGAGATACAGATGATCGCCCAGCTGCATTCCCTGCACCTGCGGTGTAGCAACTCTGCCTTCCGCCTTCTTGATGCCTGCCTTCATGTACTGCAGGAAAGGAAGTTCCCTGTTATTGACCATATCAAGTGTATGAACCATAAATCCAGCCATAATGCTTCCTCCTTTTACCACAGGCATTATACCACCGGTTTCCCGGTAAAGAAAAAGGGATGAAGATTTCTCTTCATCCCCCTGCTTTCCTAAACCGGAAGCTTATTCTTCTTCCTGGCTCTTTGCCTTGCGGACCAGCTTGTTATAGCGTGTCTGCGCATCGGAGAGTGTCTTAGCGAAGAGCTTTTCAGCTTCTTCAGCACCCTTCAGCTTCGGCAGGTTGAAGTAACGAGCTTCGTTCATCAGGAAGTCATGGAACTTATCCCAGTTCGGAGCCTTGGAGTCAATCTGCAGCGGCTTTTCCTTACGAGGATCGAAGCGGTACAGAGTGACATAACCGCACTCAACAGCGTTCTTCTGAACGATCGGTGCCTTAACCAGACCGCCTCTGATACCCTGTTCAGCACAAGGGCAGTAAGCGATGATCAGGGACGGACCATTGTAGCTTTCAGCTTCCTGGAATGCCTTGATTGTCTGCATCTGGTTAGCGCCCATGGATACGGAAGCAACATATGCATGACCGTATTCCATAACGATCTGACCGAGGTCCTTCTTAGCCAGTGCCTTACCGCCTGCAGCGAACTTCGCAATGGAAGCAGCCTGTGAGGACTTGGAGGACTGACCACCGGTGTTGGAGTAAACTTCAGTATCGAGAACGAGAACGTTGACATTCAGGTTGTTAGCCATGACATGATCAAGTCCGCCGTAACCGATATCATAAGCCCATCCGTCACCGCCGACGATCCATACGGACTTGCCGACGAGATCTCTTTCCATCTCGAGCAGAACCTTAACGTCTTCGTTAGCGGATGCCTTGACACCAGCAACGAGCTTGTCAACAACAGCTCTCTGCGCATCACGGTCGTCACCGGCAGCGATGTAAGCTTCGAAGCTTGCCTTGAGTTCAGGTTCAACCTTGTCGAGGTTGTCTTCCATCGTCTTCAGGATCTTGCTTGCCTTGTAGGACTGAGCAATAGCCATACCGAAGCCGTATTCAGCGTTATCCTCGAACAGGGAGTTAGCCCATGCAACACCATTGTTATCCTTGTCAACAACGAACGGTGTGGACGGAGTGGAGGAGCAGTAGATCATGGAGCAGCCTGTTGCGTTGGCAACGAGCATGTCTTTACCGAACATCTGAGAAGCCAGACGATAGTAAGGAGCTTCTCCGCAGCCCGGGCAGCATCCGCTGACTTCGAAGTAAGGCATCTTGAGGGAGATACCTGCTTCTGTTGCAGGGTTGCCGTACTGAGGCTTGTATTCTGTTCCCTTGTACAGGTAATCAGCGAGCGGCTCAGCCTTCTGCTCGTCTGCGATTTCTGCAGCAACCAGTGCCTTTGTCGGGCAGACTGTAATACATACGCCGCAGCCTACGCAGTTCATCGGGGAGATCTGGATACGGAACTTCAGACCGTCTTCCTTAGCACCCTTGTAAGCCGGTGTCGGATCCTTGAGTGTCAGTTCAACACCGCACTCATCAGCAACCTTCTGAGCACCTGCAACTTCTTCCGGAGTCAGCAGGAACGGACGTACGGTTGCATGCGGGCAGGCAAATGCGCACTTGCCGCATTCGATACACTTGTCAGCGATCCAAGCCGGAACCTGAACAGCGATGTTTCTCTTTTCACGGAAGGAGACATTCTCCGGAATGGATCCGTCGAGAACACCATACTTCAGGAAGCTGGAAACAGGCATATCATAGCCTTCCAGAGCATTGATGCGCTGCAGGTTGTTATCGAAGTATTCATCACCTGTCTTAACGATCAGGCTCTTGTCATATGTCAGGTTCTCCCATTCAGGCTTAACCTCGACCTTGACGAGTCCTTCGGAACCCTTGTCAATAGCTGCGCAGTTGTTGTTAACAACATCCTCACCCTTGGAAGCATATGTATGACGTGCGGAATCCTTCATGAGTTCGAGGGATTTCTCATACGGCATGATCTGCTCGTTCAGCTTGAAGAAAGCGGACTGCAGGATCGTGTTGGTATGACGGCCCATATGTGTTTCCTGAGCAAGCTTTGTAGCATTGATGATGTAGAAATTAGCATGCTTTGCAGCAAGACTTGCGAGCATTCTGTTCGGCAGTCTGTTTTCGATCTCTTCTGCAGGAATCGTTGTATTCAGGAGGAATGTACCGCCATCCTTGAGGTTGCGGACCATATCGAACTTGAAGCAGTAGCTGTCAAGTGAGCAGGAAATGAAGTCTGCCTTGTCGATATAGTACGGAGAATGGATCGGGCTCTTTCCGAAACGCAGATGAGAACGTGTAACACCGCCGGCCTTCTTGGAGTCATATGCGAAGTAAGCCTGGGAATACAGATCAGTGTTGTTACCAATGATCTTAACAGTGCTCTTGTTCGCACCGACTGTACCGTCGGAACCAAGACCGTAGAACAGGCAGCTTGTGTAATCAGCATCAACTGTGATATCAACCGGTTCCAGGGAAAGATGTGTAACGTCATCATCGATACCGATGGTGAACTCTTCCTTCGGAGCGTCCTTCTTCAGTTCTTCATAAACTGCATTGATGTGGGACGGGTTGGTATCCTTGGAGGACAGACCGTAACGGCCACCTACGATTGTAAGATCTGTGTGCTTGCGGAGTGCATAGCAGACATCGAGATACAGAGGCTCTCTTGCGCCCTGTTCCTTGGCACGGTCGAGAACAGCGATCTTCTTGACTGTTGCAGGAAGAACTGCTTCGAGGTACTTCTGGGAGAACGGACGATACAGATAAACCTTGATCAGACCGACCTTTTCGCCTTTAGCAACAAGAGTGTTGATCGTTTCTGTGATTGTATCTGTTACGGAACCCATAGCAACAATGACACGTTCAGCATCCGGAGCGCCTACATATACGAACGGAGCATATTCACGTCCTGTATGTTCGCTGATTGCCTTGAAATACTTCGCAGCAATATCCGGTACTGCATCATAGTGCTGGTTCTGAGCTTCTGCAGCCTGGAAGTAAATGTCGTCGTTCTGGGAACCGCCGCGTGTAATTGCATTGCCGTGCGGGTTCATTGCATTCTTGCGGAATGCTTCAACTTTGTCCATCGGAAGCAGGCTCTTGAGGAAGTCATAGTCCATAACTTCGATCTTGTCTACTTCGTGGGAAGTACGGAAACCATCAAAGAAGTGCATAACCGGTACAGAACCGTCGATAGCGATCAGGTGAGCAGCACCTGCGAGATCCATACAGTCCTGAACGGAGTGGGAGCACATCATGACGACACCTGTCTGACGGCAGGCATAAACGTCCTGGTGGTCACCGAAGATACTCAGTGTGTGGGTTGCGAGGGAACGTGCTGCAACATGGATAACACCAGGGAGCAGTTCGCCCTTCAGCTTGTAAATGTTCGGGATCATCAGGAGCAGACCCTGGGAAGCTGTAAATGTAGCTGCCAGAGCGCCGGCCTGAAGAGCACCGTGGATTGCGCCAGCGGCGCCGCCTTCTGCCTGCATTTCAACAACCTTGACTTTGTCACCAAATACATTGGTGCGTCCGGCTGTTGCCCAGGCATCGACGTTTTCCGCCATCGGGGAAGACGGCGTAATAGGATAGATACCGGCTACTTCTGTGAATGCATACGCAGAATGAGCAGTAGCGGTATTACCATCCATAGCTTGGAAAACCTTCTTCTTATCTGTCATATTTCCTCCTGTAATTGACGGTATAATTATAGCCCACTTCTCACTGTTTTGTGAAAGAAGTTTCAATTTGGCATAATAAAAAGTCCCGTACGGGACTTTTCACTGCTGCATTGCTTTCATGACCTGCTTGATCTGAGCCTCGCTGGGTTTTCTGCCCATCTGCATAAACATAGCTCTGATCATTTTTTCGTTGACCGGAGGATTTTCCTTCAGTTGCTTTTCAAATGCTCTTCTAGTCAGGAAATAGGCAATTGCCGCACCGACGACACCGCCGAATACGAACCAGCCAAGGGATCCCCAAAATGCTGACATATGACTCACCACCCTTTTTTGCTTAACTAATTTTACAGTCTTTAGATTCTGTTTGCAAGAACCTGCAAACTCCTGCATAATAAACGCATGCGAAAACTGAAATACTTACTCTCGCTCATCCTGACGGCGCTTCTGACGTGCGGTGCAGCTGGCATTCCCCTGCAGGCTGAAGAAGACCTGAGCGGACTTGCGAGCACATATGTATGCCTGATTGACGGCGATACGGGAAACATCCTCTACTCCATGCAGGGAGATGAACAGATGTATCCGGCCAGTATGACAAAAGTCATGACTGCCATCATCGCCATCGAGCAGAATGACGATCTCAAACGCACCTATCAGCTGCTGGATGATGTCTACATCCCGCTGACGGATACCGGAGCTTCCATGGCCGGCTTTGCCCTGTATGACTCCCCGACCATTGAGGACTTGCTGTATGGCCTGCTGATACCGTCCGGTGCAGAATGCGCCAACGGACTGGCGATTGCGACCAGCGGTTCTGTTGAAGCCTTCGTGGATGAAATGAACCGCAAGGCACAGGAAATCGGTATGTACTGCACCCACTTCTGCAACCCCCACGGTCTGCATGAATACGATCATTATTCCACCTGTCACGATTTAACGCTGCTGATGCGCTACTGCCTGCAGAACGAAACCTTCCGCAGGATCATCTCCGCCAAGGAATATACGAGCACCCCGGTTCTCAGCAACCTGCAGGGTCTGCACATGCAGAAGATGCTCGTGGATGCAATCTACACCGAAGTGCCGGGCTTCATCGGCGGCAAGACCGGATACACACCGGATGCCGGCAGATGCCTGGTATCAGCGGCCGAGGTCCAGGGTATGAACCTGATTCTCGCGACCGGGCTCAGCTATTACGAATACGGTCCCCAGGACGATGCCATGCGCATCTACAAATGGGCACAGGAAACCTATGCAATCCGCCCGGTTGTCACATCCGGCCGAGATCTTGTCTCAATCAATGTCGAAGATGCCGACCAGCATGATTCCCTCATCCGTCTGCAGACTGAAGATGATATGGAGGTGCTGCTGAACAGGAATGCGGTCATCCGTGAAGAAACCGAATTCCCCACGGAACTGACAGCTCCCCTGGCAGAAGGAACGGAGCTCGGCACCTACAGAGTTTACGCAGACGATGAACTGGTCTATGAAAAGACCTATTACCTGGATCACATGATTGATCAGACACCGGTTGCCAAGATGCGCGACTTCATCCGGAACAATCCCGCGGTGATAGCCTTCTACGGCGCTGCTCTGATTGTCATTCTGGTATTTATCCCCTCATTCATCAGAAGCCACATCGGCAGATAAAACATAAGGAATGCACCCTGTCATCTCTGACAGTCAATGCATTCCTTTTTTGTTATTCGGGTGCTTCCTGATTCGGGTTCAGTTCAGAACAGATCTCTGTGCCTGCCACCAGCCACTGACCGTCCATCTCAACAAACGTCAGCTGATACCCGCAGTGCCATGTCCGGCTGACTTCACCGTCATCCGCAAAGTAATCAAACACCACATGGGCAACGACCGTATCATCGCTCTGTCTGACTGCCCCGAGCACTTTCTCCTCGGAGAAGTTCATAATGTTATGTCCGGTGAACCAGTAATTCTGCAGCGTTGCATACTTCTGATACCAATCGGAAGATGTCAGCGCAATCTCAGCCACATGACCGAGACCGCAGTCCTGTGCCGGATACATAGCCAGCCGCTCACCGCAGTCGATCATATATGCTTCGAATTCCGGATCCTCAACACGTCTGCCGACCAGCAGGCGCTCACTCATCGGGTCTTTCACAAACCCGTATACTTCACCGTTAGCCGTAATCTCCGGTTCCCCGAGCAGACCGCTGATTTCATACACATCCACCATCGGCACAAACTCACGTCCGTATACCTGGAAGAAATTGGAAGCCGGTGTATTCCGCTCAAGACATGCACTCTCATCCACCGGTGCGCCGTTCACTTCAAACTGCAGACCGGCCGGCACTTCCAGCACATAGCTGAGATGTCCGTAGAGAGGAAAGCCTGTCTTCCATGAACCGTCCGCATCCTTCCGCAGTGAGAAGGTGCCGATCAGTTCACTGCCGCTGAACAGCTGATACTGCGACACACCGCCGCCTTCACCTGTTTTTGTCACTGATACACCGGCCGGATCCACATCCGCCAGTATTCCCCGCAGAGCATTCTCATATACATCCTTGGATACCCGCATGTCATTCAGCGATACGGTTTCTTCGTATACACCGTCAAGTTCCCCGGACAGCAGATTTGCTGCAGCCTTCTGTGCCGCCGCATCAGGTGATCCGCTTTCGAATGCTTCAAATGCCTCACGCTGCCCTTTCAGCCACATACCGCCGCCGAGCAGTGCCAGTGTACCGACGGCCATGATGATGATCACTGCCGCAGCCGGTCTCAGTCCCCTGCGCTTCATCAGTCCTTCCCCCTTACCAGAACAACCGAAGGAAGATTTCTGGAATTGTACATGGATACCGGATAATGCACGTATTTGCCGTTGTAGATCATAACGGAGGAATTGCCGCCGTCAAGATTACCGGCATTGACTGCTTCATACTTCTGGAAGATCTCGATGACATCTTCATACTTGGCACCGAATGAGGAAGGTCCTCTGCCGTCAATGACCAGCAGAAGCATTGTTCCGTCAGCCTGCTGTCCCACGGCCGTGCGCGGATTCAGCATATTCAGATTAGCGGTGGGTGTATAGACAACCCGTCCGTTCTCAATAAACGTAGGTCCGAAGGTGACAGCTTCCACAACACCCATGGCCAGCGCCTGTTCACCGGATGCCGTAGTCGTCACCAGTTTATGGTCACGGGTAAGACCGAGGATCGGCTGGGGTGCTCCGCCGGAAATCAGTCTGCCGTCCTGAATGACAATACCGGCCGGAATGGAACCGTCACCGTTGCCGCCGACATCCTCAAAACCGCCGCCGTTGATGCCGCCTACCGCATCAAAGTAGTCCACATAATCATCCAGCATCGGTGCAGGTCCCCCTGAACCGAGATGCGGATTGACAGCGATAAACACCTGGGAAGGATCCTCAACAATCATCATGTATCCTTCGTATGTACCGCCGTAGATATGGTCAATCACGATACCGTCGCCGTTGACATCCTTCACACCGGGTTCAATCACAATATCCGCTCTTCCGGAACCTTCAGCTGCAGGCATACTGCTTTCTTCCGCACGCATGCTTTCAAGTGCTGCCGTACCGAGCTTCTTTTCCGCAAACTTGTATTCAAACGATCCCGGCGCAAGCTTCTTGACTGCTTCCGATGTGTAGTACGGATGCATGGCCGCATCATACTTTTCATTCAGCCAGCTGTATCCGGTGTAGCCTGCCGCAGCCCCGGCCGCCAGCAGACTCAGCAGCACGCACAGAATAACCGGAAAACCCCTTCTTCTTTTCCGTTTTGCCATATCATTTCCCCCTCTTATTTCTCACCGGTGAAAAACTTCCTGCCTTTATGGAACACTTCCTGCGGAACATTGCTGAGAACAGTCACCGCAAGATATGAAGCAACCGTAAGCATACCGTTCAGGCACATCTTGATCAGTCTGATCAGTCTGCCCCCGCCGATTGTATTCAGACCGATGGCCTTCAGACCATGGTATACCGCAAACATAACCGCGAGACCGACCGCGATCCGGATCAGCTTGCCGAACAGACTTCTGAAGTCAATCTCATATACATGAGAGATCTCACCGAGATTGCGGAAGATCAGATACAGATAACCGCAGGCAGAACTCAGCACAGCTCCGGCAAAACCGAACAGGCTGATAAACGGCAGCATCAGTCCGCCCTTGATCACCGTGCATACAAGCAGTCTCTTGAGGATATCCTTCTTCATTTCCAGCGCCATCATGAGATTGGTCACAACCGGTGTCAGAGTGCCGAGGAAACCTTCCAGGGCAATCCACTTCAGAACCTGTGAACTCATCACCGGATCCTCCGTAAAGAACAGCACATCATATACTTCCCGTGCATACAGGAAGATGCAGAAGCTGACCGGCAGACCGATGTAGAAGATGATATTGAGACAGTCCAGAACGTTGGAGCGGATCCTCTCCCCGTCCTTTTCGGCAAGTGCTGAAGCAATATGCGGAATCAGAGCAGCCGTAAAGCCGGGCGCCAGAATCATCGGGATCGCTGTGAGCTTGGTGCCGACATAGTTGAATGCCGAAAGCACGATACTCGTCTGGTGGGGATTATAACCGTGTGTGCGCAGACCGCTCGGCAGCAGCAGTGAATTGAACAGATCATCACTGTAACCCATCACCGCAACCAGGAGATACGGTACGGCCAGAGCCACAAACTGCTTCAGCAGCTCGTTTCTTTCCAGCGCCGGTGTTTGCTGTGTCTTTGCGGCTTCAACGATTTCCTTTGAGGCGTGTCTGTCGAAGTGCTTGATCTGCAGCACCCCTGCCACCGCCGCAATCGAGGTGGAGAGCACGGCTATATACAGTGCATATCTTCTCTCACGGTGCAGCACATAGACAGCCAGATAAGACGCCGAAAGCAGGAAGCCGACCCGGAAGAACTGCTCAAAGGCCTGCGAGAATGCATATTCCTGCATTTCCTTTCTGCCCTGGTAGAAACCTCTGTATGCCGAAAGCATCGGTACAAAGAACAAAGCAGCAGACAGAAACCGCAGTACATTCGCCATGACCGGTACATCCTCCGGTGGCGCCGACAGCGGTGCCAGCACCCCAGCACTCAGCATCATCAGCAGCATTCCTAAAAAACCCGTCACCGACATGATGGAGACTGCCATTCTGCGGATTGCCAGCAGCGTCTTGTTATCCTCGGCTACCGTAAATCTTGCGACCAATGTGGCAATGGCAAACGGAAAACCGGCCGTAAATACATTCAGTATGTAGCTGTATATACGGTATGCGGTGCCGTAGTAACTCATATACGCATCCGAACCGAGGATGCCGGAAAGCGGGATGCTGTAGAAAAGACCGAGCATCTTGGCCGCAAACAGACCGCCTGTTCCGATCAGACCGCTTAATATAATTGATTTCTTGACATTCTGTGATTTGCTCATAATTTCCATATCCGTGCTGTATTCATTTTGACACAGACCAGACTACACTTTATCATGTTCGAGTAGGATTCGTAAAAGAAATCACACAGAAAGAAGGTAACATGAAGGAATTCGCCATCCTGAATGAACAAGAATACAGTACATTCTATGCCAGCCATCCCCTGCGCAATTTTATGAACGCACCGGAAGCCATGAAGCAGAAAGCCCTCGGTTCGATTCCTTATGAATATGCCGGCGTCAGAGAAAACGGTACGCTTCTCTGTGCCACACCGCTCTGCTATTTCCCTTTCATGAAAGTATTCCGCATGTGCTATGCCCAGCGCGGATTCCTGGCTGATTACACCGACCGGGAAACACTGGCTTTCTTCTCTTCTTCCCTGAAGCAGTATCTGAAGAAGAAACGGGTTGTTTACCTGCTGGCCGATCCCAATGTGCTTTACAGGGAAAGAGACATTGACGGTGAACTGGTGGAGAACGGCTTTGACAACAGTTATGTGCTTGATGCCATGACCGAGGCAGGCTTCACCCATCAGGGCTTCTCCCGCAATTACGGAACATTTGCCATGGTGAACTGGATGTTCTCCCTGTATCTGAACGGCAAAGACGAAGATACCGTGCTGAAGGATATGCACCAGCAGACCAGATGGTCGCTGAACAGAACCCTGAAACAGGGCATCCAGGTGCGGGAACTCGGTGAAGATGAACTGGATATCTTCCTGAACATGGAGGAAGCCACCGCCAAGCGCAGAGGCTTTGAAATGCGGGACAGGAACTTCTACCGCAACCAGTACAAAGCATACGGGGAACATGCCCGCCTGCTGCTTGCCTACCTCGATCTTGACGTATTCGATGCAAGCAATGCCAGAGAATATGCGCAGATCACTGCCGATATACAGGAAAATGATGCAAAGCTTGCAGAAACACCCGGCAGTAAAAAATACACAAAGAAACAGAAGGTTCTGCAGGAAGCCCTGGACCTCAACGCCAAGAAGCAGCAGGAATCCGCTGAACTGCGCGCAGCATACGGCAGTGTGCTGAACATGGCAGCCTCCTGGTTCATGGTCTATGACAATGAGATCACCTACCTGTACAGCGCCGCCGATGACACCTTCCGCAAATACTACGCTCCCTATGCCGTACAGTGGCACATGATCCGCTATGCGCTTGAACATCATATCCCCCGCTACAACTTCTACGGCATCTCCGGTGATTTCCGGGAAGAAGCGGAAGACTACGGTGTATATGAATTCAAGAGAGGCTTCGGCGGTCAGACGGAGGAACTCGTCGGTGACTTCATCCTGCCGGTCAAGCCGTTCCTGTACAGCCTGTACCGCAGATTACGTTCCAGATAACCAAGGGCTTATAAAGCCCTTTTTCTTCCGGCACAGTAAAGGAGGCATTTCTGCCTCCCTTTTCGTTACAGATTCTCCTGCAGGAATGCCAGCACGATATCCTGCACTTCCCCCTGGAAGAACTCATCGGAACCGTGGTCTGCCCCATGCAGAACATAGTACGGAATATCCCTGCCCATGTTCTTCATTGCCTCATAATACAGCTCACTCTGTTCAATGTTGACGACATGGTCATCATCCCCGTGCATCACCAGCACCGGACATGTCTTTTCACTGATGCCGTTCACCGGACCTGCTTTCCTTGCCGTTTCCGGTATGTTGACGGGAAGATCGCCCAGCAGCAGCGATTCACCGAACTGAGACGGATCTTGCACCCTTCTGGCCGTGCCGTTCTTCAGCGCATTGACGTTGAAGGCAAAGATACGCTCGATATCCGCAATGCCGTAGAAATCCACTGCACAGCGCACCATACTGTCAACTTCAGAATATTCCGCAGTATCAAACTGACCGTCGTTGTTGGCTGCCAGCAGCGTAAGATGCCCGCCGGCCGAAGAACCCATGATACCGATGCGCTCAGGGTCTATATGATATTCCTCCGCATGACGCTTCAGATACCGTATCGCCGTCAGCACATCATTGATCTGGGCCGGAAACACCGCTTCCCCGATCACCCGGTACTCAACCGCCGCAACAATGTAACCTGCTTCAGCAACGTAGTTCAGCTCCGGCAGCATCTCCGCATGCCTTTCCCGGCCCCCGCGCCATCCGCCGCCGCATACCCAGACCACACACGGATTTGCATTCGCATCCTTGGTGCGGTGACCCACCGGAGTCAGAAGCGACAGATGCAGATCACGCACTGTTCCGTCTTTTACAGGCTGTTTGCTGTATACGATTCCCTGCCGCAGGAAGATATGCCGCTTGTTCTTTTCAGGCTGAATGATTGTTTTCATAATGGTCCACCTCTTTGCCCCATTATATCCGTATGTTCTTTACACCCGTTACTGCGTTTGTTTATGAATGATAACCGTCAGATCAGTTTCAGGTATTTAAAGGCATTGTACAGACCGTCGCTGTTGACGTCATCCGTGACATAGTCGGCAGCCGCTTTGATCTCCTCGCCGCCGTTGCCCATTGCCACATTGAACGCACACAGTTCAAACATGGACAGATCGATCTTCGCATCCCCAAATGAGATGGTATCCTTCCGGTCGGCATGCAGGTAATCCAGCAGGACCGAGATGGCATGTTTCTTGGTGATGCCGGCCGGCCCTAAATCCCCGAAAAGAGCGAGTTCTCCTTTGCCTCCCCATGTATTCGCAATCAGTTGCGGGAAACGCTCCTTGGAATCAAGATGGTCCTGATAGTTCTTCAGAACAAAGCTGATTTTGTTGACATCACTGCGTCTGAAGTCATTATCTTCACACAGTGTATATGTCTTCAGGATGCGCTGGCGCATGGCTTCCCGGTCAACATGCACATCCCCTTTTCCTTCACGGTATCTCGCAAAAGCCTCCGGTCCCTGTTCCAGGAAGTACTTGTTTATATACATGCCGGAATTGGCTTCCATATAGAAACCTGTCTCTCTTTCATTGAGCCAGTCGGTGATGGCCTGCACTTCATCGGCACTCAGCGCCTGATGCATGACCACCTTCCCGTTGTCCTCCACATAGGCACCGTTGCCGCCGATCATCCCGCTCAGCTTCTCAGGCAGATCCCTCTGCATGATTTCATACTTTGAACATCCCGTACAGATGTATATACGGTGGCCGTTATCGGCTGCTCTGTTTACAGCTTCGCGGGCCGAAGCAGGCAGTTTCGCTTCATAATCAATCAGTGTACCGTCCACATCCAGAAATACGATTTTACTCATGTTCATCCTCCACGATCATGATTCTCTCTTTGGCAGCCGCAAACCACAGTTTGGTGCCGTCACTGTTTTCATTCACTTCGGTCTCTTCCAGACGTATTGAATGAAAGCCGAATTTCGCCAGTATCTCACGGTTGCGCATACGGTCCGGTTCATCCTTCTCGAATGAATAGACATACGGTTCCTTCACGGCATCCGGTCCGAAACTGGCAATATCCGGATCCAGTGTAAAGACCATATACAGCGCCGTAGTGCCTCTCTCGCTGCGCAGAGCCTGATCATGCGCCATTGCATACATGCGTGTAAAGATACCTCGGCGTCTGTAAGCCTTGGTCACATAGCTTCCCGCAAACAGCAGCGCTTCCCCGTCGACAGGTTCTCTTTGTGCATCCATACCCGGATACGGCACTTCCGGAAACATCAGTCCGCACAGCGTGTAATGTTCCAGATACATCCAATCGCTCTCCGTACTGACCGCTTCATATACATCTGCGTCATAGAGACAGTTTTCCATCGACATATGCAGTGCCGAAAGATCCGCAATGATCTCATCCCCGTCATACACCAGCACGATAATGCGCGCCAGTCTGGCATCATCCCCCGGCATGGTGTCCCCGGGCAGCTTCTCCGGCACCCGGTACATGCAATAGACAAGGCCGTCCGCTTCCTCCACGGACCAGGGATCCTCACCCAGCCGGTTTTCCGATGCACTGTAGTATGCCATCAGCTCATCACAGCTGTACGGCAGCCACTTGGCCAGTCTGCCGACTGCTTTCCTGAGATACATTTCCTCTTTTGCATTCATGCCTCTATCATAACAAAACTGAGCGGTATATTACCGCTCAGTCATATTCTGTCAGACAGGAAGGCCGGATATGTTCCCTCTTATGTAGAGGTGGGTGTTCTTGGTCAGCCGTCAGGATTCCCGGCCGCACCGGGCATTCAACACAGGCGTCTCCAGTCAGAACTCCCGTATATCACTATGTAGGAAAAATACGATAACCTCCCTGCGCCCATATACTAACAAGCACAGGGGATCATGTACAGTCTTGACAAACAGGTTTTTTTACTTTTTTGAAATCTCGATGCCGAGGATATCCAGCTGTCTCTTATCGACCACATTCGGCGCGTCGCTCATCAGATCCAGGGAACTGTTGGTTGTCGGGAAAGCAACCACGTCACGGATGTTTTCCGTACCTGCCAGCACCATGACCAGACGTTCCAGACCGATGCCTACGCCTCCGTGAGGAGGTGTGCCGTATTTGAACGCATCCAGGAAGAAGCCGAACTTCTCACGGGCCTGATCCATGGTCAGACCGATAGCTTCAAATACCTTCTCCTGCAGATCCTGATCGTGGATACGGATGGAACCGCTCAGCAGCTCATAACCGTTCAGAACAAGGTCATAGGCACGGCTGGATACATGTTCCGGATCCGTGAAG
Organism: Solobacterium sp.; assembly: GCA_017459725.1. Classification (GTDB taxonomy): domain Bacteria; phylum Bacillota_I; class Bacilli_A; order Erysipelotrichales; family Erysipelotrichaceae; genus Bulleidia. Next base: position 21,389 of record JAFUCL010000115.1, on the reverse strand, counting down.
AGCTTGTCTACATCCTCAGCCTTGGGAGCCGTAAACGGATGATGTGCAGCCACCCAGCGTTCATCTTCCTCACTGTATTCAAACATCGGGAAGTCGGTTACCCACAGGAACTTGTAGATATTGCCTTCCGGAATCAGACCGAGCTCACGTGCCAGTCTGACACGCAGAGCACCCAGGGATGCACGGGCAACGGACGGCTTGTCCGCAACCACCAGCACCAGATCATCATCGTGCATATCCATCTCGGCAATGACTGCTGCCTTCTCTGCTTCAGAGAGCACCTTGGCAATGGAACCGGACAGCTCGCCCTTTTCCATCTTCAGGTATGCCAGCGCCTTTGCCTTGAATCCGCTGCGGATGAATTCCTGCAGCTGATCGAGTCCCTTGCGGCTGTACTTTCCGGCTGCACCTTCAAACTTGATGGCATCCACTTCACCCTTGTTATCAAGGACAGTGCGGAATACCTGGAATTCGGTATTCGTGAAGAGTCCGCTGATATCGTGGATTTCATTGCCGTATCTCAGGTCAGGCTTATCGGTGCCGTATTTCTTCATGCACTCCGCCCACGGAATGCGTACGAAATGCTCTTCCAGCTCAACACCCTTTGTGCCCTTGAAGATATCATGCATCAGCTTCTCAACAACTGCGAAGACATCATTCTCCTCAACAAAGCTCATCTCGATATCGATCTGGGTGAATTCCGGCTGACGGTCTGCACGCAGGTCTTCATCACGGAAGCATCTGGCAATCTGGAAATACCGTTCCATACCGCCGATCATCAGCAGCTGCTTGTAGATCTGCGGGGACTGCGGCAGTGCCCAGAACTTACCGTTGTAGATACGGGAAGGAACCAGATAGTCACGTGCACCTTCCGGTGTGCTTCTGGCCAGGATCGGTGTTTCGATTTCCACGAATCCCTCCGCGTCCAGTGTGTTTCTGGCAATCATGCATACCTTGTGGCGCAGGATCATATTCTTCTGCAGCACGCTTCTGCGCAGATCGAGATAACGGTACTTCAGACGTGTATCTTCCAGTGTGTCGGTGTCATCCGCAATGGTGATCGGCGGCGTCATGGCAGAGTTGATGATCTTCACATCCTCCGCATGCACTTCGATTTCACCGGTTTCCATCTTCGGATTGGCATCCTTTCTGGCCTGCACGGTTCCCTTGACTTCGAGGATATACTCGCTTCTGACATCCTTTACCTTGTCGGCAATCGTTTCATCAAAGACGATCTGCACAAGGCCGCTGCGGTCCCTGAGATCAATGAATACCAGAGATCCGAGGTTTCTGCGTCTGGCGACCCAGCCGATCAGGCTGACCTGTTTTCCGGCATCACTGAGCCGGAGTGTTCCGTTTCCGCATGTACGTTCCATTACTGTTTCTCCCATTCTTCTATCGTATGCAGGAGCTCTTCCTGCTTTACTGTAACCTGTGTTCTTTCAGCTGAATTCTTGACATTCAGTGTACCGGCCGCAAGCTCCTCTTCACCGATGATCACCACATATTTAGCTCCGGTCCGGTCAGCACTCTTGAACTGAGCCTTGAGTGAACGCGGATGGAGGTTGGCTTCAACCGCATAGCCGGCATGACGCAGCTCTTCCGCCGTCTTCAGAACAGCCGTGCCCACACTGCCGAGTCCGATGACATATACATCGGTGCTGCGCTCCGGCGCAAACACATGCCCTTCTTCCTCAGCCAGCGCAATCAGACGCTCCATACCGATGGCAAAGCCCATACCGGAGAGATCCGGACCGCCGAAGTAATCAACAAGATGATCGTAGCGTCCGCCCGCAAAGATCGTTGCCTGGGCGCCGCTGTCGGGTCTTGTGGACTGCACTTCGAATACCGTATGCGTATAGTAGTCAAGACCTCTGACAAGACGGTCATCGACTTCATACGGAATGCCCAGCGCATCGAGACACGCCAGCACGTCTTTGAAGTACTGACGGGATTCCTCATTGAGGTAATCACTCAGACGCGGTGCTGTCTTCACTGCTTCGCTGTCATGGTCCACCTTGCAGTCGAGGATACGCAGCGGGTTCTGCTCAAAGCGTCTGTGGCAGTCTCCGCACAGTTCATCGAGATGCGGTTCAAAGTGTTTCCTGAGCGCTTCACGGTAAGCAGCTCTTGAAGCATCATCACCGAGTGTATTGATGCATACACGCACTGAGGAAATACCGAGTTTCTTGACGATATCAATACCGAGGGCGATTGTCTCGGCATCGATCTCAGGAGACTTGACACCGATATTCTCAACCCCGAACTGTGTGAACTGACGCTGTCTGCCCTTCTGGGGACGCTCATGACGGAACATCGGACCGATATAGTAGAAACGGGCCGGCAGCTCCATGGAACCGTACAGCTTGTGCTGGTCAAAGGCACGGATCACACCTGCTGTTCCCTCCGGACGCAGTGTATAGGAATCACTGCCGGACTGGAAGGAATACATTTCCTTGTTCACCATATCCGAGGAATCATTCTCTCTGGCGAATACAGACGTGCTTTCAAAGTACGGTGTTCTGATTTCACGGTAGCGGTAACGGGATGCTGTATCACGGATCACCGTTTCCAGATCATGCCATTTGGAGATCTCCTCAGGCAGAATGTCGTAAGTGCCTCTCGGGGTCTGATAATTCATAGTTCCTACTTCCTTTCGATAAAAAAGCGTCCTATCCAAGGACGCTGTATGCGCGGTACCACCTTAGTTCATGCATATACACATGCGCTCATTCCTTAACGCGGAATACGTACGCTCCTACTCCGTTCAGAGCATCTCCTCAGAAGTGTCTTTCCGCTTTCTCACAGCCAATGCTTTCACCGTACCATTGTCGCTATACCCGGATCAGTCGGATTTCTTCATCAACGGATTGTTTAACAAAAGTGATTATACGCTTTTCTGCCCTCAGCCGCAATCATCAGTTTGATTCACGGATGACATCGATCACGGAATCGACTTTGCGCAGATTTGCAATGAGGATATGCAGCTGTTCCAGATCATGGATCTGCAGCTTGATGCGTATGGTTGTGGTAAGTGTTTCCTGGTTGACGGCCGCACTGACCTTCAGCATCGGCGCTTTGGACTGCGACACTGCCGTAACGATATCCGTAAGCAGGAAGCTGCGGTCATGGGAGAGCACCGAGATGTTCGTATCATACATACGCTCGTTGTCTTCCTCTTCCCAGCGCACATCGATGAGCCTCTGCTGCATCTTTGCCATATTCGGACAGTCACGCCGGTGCACCTTGACACCTTCGCCCTTGGTCACATAACCGACGATATCATCGCCGTATACAGGCAGACAGCACTGTCCCAGCGACATCTTCATGCTTTCAATACCCGGCACATAGACACCGATTCTTGAAGGAATGCGCTTCTTTTCACCTCTGTTGATAAAGGCTGCCAGGGTTTCGTCATTGACCGGACGCTTCTGGTTGGTCAGCTTCTCACATACGCTTGTAACATTGATCGTACGCACGGCAATGCCGTAGTAGAGATCGGTGGAATTGGCCACATTGAAGTGGGAATAGATACCGTCCAGATGTTTCTTGTCGGTGTATTCGGACGGATCAAAGCCGCGTTTGCGCAGTTCATCCGCCAGCATCTTTTCACCGGCCGGCACCTTCTCTGCCTTGCGTTCGGTTTCCTTTCTGGCCAGGTAGGCTTTGATTTTGCTCTTGGCCTGATTGGTTTTGACGAACTTGAGCCAGTCCTCGCTCGGACCGGTGTTCTTCATAGTCTTGATCTGCACAACGTCGCCGGTATGCAGCTCGGTGTTCAGCGGCACCATGGCATCGTTGACGATGGCACCTACAGCCGTATGACCGACATCGGTATGCACACGGTAGGCAAAGTCGATCGGGGTTGCACCGTTGGGCAGGTCAATGACTCTTCCCTTCGGTGTCATTGCATATACATTGGCCTCGAAGACATCCCTCTGCAGGGTTTCCATGTATTCGCTGGCGCTGGTATTTTCATTCTCACCGGTAAAGGCCGCAAAATCACGGAACCAGGAAAGACGCTCTTCAATTTCCTTCTGCTCGACTCTGGCATCGTACTTGCTGCCTTCCTTGTAACGCCAGTGCGCAGCGACACCTCGTTCAGCGATCTCATCCATCTCTTCCGTACGGATCTGCACTTCAAAGATCTTACCGGCATCACCGATGATCGTCGTATGCAGAGACTGGTACATGTTGGTCTTCGGAACGGCGATATAATCCTTGAGACGTCCGGGAATCGGTCTGTAAGCCGCATGTATGTATCCCAGGATCTCATAACAGTTCAGTTCGGTCTTTGTCACAATGCGGATGGCAAGCAGATCGAGTATCTCATCAAACCGCTTATGCCTGTCCACCATCTTGTGGTAGATCGAATACAGATGCTTGGAACGTCCGAAAATGCGGAACTCAATGCCGTGCTCCGTCAACAGATCCGAGATATCGCTGATCATCTGCCGGATATACTCATCACGCTCTGCCTTCTTGGTATCAACCAGATGCGCAATGCGGTAGTATTCCTCACGGTCCAGATAGTAAAAGCTCAGATCTTCCAGTTCATTCTTGATGGCGCTGATACCGAGACGGTGTGCAATCGGCGCATATACGTCCAATGTCTCAGCAGCGATCCTCTTCTGCTTCTCCGGCGGCTGATACTGCAGGGTCCGCATATTGTGCAGACGGTCCGCCAGCTTGATCAGAATGACTCGCACATCCCTAGCCATGGCAATGAACAGCTTGCGGTGGTTGGCCGCCTGGTATTCCGGATCATCCTTGCTGTGGAATTTCAGGGCACCGATCTTGGTGACGGCTTCCACCAGCTCTGCTATTTCGGGATCAAACTCCTTCTCGAGTTCTTCCTTCGTTACATCCGTATCTTCGATGACATCATGCAGAAAACCGGCCGCAATCGTAGACGGACCGACATTCAGCTCCGCAAGAATATAAGCAACATTAACGGCATGCGAAAAGTACGGTTCTCCGCTCTTCCGCATCTGTCCCTCATGTTTCTTTTCAGCATACTCTGCAGCTCTGCGGATCAGAGCAATGCTTTCCGGACGCTGTATATACTTTTCTACCTCACGGAACACGTCGTCCATGGTTACACTTACTGTTTCTGCCATATTCCGTCATCCCCTTTTTTGAAAAAAATCGAAGCGGTACTTCGATTTCTTATTTATCACTCATGACCATGACTGCATATACGTCATAGTCCTTCAGAGTTTCCCTTCCGGGCAGACCTGAGAGTTCGATCATGAAGGCAAAACCCGCAACAACCCCGCCGAGTTCCTCGACCATGGTCGCAGCCGCTTTTGCCGTGCCGCCGGTCGCCAGCAGATCATCAACGATCAGCACACGCTGTCCGGGCTTAATGGAGTCTTTATGCATGAATACTTCGTTTGTGCCGTATTCAAGCTCATATTTACAGGAAATGGTCTCACGCGGAAGCTTACCCGGTTTGCGCACCGGCACAAAGCCGACACCCATCCCAAGGGCAGCAGCCACACCGAACACAAAGCCGCGGCTTTCCGGTCCGGCCACTACATCCGCATTTACTTTTTTACCGTATTCCGCAAGGACGCGGGCAGCTTCTTTGAGCGCAGCGGGATCCTCCATCATTGGAGTTACATCGCGGAACAGAATACCTTCTTTTGGAAAATCACGAACAGACGCAACATAATCGGCCAGATTGATAGCCATAATCCTTCCTCCTTCGGAATGAAAAAACATTTAAATTATACAATGAATTCCGGAATTGAAAAGCCTATTGCAGATATTCGATCTCCATCTGCAGCGTGATCCTGTCCCGCCACCGGTTTACCGAGAGATTCCCGCAGACCAGTTCAGGAGTCTCTGATGCCTCCATGCCCTTCCACGGAAACAGCACACCGTCCAGGGATGCTTTGCCGGAGCGGAATGTATATTTGGTGACTTTGGGACCTTTCTTATAATCACTGACCTCCGGTTTCACCAGGGCAAAGTACAGATCACTCAGCTCCTTCGGGTACGGTTTCAGCCGGTCAAGTTCCGTAAAGGCCGCAAAGTTAATATCCTTTTCCTGCAGCACCACGGCTGTACCGGTCTTTTCCTCGTATACATAGCCGGTCTCTTTTATTTTGCGCAGGATCTCTGTCCGGAAGTTTTCGTAGTCTTCCTTACGTACCGTTAGACCCACTGCCTGTTCATGACCGCCGAAGGCTTCCAGTTCATCAAAGCCCTCCGCAAAGAACGCAAACAGATTGAAGCCGGGAACACTGCGTCCCGATCCCCGCAGAATATCATCCTTGCCGGCCATTACCAGCACCGGTTTATGCTCTTCTTCCGCAATCCTTCCGGCGGCAAGACCGCACAGTCCTTCATGGAATTCCGGATCATAGATGACTTCAAAGTCTTCACCGGTGAGCAGTTCCTGGGCTTTCTTCACCATTGCCGCAGAGAGTTCCTTACGGCGTTCGTTGACGGTATGCAGCTGGGCAGCAAACCGGCTGATTGCGGCAGGATCCTGCAGCAGCAGAAACGGCACCAGTGTATTCACGTTGGAGATATCATTCATACGGCCGACGCTGTTCAGCTTCGGAACGATCTGGAAACCGACCGTCTTCTCATCCACGGACGCATTCTTGGCCAGCAGTGCACTGAGCGCCGGTACGGCACCCTGCCGCAAAAGACCAAGTCCGCGTTTGACGATCACCCGGTTTTCCTTCCATAACGGCATGACATCACCGATCGCCGCTACCGCTGCCAGAGCTACGTGCAGTGCACAGTTTCCCACCAGCATATGCGCCAGCTGCAGAACAACGCCTGCCCCGGAACAGTTGGCATATTCCGGTTCGAGATAATCCGGATGCACGACGATATCCGCTTCGATCTCCTCATCGATCTGATGATGATCGGTAACGATCACATACATGCCGAGCTTTTTCGCCCGGATCAGTGCTTCATGCGCCTTGACACCGTTGTCCACGGTCATGATCACGGAATATCCCTTGGCCGCAGCCGCTTCCACGGTTTCGGCACGCAGTCCGTATCCTTCCCGGAAACGGTCCGGTATGTAATAGCCGTTAACGATGCCAAGTCTGTCCAGGGTATTCTTCATGATGGCTGTCGAGCAGATGCCGTCCGCATCGTAGTCGCCGCCGATGAACACCTTTTCATGGTTTTCCCTGGCCATCAGCAATCTCTCCGCCGCTTCTTTAACACAGGAAGCCTTGCTGTAGCGCGGATCCCGCTCATCTTCCAGCAGTTCCCTGATCTGTTCGTCACTGAGACCGGATGCTTCCAGAAGCTTCGCACTGAGCGGAGAAAGATGATAGAGAGATGCAGCTCTGTCCCCGCTGACTTCCTTCACATTCCATTTCATAGCTCGAAGGCCAGCTTTCTGAACACATCACCGCGTTCTTCAAAGTTCTTGAAATGGTCATAGCTGCTGGCAGCCGGAGAAAGCAGACATATATGATGCTCTCTTGTAAGCTTCCTGCCGAGCTCCACTGCTTCGGCAAGATCTTCACAGACATGCCATTTGTCACTGGCTGCGCCTTCTTCACTGAGCTCTTTGAACACACGCTTGCCCGACGCATACATGAAGATCACATGCAGATCATCTCTTTCCTTCAGGAATTCCTTCAGGTCCGTATAATCAATGCCGCGGTCCATTCCGCCAACCAGCACCGTATCCGTTTCCGGAAGCGATGTCACGGCCTGTATGCATGACTGACCGATTGTAGAAATCGAATCATCCACAAAGCGTATGCCGTTATGTTCGCCGAGATCCTCAAGACGGTGGTGCAGCGGCGCAAAGGCAGCAGCTGCCTCCAGGAATGCTTCATCGCTGATGCCGTACAGGGATGCGATCTTCCAGACCACAGCCAGATTGCGGTAGTTGTGCTCACCGATCAGTGAGCAGTTCTCAACATTCAGCTTCCTTCCTTCGCAGTACAGCTCATGTCCTTCGGCGTTGATATCCCTGCCGATCAGGAAAGCATCGGGACGCTGTGCTCTGTCCTTGATTGCTTCACCGATGATCAGCACATCCCCGGGTTCCTGGTGCAGAAAGATCTGATCCTTCGCCCTGCCGTATGCCGCAAATGAACCGTAGTGGTCAAGATGCTCCTCAAAAAGATTCAGGTATACGGCTGTATGCGGTGACGTATGTGCATATTCAAGCTGGTGACAGGATATTTCAAATGCCACCAGGTCATCCTCTTCCATATCCGGAATCACATCAAAGCATGCTCTTCCGATATTGCCGACCAGGTGCGTGCGGTATTTCGTATTCAGCACGGCTGCGGTCAATGATGTTGTGGTGCTTTTTCCCTTTGTGCCGGTGATGCCGATGATGCGGTCACGGTACATCTTCAGAAACAGCGGCGCCTGTCCGGTAATACTGGCCGTATCCACACCTTCCGGAACGACAATGCCCGGTGACTTGATGATCATGTCATAGGCACCGAAGTCAATCTCATCATCAAAGATGGCATGATACCCGGGATTCTCGGTTTCAATCTGATGCAGGAATGTCTCCGTACGGTTTCTTGAATCCGCCACGGTTACGGTCTGTTCCGGTACACACATGCGCAGAAAAGCACAGGTGGATCTTCCCTCCATGCCGTATCCCCATACCAGGATCTTCTTACCGCTGAATTCTTCTGTCCACTTATCAAGATTCATATTTCCGTCTCCTGCAGTCTCTTCCTGAGAATGGCCGCAAACTCTTCCGGAAGAAGGTTCTGATCATTCCATGCGGTCATATCCACACATCTGTTCTTATAGAACTCATAGTAAGAACTGTTTTTATACTTCTCATACAGCAGCGGCACTTCTCTGCCTTCTGCTTCATGTCGGCGGATGGACATGGCCACTGCCGTATTCACTTCTTCTCTTGTACCGACACATTCAAACGGTTTGTTGTCCAGGATACCGGTCAGCTGTTCAAACAGTTCTTCCAGTTCCATATCATTCAGCATATCCTTGCCGAAGATACCGTGCAGTTCCTCATCATCAAGATATGCGGAAAGCATCACCGCCACAAACAGGCACTTCGCGCAGTGTCCGCACCACTTTTCTTCCTTCTGCCCGACGTTACAGCTGCGGAATACCTTGTGATACGGCTTCAGCTTCGAGAACATGCCGGTGATCTGCAGTTCGCTGATCGGCCTCAGCATACTGAAGTAATGGATCTCCTTGGTGAGATATGTATCCACATACCAGCTGAAATCCTGCTCGAATTCAAAGGTCTTGCTGTACTGGTGATTGACCTTGCTGCCCTTGACGGTGGATTCATTCGCACTGTCTTCATTGGACAGACAGATATACTGCTTCTCATAAACCACCGCGGTAAGAAGCGAAGCAAACGCAGCCAGGGCACTGAACGGAGTATGTCCGTTGAGATATCCCTGCTTGTTGAAATCCAGCATGCGCGGATCCAGGGAACGTTCGGCAATGATCAGCTTATCTCCGGTATATCCGGCTGCTTCGGCACTGTGCACGGCGCTCTTGATGCGGTTGATGATAAACGCATGGTTGTCTTCTTTGCTGTCTTTCAGCAGATCCAGGGTGACAAAGGAATCCTTTCCCCCGCCCATCGGAATCATATTGCCGTGATAGCGGGTATGGTCGCTCTGTCCTTCGATGGCTTCACCGGTTGCCGTCAGACACATGAATGTATCCGGATCAGCCTCAATGCCGTTGACATAGAAGAACTCTCCGAGTCCGTTATAATACAGCTTCTTCCACCACGAGATCTGGTTGGCATCCAGTGTCCCGCACTCCACAATGACAGCCGGTGAACAGGTCTGTTTCCAGTAGCTGATCAGTTCAATCATGCCGAGTGAAAAAGCAGCCTTGCGGAACAGCGCCAGAAAACCGACATTCTCCTTCCCGGCAGGTTTCTGCAGTGAAAAAGCAGGGTTAAAATGCGAAAGTCCTTCGATTTCAAAATCAAACGTAACACCGATTTCCCGTTCGCTTTCAACGATCTCAAAATCGTGGTAGTAGAATACCGGGTATTTTGCCCGGAACGCTTCATATTTTTCCGACATCTGTATTTCCTCCGTTCAGATCCTCCAGCAGTCCGATTACCTGTTCCAGGTCATCCCGGCTGTATTCGATCTGCGCTTTCATCTCTGCATCCGGTGCAATCGTATCCTCAATGAAGCAGGAATGCATCCCTGCCCGGTTTGCGGCTATGATACCGTTCCGGGAATCCTCCAGCACCAGACATTCATCACTGGCAACCCCGAGCAGTTCAGCTGCCCTGAGAAAGATCTCCGGATCCGGTTTGCGGTTGCGGACCATATCCCCGCATACAATCACATCATATACAAGCGGCACCGAAACTGTCCCGATCAGTGTTTCCACATACTCCCGGAAACTGCTGGAACATACGGCCGTCATATACCCGTGTGCACGCAGGTACTGCCATAATTGTATCAGTCCTTTCTTGTTGAGTGTATCTTTTGCGCAGGAACGCCAGAAGCTGATGTCCATCCGCTTCCCCTTCATATCATCCAGCACTTTGTCGAGCCCGGGTATTTCGTAGAAATCCGGAGTCACATAACCGCCCGTAATACGGACGAAGAAATCCTCCGGCAGATCCACACCGAATTTTTCCGCACTCTCCCGATACATTCTCTGTGACAGCAGCTCTGTTTCAAACATCAGACCGTCACAGTCAAACAATACTGCTCTGATTGCCATGGCTGTTCTCCTAAAAAGAAGCGGCGGGAAACCCGCCGCAGGTATTAAGCATTGATTCCTTTGATTGTGTACTCGTCCAGAGCTTCCTTGGGCTCCTTCTTCGTCGTACGTTTCTTCGGCTCATAGTGCGTACGCAGATACAGCCAGACCATCGGTGCGATGAAGATGGAAGACAGTGTACCGGCAATCATACCGACGAACATAGCGAAGGTAAATGTGAAGATTGCACGGGAACCGAGCAGAAGCAGGAAGATAACAGGCAGAAGTGTTGTGATTGAGGAGAAGATCGACATACGCATTGTGTTGTTCAGAGCGTCGTTGACAATCTCTCTGTAGTCTTCCTTGTGCAGCTTATTGCTGGCATTGACGCTTTCACGGATACGGTCGCATACAACGATGGAGTTGTTGATGGAGTAACCGATGATGGTCAGCAGCACGGAAATCAGCTCAATGTTCACTTCAAGACGCAGTATAGCGAATATGCCCACGGTAATCAGAACGTCATGAATCAGCGCGGAGAGACACGCTACAGCGTACTGCCATTCGTAACGGAATGTGATGTATGCAAGCATTGCAATCCAGGCAACGATTGTCAGGATGACAGCGCTGCGTACAAGTTCCTTACCGACAACCGGTGTAACCACGTTGTCACCCGGTTCAATGCCGTACTTCTCAATGAACGCGGTCTTGATGGTCATCAGGTCCTCCGTGCTCAGGGATTCCTTGGTTGTCGCATATACGGTATTCTCACCTGCACTCTGGTAGGAGAAATTGTATCCGAGCTCAGTCATCTGCGCACTGACATCACTGACCGTAATCGGCTGATCCGCAACAACGGTGATCTTGGTACCGGAAGCGAAGTCAATACCGAGGTTCATGAAGCCTTCTTTTCTGACACCATGGAAGATGGAGAGCAGAAGCGCCGCAGCAATGATGATCACTGCCGCAAGATTCTGATACTTTGCTTTGCCAACATAGTCATACTTCTCAAGACCGAAGTAGAACTGTTCTTCACCCTTGGAGATATCCGGAATCTGGCTCTTCTTGACACCGAACCATTCAGGCTTGTCATCCGCAATGCCAGAGTTGATGAAGAGATTCAGCAGGAAACGGGACAGCGCCACATTCACAACGAGCGTCATGAATACGGTGATGATCAGCATTGTCGCAAAGCCCTTGACGGCACCGTTGCCCCACCAGTACATGATGAGACCGGCAAGCAGCGTCGTGAACTGAGCGTCAAAAATGGTGCTGAAGGAAAGCTTCTGTCCCTCAGCCGCAGCTGCCCGGACACTTCTTCCCTTATAGAGTTCCTGACGGATTCTTTCGTAGGTGATGATATTCGCGTCGACTGTCATACCGACACCGAGAACCAGCGCACCGATACCCGGCAGTGTGAACACTGCACCGATCGCCGCATAGATTCCGAAAATAGCCCAGAGGTAAGCTGCCAGCATGACACCGGCAATCAGACCCGGAACACGGTATGTGAAGATCATGAATGCAACAACAGCCAGCACACCGATGAGACCTGCTCTTGCAGTTCTTGCCAGAGCATCCGCACCGTACTCGGCACTGACAACATTGGAACTGATCTCAGTCAGTTTAACGGGAAGTGAACCGGAGTTGATCAGATTGGCAAGTGTTCTTGCTTCAGCTTCGGTGAAGTTGCCGGTGATGATGCAGTCACCCGAGATCATCTGATTGACGGATGCTGCGGAAATGTATTTCGGTTCCTGTCCGGCCTGGAACTTCTGTCTTTCAGCCGCATAGGAATCGCCGTCTTCATAGTCCAGCCAGATAACGAGGACATTGGTTCCGTCGGAAGCACGGGAAGCAATCTCACTGGTAATCTGTCCGAACAGTGCCGAATCCTTCATCTTCAGGGATACAACCGGACGGCCGTCCTGGTATGCCAGCGAAGCGCCGCCTTCCTGAATCATTGAAGAATCAGCCATCTGTATGTCATATACATCACGGAAAGTCAGATTGGCTGTTGTACCCAGCATCTGTCTTGCACTTTCCTGATCGGCGACACCGGCCAGCTGAACACGGATACGGTTATCGCCTTCAACCGTGATCTGCGGTTCATTGACACCGAGGATGTCAACACGCTTCTGAATGCTGTTGACGACAGCGGACATATCCATATCCGCACCTTCATTCAGCGGTGTTGCCTCGTACAGGATTTCAAAACCGCCCTGCAGGTCAAGACCGAGATTCAGATTGTTTTTAATCGTTGTAAAGGTTGCGGCAATCAGAACCGCAATCACAGCAACGACCGCAAACAGCCCGGCAAGACCGCCCTTTTTAGTTGCTTTTGTGCTCATGTGCTACTCTCCTCCAATCAGATCCGAGAAATCCTCAAGGGTTTCTCTTCCCCCTCTTGTCATTGCCTGCCGCGAAAGAAACTTAACAATATCATTCGCAGTGACAGACAGAATATCATTTACCGCCGCATGCAGCGACGTCGGAAGTTCCGCTTTCCACAGTGACTCATTCAGATAATCCTCAAGATTTCTGTAAGTCAGCGTAGAGAGATTTTCCCTTTGCAGCTGATGCAGCTTGACAACCATTGTCATCTGTACTTCGGTATTCATGGTGTCATACTGCACTGCACTCATAAAAAATCCCACTCCTTCCTAGCGAATCATAATTATAGCAGAAAAGAGCAGGAAAAATACTTGCAAACTTAATTTTACGCAATCAGCGTGCTGCCAGATACCCGATCACAGCCAGAATCACACCGACAGCCCAGAACATCCGGACCGTCATGCGCTCGCTCATGCCCTTCAGCGTGAACGTATAATGAATCGGTGTATACGGGAAAACACGCTTGTGAATCGTTTTAACAGCACCGATCTGGATCATCACGCACAGTGTCTCAATGACAAACACACCGCCGATGACAACCAGTGACAGCTCCCTCTTCAGCAGCATCGCCAGCGCCGCCAGCACCGCACCCAGTGCCAGGGCACCGGTATCACCCATGAAGATCTTGGCCGGTGACACATTGTAGTGCAGGAAACCGATCAGTGCACCAAGCAGTGAAGCTGTAAACACGGCAATGGATGTCTGTCCGCCATTGATGGCAAACAGCATATACGGAACCAGTGCGAATACCGTGCATCCTGCTGCCAGACCATCCATACCGTCGGTCAGATTGACGGCATTGCTGGAGCCTGTGAACATCAGCAGAATAAACGGCGCATAGAGAATACCGATATGCAGTGTTTTACCGCCGAAGAGCGTCAGATCAAGCGTTGCCCGGCTCTGATACACAGCATAGAAGATGATTGCCAGGACAAGCTGTGCCGCAAACTTGTAAAGAGGTTTGAGACCGTCGTTGTTCCTGCGCACCGCAATCAGCCAGTCATCCACGAACCCGATGGCGCCGTATCCTACAAACGTCAGGATCAGAATCCAGAGATCAAGATTCTTAAGATCCCCGGCACAGAAAACCAATGTCACCAGCACCGGCACGGCAATAAACATAAGACCGCCCATGATCGGTGTCTTGGCTTTTTCCTTATATTCCTTAAGACTGTACTCACTTGCTGTCTGGTTGAAACTGATCTTCTTCATATATACGATCAGCTTCGGCATGCCATACATCACCAGTCCCCAGCTCAGCAATGCACAGATACATAATTTCAGAATCATATATGTCAATCCCCCTGTCATTCAAACAGAACTTCAATTTCCGTTCCCTTGGTCACCATCGTCCCCGGCGGTATATTCTGGGCACTCACAACACCCTGTCCTTCCAGCCTGAAGCCGTACTGCGTAACCGACCACAAAGCGGTTACCTCCTTGCGGGTCCATCCGGTCATATCCGGCATGATAAAGCCGTTGGTATCCGTAAGCAGGAATACCTTCTGTCCGGTGGTCACTTCCGCATCACTCATCGGATACTGCCCGATGACTGTGCTTCCCTGTCCGAGCACGATCACTTCCGTATGCGTGCTGTTCAGCTTGTCATATGCATAATCGAGACTGTGATTGGTCAGATTCGGCATATCACTGACGGTGATCTCCGTAACCGGCGCTTCCTCAACGACGTCACCATCAGCAGCGGGTTCTTCGGTTGCAGCTGCAGCGGCATTACCCGCAAAACCAAGACGGATCGCCGTCTTACGCAGCAGATTCTGGACCGGCGCCGTATCAACCTGCGAGTTCGGATCGTACACGGACTCAAAGCAGTAATACACCATGACCTGCGGATTCTCGGCAGGCATTGCACACATAACGGATGTAATGGTATGGCCGGAGGCATAACCTCCTCCCATGGCAACTTCTGCGGTACCGGTCTTGCCCATCAGTTTGCATTCCGGTATGTTGTAATACTTCGCGGTTCCCTTCTCCTCATCGTTGAATACACGGTACAGGATGGCACGCACGGTCTCCGCCGTCTCAGCGGTAATCGGTTTGCCGACTTCCTTGCGTTCAGCCTGGTACAGTATTTTACTTGTATCATAGGAATCACGTATTGACTCTATATAGTAAGGACGCACCATGGTGCCGTCGCCGAAGACAGCGCTGTATGCCTGCAGCATCTGCAGCATCGTCACCGTGGATCCCTGTCCGTAACAAAGCGAAAGCTTGTCGGCAGGCCACAGGAAGTTCAGCACACCGCTTTCCTCCGGCAGACCGTCTGTATTAACGGAATGGAAGAACCCGAAATCATAGAGGTACTGCAGATGGGTATCCGGATCAATCAGGCGGTTCTGCACTTCGGCAGTGACCGTATTCAGTGACTGAATAAGACCGTAGTCATACTCCACCATGCCGTATTCATGTCTTCCTGCGTTGTAGATACAGCCCCAGGATTCATCCCGCGGCACTCTGATCGGGTTGTTGTTTTCATCGTTGTAGAAACAGTACGGTCCCGAATCGGCGAGATCCGTTCCTTCATACTTGCCCTCATTGATGGCAGCAGCGTATGTGAATGTCTTCATCGTCGAACCCGGTTCAAACGGCAGCTGTGCACCGTAGTTGTTGTAATCCTCAATCTCCAGTGTATTCGGATCAAAGGACGGCGACTGTCCCCAGGCGAGGATCTTGCCGCTCTTGATTTCCATAACAGATCCCCAGCTGCGGGTTGCCTTGAAGCGCTTCTCCGTCAGCGTAAAGGACTCTTCCAGAGCTTCCTGAATCTGCTGGTCAAGGGTTGTATATACGTTATAGCCGTTGACGGCACTGATGGTTTCTTCCTTCATGCCCGGCAGGATATGTCCGTCTTTATCAGCCTGGTAGATTCGCTCACCGTCGCTGCCCATGAGATAACTGTCCAGATACAGCTCCGCACCCATTCTGCCTACCGTGGAACCTGTTTCATCAGACTGCGCATACCCGATCAGATTCGATGCGAATGTACCGAGCGGATACACACGCTGAATGGAGTCGGTGAATTCAATGCCCGGAAGATTCAGCGCAGCAATTTCCTCCATGGTGCTCTGCGACAGGTTTCTGCCTGCCGTGCCAAGCTCAGTCTGATACACATCCTGCTTCAGGAAATTCAGGCATGTCTCATAGTCCATTTTCAGGATCTTGGAGAGCGCTGCCGCTGTTCCCTCTTTATCCGCAACATAGGCAATCGTATCGTCCGGTGATTCACGGTTCTCATCCAGGACACAGATAATGTTGTATGTACGGTTGTCCTGGGCGATGATGGTGCCGCTGCGGTCATAGATATTGCCGCGCAGTGCCTTGTCTATAACACGTACTGTATTCGCACTGTCCGCATATGCGGAAAGGTCTGTATTTGAGCGCAGATGAATCTTGCCGATAGAAACCAAAAAAACATTAGAGGCAACGATCAGCATCACCGCTAATGTCATAATAAATATCGTTCGCAATACCCGTTGTGTTCGCTTCATCCTCAATCTCCGCTGGAAACGGCAGTAATCGTGACAATATTGTCCTGATCCATTCTGAGTCCGTTTTCATCGGCGATGTTGTCAACCCGGTCCTTAGCACTCAGTGTCTGGATTTCCACTTTCACTGCGTTGTTCTGCACCTCAATTTTAGCAGTCTCGGACTGAATTGTCTGTACTTTTGAACTGATTGAGTTATTGATGGTTCTCAGGAACAGAGCACTGGCCAGATACATCAGCACTGAAAAGCCGAATACCACAGCTGTGAAACTTACGAGCCTGAAGCTCTTTTTCTTTTTTCTGACTACCTTGACCATATTAATCCCTGACCCTTTCTATAACACGCAGCTTTGCGCTGTGCGAGCGACGGTTTTCATTCAGTTCCTCCTCATCGGCCGTAATCGGTTTTCTTGTGACCAGAGAGAAGGAGGCCTGCTCCATCTGTGACTCCCTGATTGGCAGCCGGGGATCCACAAATGGAGCAGAAGATAAGTCTTTGAAGCATGTCTTCACGATTCTGTCCTCCAAGGAATGGAATGTGATGACGGCACAGCGTCCGCCTACGCTGAGCATACCGCAGGCTTCTGACAGCCCGGCACTCAGTGAATTCAACTCATCATTGACTTCAATCCTGAGTGCCTGGAATGCCTGCTTCGCCGGGTGCCCTTTCTTGTTCAGCACTTTATTGGGAAGTGCCGAGCGGATGACATCGACCAGCTGCAGTGTTGTTTCAATCGGTTTCTCACTGCGGGCTCTCTCGATGGCGCGGGCGATCTGTTTTGCATATCTTTCTTCACCGTATGTGTGAAGAATATAAGCCAGTTTTTCAAAGCTGTAGTTATTGATCACTTCATATGCGCTCAGGGACTGTGTTCTGTCCATCCGCATATCAAGCCTTGCGTCGAAGCGGTAGCTGAAACCCCGCTCCGGATCATCGAACTGCGGTGAGCTGACCCCGAGATCCATCATGATCCCGTCTGCCTTTTCTACACCGTATCCGGCAAGCTTTTCCTTCATATTGCTGAAGTCACTGTGGATCAGCGTGAACTTCCCTTCGTATTCCCGAAGCCGTTCCGCCGATTCCTTCAGCGCTGTTTCATCTTTGTCAAATGCATAGAGATGACCGTGATCCAGTCTGGACAGCAGCTCTGCGGCGTGTCCGCCTCTTCCGAGCGTACCGTCTACGTAGATACCGTCCGGTCTGACGTTCAGCGCATCGACCGTCTCTTTCAGCAGCACACTGATATGTTCCATCACTGCAGGAACTCCGTCAGCGTCTCAGCGACTGCTTCAAACGATGCATCAGCGTCTGCGTCATATGCATCCCACTTTTCTTCCGCCCAGATTTCGACATGATCGGCAGCTCCGATCACGACGCATTTCTTGACGATATCAGCCTCTGCAATGAGTACCTGCGGCAGCTGTATACGGCCCTGGCTGTCGAAAGTGCATTCCTGCGCTTTGGACATGACATGTCTTATATACTGTCTTGCCTCACGCTTGGTGGCAGGAAGCTTTGCCAGCTGTGCGGCAATCTCAGTCCACTGTGCTTCGGTATAGACACTGAGACAGCCGTCAAGGCCCTTGGTAACAACAAAAGTCTCCCCAAGTTCTTCACGGAATTTCGCCGGCACGATCATTCGGTTTTTCGCATCCAGGCTGTGCCTGTATTCACCCATGAACATCGGCGAATTCCCCACTTTCCCCCACTTTTTGCTACTTTCTACCACAAGTTTACCACTCACAGCATAAAACTCAAGTCTTTTAAGGGAAAAGAACGCAAAAAAAATCATCTTCCGTAAATGGAAGATGACTTTTGTTTCAAAGCTTTCAAACTGCCGGTTTTACTTGGCTTCTGCTGTGACTTTACCGGTTGAACCGCAGTTCGGGCAAGCGTGATGCGGACGCTTCATCTCGCCGCATACCGGGCACTTTACCAGTGTGGGTGCGTTAAGCTTATAGTGCGTTCTTCTCTTATCACGTCTTGTGCTGGAATTTCTTCTCTGCTGTACTGCCATCTGCCTGACACCTCCTACTATTTTTCTTCCTTGAATTCCTTCAGTTTTGCCAGGCGCGGATCCAGCCGTTCTTCCTGACTTCTCTGATATGCCTCTTCCGTAATCACCCGCCAGCCATCGCCCTGCGGATAATCCTCTTCAGACGCATTGGTCACCTGGAGCGGTACTTCCAGCAGAATGGCATCAACCACTGCCGGCATCAGCTCTACGACCTCTCCCGTAACGATCCGGACACCGTCTTCGTCTGTTTCCTCAAATGCGTAGATCTCTTCGCTTTCTGTCTCGAAAGGATATTCGATCTCTTCGCCTGTTACAGCGTCAGGCACCAGCATCACCCCGGTCACATGCATATCCGCAAAGAACCGTTCTGTGCCGTCCTCAAGGAAGCCCTGCCCGTCCACATGAACATTTTTTACACTGTTGATGCGGGAATTGCCGGCAAATGCAGCACTGTCAATCACGACATCTTCATCAAATGCGATATGACCTTCATCTGCCTGCCGCAGCTCTGAGCGTGTCCACTTCACTTTGTGTCTCCTTGTTCGTTAACGGCTTCAATTATAGCAAACCGTTTTGCAAAGTCAATCAAATCCCATCACAACTGCGTTTCTATCCACTCTGCAATCGCCGCAAATACCTTCTCACGGTCGCATTCATTCAGGATTTCATGCCGCATGCCTTCAAACAGCCTGGCATCGATATGACTGTACCCGGCTGCCCGCAGTGTATCGGCGGAATCCGCCAGACCCTTGGTGCCTCCTGTGCACGGATCATATTCACCGGCCGCAAACAGCACCGGCAGATCCGGCTTGGTGCAGTGATACTTGGATACATTATGCATATCGCAGACACCCTGCAGCTCATCGATATACCCCTGGATCGTGAACGGGAAGCCGCACAGCGGATCGGCGATGTAGCGGTCCACATTCTCCTTATTGACACTGATCCAGTCAAACGGTGTGCGGGAATTCTTGATGGATGCCGCAAATGTGCCGGTCAGCAGGAAATCCATGACTTTGGAATATCCCTTTGCGCCTTTCACCTTTTTCAGGGCTTTGCCGATGCCGATGCCGACCGGAGCCGCACTCTGATAGCACGGTGCACCGCTGAGCACCAGGGCATCCAGCATATCATCATGTGTCTGCATGAAACAGCGGGCAATCATACTGCCCATGGAATGTCCCAGCAGAATGAACGGCTTGTCCGGATATTCCGCTTTGGCTGTCTGTGCCACTTCATAAGCACTGTTGACCAGATGCGTCCAGCCGTTTGCTTCTCCGAAGTAACCGAGCGTACCGTCTCCGGCTGTCTCACCATGTCCGGGCAGATCATATGTATAGACCGCAAACCCCCGGTTCATCAGGTATTTCGCAAAATCAGCATACCGTTTGCGGTGTTCGGCCATGCCGTGGACGATTTCAACAACAGCCTTCGGTTCTCCCTTCGGTTTGTAAAAACTGACTGCCAGTGTTTCTCCCATAATTATTTTCCTCGCTTTTATCTTTAAATATTGTAACATGATTAACATATGACCAGTAAAAAAGTATGCGGTATCACCGCTGAGTACAATCCGTTTCATAACGGCCACATCTACCAGATTGAAAAGACCCGGGAACAGACGCAGTGCGATGTGCTGATTGCCGTCATGTCCGGTAATTTTGTGCAGCGCGGCGAGCCTGCAATCGTCGGCAAATTCGACCGTGCGGAAGCTGCCGTACGCGGCGGCATAGACGTCGTCATTGAGCTTCCGTATGTATGCGCCACCCAGAGCGCCAACAACTTCGCTTCCGGTGCGATAACCCTTCTGAAGCTTGCCGGTGCCAATATGATTTCCTTCGGCAGTGAATGCGCCAACCTTGAAAACCTGCTGGAAATTGCAGAAACCCCGATCAACCCGGATCATCTGCACCAGTCCATGGATACCGGCATGAGCTTCCCGCGCTCCTACAGTCTGCTGACGACCGAGATGCGTCCGAACGATATCCTTGCGGTTGCCTATCTCAAGGAGATTGCCGGTACGGACATTGAACCGGTGCTGATCCCGCGCACCACCAATTACCTTGATGATGAGCTGCATGAAACCGCCAGTGCCCTTGCCATCCGCACAGCCCTGCAGCACAACCGTGATATCCTTGATACAACCCCGATGAAAGAGACTCTGCTCAATACACCGCAGGCCTTCTTCGAAAAGTACTATCCGTATCTGCGCACGTTCCTTCTGACCAGTGCACCTGAAACATTGTCCTCATACTTCCTCTTCTCAGAAGGCATCGAGAACCATCTGGTCCGTCAGGCTGCCGCCAACAGCACCTATGAAGGCTTCCTGCATGATGCCGTCAACTGGCGCTACACTGCTTCAAGAATACGCCGCACTGCCCTGCAGGGAATGATGCAGCTGGGAAAAGAGGAAGTAAAGAAACTGCCGCCTCTTGATACCCTGCGTATTCTCGCCTTCAACGATACGGGCAGAGCATGGCTGCATGACATGCGCAAGAGCGGTGTGCGGATTGCCAGCCGCTTCGCCGAAGTCCCGTACCCGTGGCGCAAAATCGAATACCGTGCCGCCCTTCTCTACACCTCCGTATTTGAGGAAGCATACCGTGAGCGTCTGCTCAAGGAAGAGATTGCCGGTCCCCGATATGTCAAACAGGAATGCATCGGATTGATATGATCCCACCAAAGTAGACAGTGCAAATATAAGAAGCACTGCCCACGGAGGTGGGATTTTATCATGGGAAGAAAAACGAAATACAGTTACGAGCAGAAAGTACAGGCATGCGAGGATTATTTGAACGGTCGTAAG
>JAFUCL010000003.1 GCA_017459725.1 Solobacterium sp. | reverse complement strand
TGAAGAGTCATTGATCAACGCCATAGCAGATTATATCCGTTACTACAATGAAGAACGGTTGCAGGAACGGTTCAACGCCCAGACACCGAAACAGATCAGGGAAGCTGCACTGCAGGCAATGAAAACTGAAGAAGCACCGGAGATCTATCCGATCCCCGAAAACAAACGAATCAGGAAATACTGGGATAAGATCGCATCCAAACAGGATGCAGTGATCCAAACTGCAGCTTAAACCACAACAAAACTAAGGCAAAGATGTTTTCATAATGTTCAACTCAGGCAATGTTACAAGAAAGCGCAATCGACACCAAGAAAATATGGAGGACAGGTTACCCTATCCTCCATATTTTTGTGATGTCTGTACAGTGATTTATTTTCCTTGTCTACTTGACAAGAGTCGGATCATTCTGCCTGCATTCTTCGTTTACTTTGCGAGATATTCGTCGATTGCTTTGGCTGCTGTTTTGCCTGCACCCATAGCGGAGATAACCGTGGCAGCACCTGTTACTGCATCACCGCCGGCATATACACCGGTGCGTGAGGTCAGTCCCTCTTCATTGACGATAATGCCGCCTCTGCGGTTGACTTCAAGTCCGGCTGTCGTATTCTTGATCAGCGGGTTGGGTGAAGTGCCGATGGCCATGATGACACAGTCTGCTTCAATCTCGTACTCACTGCCGGGAATCTCTACAGGTCTGCGTCTGCCGCGCTCATCCGGTTCACCGAGTTCCATCTTAATGATCCGCATGCCTCTTACGAAGCCGTTCTTCGGATCACGGGGATCTTCGGGATTCTCATAGCCGAGGATCTCCACCGGATTCCTGAGCAGCTGGAAGTCAATGCCTTCCTCTTCCGCATGTTCCACTTCTTCTCTTCTTGCGGGCAGTTCCTCCATGGATCTTCTGTAGACAATGGAGACATGTTCCGCACCGAGACGCAGTGCCGTACGTGCCGCATCCATCGCAACGTTTCCGCCGCCTACGACAGCGACTCTGCCGCCTTTCATGATCGGTGTATCGGGATTGTCACGGTATGCTTTCATGAGATTGGAACGGGTCAGGAATTCATTGGCTGAATAGACACCCTTTAGACTCTCACCGGGAATATTCATGAAGTTGGGCAGACCTGCACCGGAACCGATGAAGACAGCCTCAAAGCCCATCTCAAACAGTTCATCAATGGTCAGGGTCTTGCCGATGACAACATTGGTTTCCACATCCACACCGAGTTCCTTCAGTGTTTCCACTTCCCTGGCAACAATAGCCTTGGGAAGACGGAATTCGGGAATGCCGTAGACCAGTACGCCGCCTGCCGCATGCAGAGCTTCGTATACGGTAACCTGGTATCCCTTCTTGACAAGATCACCGGCACAGGTCAGTCCCGAAGGACCGGAACCTACAATGGCAACCTTGTGTCCGTTGGAAGCCGGTTTCTGCACAGTGCCGGTATTTTCAGCGTTGTGCCGGTCTGCGACAAAGCGCTCCAGTCTGCCGATGCCGACCGGTTCAAACTTGATGCCGAGTGTGCATTTGCTTTCACACTGGGATTCCTGCGGGCATACGCGTCCGCATACAGCCGGCAGGGAGGAAGACTTCGTAATCTCCTGATATGCGCCTTCATAGTCGCGTTCTTTGATATGCGCGATGAATTCGGGAATGTTGATATTGACCGGACAGCCGCTGACACACGGTCTGTTTTTGCAGTTCAGACATCTCTCTGCTTCCTGTACAGCAATCTCTTCCGTATAGCCCAGGGCAACTTCATTGAAATTATGTGCTCTTACCTCAGGTGCCTGGGTGGGCATTTCATGCTTCTTCTGGATAATTGCGGTCATTCTGCACCTCCGGCTGCGTTTTTAAACAGATTGCAGGCTTCTTCATGCGCATGTCTTTCAAAATCCATGTAGATTCTGTTGCGGGACATCGCTTCATCAAAATCCACTTCATACCCGTTGAAATCAGGTCCGTCCACACAGGCAAACTTTGTTACCCGCTGGCCGTCCCGGTGCAGGGTCAGGCGGCATCCGCCGCACATTCCCGTACCGTCAATCATGATCGGATTCATGGATACGGTAACCGGCACATCATACGGTTTTGCGGCAAGGACAACAAACTTCATCATGATCAGCGGGCCGATGGTAATGATCATATCAAACTTCTCACCCGCATCGAGCATTTCCTTCAGCGGTACGGTTACATTGCCGTGTCTGCCGTAGGAACCGTCATCTGTCATGACTTCCAGTCGGTCTGAACATGCCCGGAACTCATCTTCAAGAATAAGCAGATCTTTACTGCGGAAACCGATGATGCTGGTGACTTCCGCACCGAGACGGTGGAATTCCTGGGCGACCGGCATGGCAATTGCACAGCCGACACCTCCGCCGACAATGCATACTTTACGGATTCCTTCGGTATGGGTTGCCGTACCGAGCGGACCGACA
This sequence comes from Solobacterium sp., assembly GCA_017459725.1. Classification (GTDB taxonomy): domain Bacteria; phylum Bacillota_I; class Bacilli_A; order Erysipelotrichales; family Erysipelotrichaceae; genus Bulleidia. Next base: position 34,690 of record JAFUCL010000003.1, on the reverse strand, counting down.
AAGTCCTGGATATATTCTCCCTCGTTTTTGTGATTCAGTTTCTCCGTGGTGGCGCCGACAATCTGGAAGATGATCTTCACAGAGCCTTCTTCAGCGTTTGTGCCTGCCACGGTCAGCGGAATGCGTTCTCCTTCTTCGTCCACCCGCAGAATGATAAACTGCCCCGGTTTTGCCTTTCTGGCAACAAGCGGTGCTTCAATTTCCATCTGTGTTACGGTCGGGTTCAGAGGTTTCTTTCTGATTATCCGATACATAGGCTGTGTCTCCTTCATGCATTCACTTTACAGCATTTGCGTTAAGTTTTGTCAACAGATTACACATTGTTCAATGCGTCTTCTGTATATCATTGTTTATGCTAGAATTGTTTAGACAGAAAGCTGGTAAATATTATGAAAACTGAGTACTTCAAAGAATACAGCGCCTGCCTCGGCAGAGATATGGAATTCAAGGTTTACGGACATGCCGGCAGACCGATTCTCGTATTCCCTTCCCAGGACGGACGCTTCTTTGATTTTGAGAACAACGGGATGGTTGCCTCCATCTTCGACTTCATCGAATCAGGCCGTGTGCAGCTGTTCTGCTGCGACTCCCGCGATCAGGATTCCTGGTCTTCGCTGAGCTGGGACAACCGCTGGCGCATTGAGAACCAGGAGAAATACTATCACTACATCACCGATGAACTGTGCCCCCGTATATTTGAAATCAGTGCACAGGCCAACGCCGGCAGACCTGACGGCATCCTGACAACGGGATGCTCGCTGGGTGCCACCCATGCGGCAAACTTCATGCTCAGAAGACCGGATATCTTCTCCGGCTGCATCGCTCTTTCCGGTGCCTACAACGCCAGAATCTGCTTCCCGGATTACTTCGATGAACTGGTCTATATGAATTCACCGGTGGACTACATTGAGGGTATGCCGTATGACCATCCCTATGTGCAGATGTACCGTGAGCGCGACATCATTCTGTGTGTCGGCCAGGGTGCCTGGGAACATCCCATGCTGGAGGATACCCTGCGCATGAAGGAGCTCTTCGGATACAAGAACATCCCTGCCTGGGTAGATGTCTGGGGACCGGATGTGGCTCATGACTGGCCATGGTGGCGCAAACAGCTGCCTTACTTCCTCAGCCATATCTGTTAAATTGAGAAGACCGGCATATGGTATAATCCATCTGTCGGTTATATGCGCCTGTGGTGAAATCGGCAGACACGATAGATTTAGGATCTATTGCCTACGGCGTGCAGGTTCAAGTCCTGTCAGGCGCACCATTAAACCGTTTCTGAAGGTTCTGATCTTGCAAAAGCGAGAAGATCGGAGCCTTTTTTCGCCTGTAATAGATCTTTTTGCAGGCACGGATGATTTCAAAATAATCTATCGCGCTTAACCGGTTCTCGACAGGAGGTAAACATGAAAAAGAGAACAGGAAGAATCAATCAAGCTGAACTATCTACAGAAATCTATCCATCTTTCAGTGCAGAAGAGCTAATGACAAGGTTCTTAGCCGAAAAACAGGCAGAAAACTTGTCTGAGCAGACGCTTCTCGTCTACCGATTCCACTGCAGCATGTATTTGCGGACATTGCAGAACTCTGGCGTTCCAGCATATAAGACATGCACAAAGATCCATTACAATCAGTTCATCGTTGACCAGCAGAACCAGGGAAAGAAGGACATAACTATAGCGGCAATCTGCCGCAGTATCAGAGCCTGGTTTTACTGGATGATGGCTAACAACTGCATCGCTCCATTTCAAGTCATCATCCCAAGATTCCAGAAGACAATACCGGAAACATATACAGATGAAGAGCTTGAAAGGTTGCTTCAGAAGCCGAATAGAGGCTGTACAGAAGTAGAATATGAGACCTGGGTTTTTGTTAACCTGGCAATCGGGACAGGCCCCAGAAGAGAAACAGATACTGTAAAGCTTCCCGAAAGCCTTTTCCAAAGCAAAACTGTCACCATGCGTGAGCGAAGGCACGGTGATCTGCCTGCCCCATGGCGCGCTGCTATTGAATACTGATCCGAACAAATGCATGAACGTGAACTATACGGAGATGACCCCTCTCACAGCTTTGCGGAACGAACTTTTCGGAGGTTTCACAGGCTGTTATGAAGCACTGTTAACGTCTGAAAAAGAGATTCTGAACGAACAGAATCTCTTTTATATATACAGTAAATTATTTGTCAATGTCCGTTTCCGAAACAGCCTTCGGGTATTCCCTGGTTTCATCTTCATCATGAAGAGGTTTCCATACCTGGGCAAAGAACGGATCCACCTTGGCGCGGTTGCCGTAATTCCAGCTCTTACGTTCACACTCATCGCACCAGTGGCCTCCTTCCAGAACAAGACGGGGGCTGGCTGTGAATTCATGGCCGAAGGCACATCTGAACTTCAGCTTTGTTTTCCAGTCTCCCTTGACCATTTCATTGCTGAGGCATACGCCGCCGCGGAATTCAGCGGCCTTCTTCATATCCTCAAGATCCAGTTCTGCTTCCGGTTTTGTTTCGTCATAGCCATGATCGATTTCAACAACCGTATCCCAGTCCGTGAACCGTTTCAGCTCGCTGTATTTTTCCGGTATTTCCTCCCAGGTCTTTCTGCTGCCCCAGTAGGCGTCGATATGATCTTCCACATTATCCTCGATAAAATGCTTTGTGCCGTGTTCACTGTGATACAGTGGTTCAAATGTCTTCCGGATGATGCTGCCCATCAGTTCCTGGCCCTTTGGTACTTTATTGATCAGATTGCCGAATCCTCTTGCGGCGCCAAGTTCCTTCATGTAGGCGTCATAGAAATACTCCATGGAATCACAGCGGAAATGCAGATAGTTTTCCAGCTTGTCGGAATCCAGATAATACTGGCCGTGAAAATTGCGGGTGGCAGTATATTTCGGTTCAATTACGGAATCCAGGGAAGTGAAGCCCAGCTTGCCATACATGATTTCATACATCTTTCCGGTATCAATGCGGCAGCTTTCACCGCCGCCGATATTGTAGATGTGTCCCCAGAAGGACGGATCCAGGGTGCCGTCTGCATCAAAGGCGCACAGGTTTCGCATTGCCCTGCCGCTGTCTCGGTCGGATACATATTCCAGGACATTGTCGATGCAGTTATGGAACTGGATGGCATCGCGGATCTTCGCCATTGCCGGACCCATGATGCCGGTCTGACGCAGCGATACCCAGTATTTCAGGCCGCTCTCAATGACATAACGTTCAGCGGCGACTTTGGATACGGCATAGTAATCGAACATGCTCGGTTTGATCGGATCTCCGACTCTGCCCCAGTGAATCGGCGGCATGCGGTCGCCTGTTTCCGCAACGGTGCCGATATAGACGAATTTGTATGTGTCTTCTTTGCCCAGTTCCTTTGCGGCTTCGATGATGTTTTTTGTGGAACCGTAGTTGTTCTTCATCGCCCGATCCGGGTGATAATCCGCGGCCGGCGAAACAAAAGCGGCGATATGCAGACACAGATCACTTCTTCTCACGCATTCCATGACATCATCCTTGTTCAGAAGATCACCGAAGATGACTGTGAAACCTTTTGTGCCGATATACCGCTCGAACAGTCTGCGGTTTTTATCACTGTCGCGAACGAGGATCACCAGATCATACAGCTCCCCCAGATCCTTTTCCATCTGTTTGAAGCTTTCATAACCCATGCCGCCGCCGGCACCGGTCATGAACACACGCATTCTTTTCATGATCATTCCCCCTTCATCCCGATCGTTTCCGTCTTGTTTTCCAGGATATCCCGGCAAAGGAGAATGCTGTCACCGATGGCCCCTTCTATATCATCCGGCTGTACGCCGAGCGGAATACATCCTTCTGTCTTGGAAATGAATGTATTGGCGCACATGATATCGGTGAACTTCACCATCTCCAGACCGCCCTGGATACCTTTTTCCTGCTGTTCCCTGATGATCTGCTTTCCGCCCATCGCATACATCCAGTTGGGAATCGTGATGACAGGTCTTTCCGGGCAGTCCATATATTTATGAACGATCTTCAGCATTTCCTTCCATGTCATGTTGTAGTAGCCGATCGGCCAGCATCTGCCGCCTTCGGTTTTTTCCAGGGCGCCGGCAATGGCCTGGCCGACCTGATGCACGGTAACCATGGTCGTGCCGCCTTTTGGATAAAGCGTAACGCCTTTCATCGACATGACCTGTTCAACAAGGAATACCCAGACCGGTTTTCTGCCAGGCTGTGTGCCGAAGATATACGGCAGTTCCAGAACCGCGACGCTGAAGCCATCATCCGCGAACTTCATCGCTTCATTTTCCTGATCAATTCTGCTGCGGATATACGGATGCCATTTTGTCAGCTGCTTTTCCGGCCATTTCTTGGCAAAGTATGAGAAATAAGAACCGCAGATCACCGCATGCTTTACACCGCATTCCTTGCATAAACCAAGCAGTCTTTTGACCGGATCGATATTGTACTTTTTATACAGGTCATAGATTGGTGATGGACCTTCGACTCTTTCATCCACACCTGCCGCAAAGACAAATCCTTCACAGCCGGCCAGTTTTTCACGCAGTTCATCATCACTCATTTCGAGATAATTGCCGAATTCGATTATCATTTTCTCCGGGAGTACCGCGCCTTTCGGCAGCGGCGGCAGAGCGATGGATAATACTTCATGTCCTCTTTCGATCAGGACTTTGGCGGCCTCACTGCCCAGCAGTCCGGTGCCGCCGATCATGAATACTTTCATAGGTTTTCCTCCTTGTGTAATCAGAAACATTATCTTGTGACGATGTCGACCGGTACATTGAAGATCTTTGTGACTTTGAGGATCGTGTCAATGTGTCTGCCTGCGGCAGCGGCCATGTGATGCCTCGGACCTGCCCCGGACCATCTGTTGACGAATTCCCTTGCACTGATCGAAAACTTCGTACGCATGTTGGTGTCACCGAATGTGAAGATCAGGCCTTCCTGATTCTCACCTTCCGCGACAACGAATTTGAAGTGGCCGTCTCTGTCCTGTGTAATGCCCAGATATGTGACAGGGCCGACCGGCGGATAGAACTGCGTCAGATAGCCGCTGCCTGTCTTGCCATGGAAGACCGCGATCACACACCACCAGAGTGAGTAAAGTATCACCGTTTCTGTGGGTTTTGATCTGTCTTGCGGTTTGGCCAGGGACCGGCGTCATAAGAATTTTTTGAGAAATACTACTCACTCTTCAAAGATGTATTCTCCTGCGCATACAGTTTCTGTCATGCCTCCCGGCAAACGGATCTCTGCTGTACAGTTTGCGGGAATACTGATCGTATACACGGTCTTTCTGTCATTCTTTTCCCAGCGGACTTTTACTGTTCCGAAAACACTTCTGTAAGATGCCTCGGCCCATGTGAAGCTTCCTCCGGGAAGTGGCCTGATGACAAAATGATTCTCTCCCGCGACATTGATCCCGCACATAGTCGAGAACAGCCATTCCACCACAGCACCTTTGGAATAATGATTAAGCGACGCGACCGTGCCCTGTGCGTTGGGGCCTTCCCAGCTTTCCCAGATGGTTGTCGCCCCCTGTTTCGGCATGGAGAGCCAGCCCGGGATCTCCTCGTTTTCAAGAAGACGGTATGCGGCATCCGTATCGTAGGACGAAAGGACATACAGGATCAGTGGTGTGGACAGGAAACCTGTGCCCAGGCGCCATCCGTAGTTTTCCAGTGCCGTGATCAGACGTTTTTTCGCGTATACCGTCTGTTCTTCCGTTAATAGATCCATGTACAGAGGACGGACAAGCTGTGCCTGACGGTCGGTATCCAGTGAATATTCACCGCCGGAAACAAGTTCCTGGTATGCCTTTTTACAGCCGTCCGCATATCTGCTGAATTCTTCCGCGTCCTCCTTATGGCCGAGTCTTTCTGCGATCTCACTCATCAGACGCATGATATAGGCTGTATAGGCCGTCGAAACCTCCGGATGGGGTTTGACGAAATCCTGCCATCTGAAACCTCCGTCCACATCAACAGGCTCCGCCCATTCGCCATAGCTCTGTCCGGTATTTACGAAATACTTCCGGTTTTCTCTGGAAAGCTTTATATGATCAGAGAATACCGGCGTTGTTCTGCCGATGCGGCTTTCCATGAAGCGGGCATATTTCACCATGCCTTCATAATATTCACGCAGAATCGATTCATCATTGAAAATCTGCGCAAAGCGCCAAGGTATCAATACCCCGACATCCGACCATCCTACCGAACCGTTCATCGTCCACATGTAGAAATCAGAGCCGCCTTCCGGCGCAATGTGCGGCAGCCGTCCGTTTTTCCGCTGCCAGTCATAGATGTCGTTCAGATATTTCCGGGCAAACGGCGCAAAACTGAAGAGATAGGAAGCCGTTGTAAAGAACAGCTGCGCATCTCCTGTCCAGCCATGGCGCTCCCGGGTCGGACAGTCGGTCGGAATGTCCAGATGATTGCCTTTTGCACTCCAGACTGTCGCGTCAAAGAACCGGTTCAGCAGTTCTTTGGAACAGCTGAACCAGCCTGTGCGTTCCAGATCGGAATAGACGGCATGGGCCGTAAAGTCCTCCGGCTTAAACGGAACATCGGTTTCAACCAGGACATACCGGAATCCGAATACGGCAAACCGTGTCCTGTATTCATTCAGGCCTTCTTTCGTGAAGTATTCCACCTGCTGCAGCGGCGTCAGTTTTCCCCTGTTTGCCAGCTGGATGTTGTCCTGTGTGAATTCCCCGTCTTTGTCGATCAGTTCGCCGAAGCGCAGGAATATCCTCTGACCCGCATGTGCGTTCAGTCTGAACGACGCATGACCCTGTATATTCTGTCCGAAATCAAGGACTGTTTTGCCGGATGGTGTTGTGATAAGCACCGGCTTGAACTGTTCATGTTCCGTAACCGGGACATTGTTCGAAGCGGAAGGGATCACATTGTGTTTTGTGACTTTGGCTTTCTGGCGGTACAGCGGTACCCGGAAAGCCTCGATGATCTCCCCGTCTTTGTTGTCCGCAAAGCGGATCGGACCGTCGTTCGACCAGTCCCAGCTGTCATCGCTGACGACTGTCATCATAGTGCCGTCTTCAAGCGTGATTTCCAGCTGGGCGAGCAGTTTTGTCTCGGTGCCGTACTGGTGTTCGATGCCGTTGGCGCCGCATGAACCGCGGTACCAGCCGTCAGCCAGCTGTACGGTCAGTTCATTTCTGCCTTTACACAGCATGTCTGTCACGTCGTAAGTCTGATACTGCACACGTTTGCGGTAGTCGGTATAGCCCGGCGCCATGTAGAAGTCACCGGCTTTACTGCCGTTGAGTTCAGCCTCATACAGGCCGCACGCAGTGATATACAGGCGTGCTTTCACAGGTGTTTTTTCCAGAGAGAAGGACTTTCTGAAACAATCGACTGGATAGCGCTCCTTCTTGTTCACTTTATAGTTTCCCGTGATCCATTCCGCCTGCCAGCAGGAGATGCCCGTTTCAAAGAATGCTTCGCTCCATTCGCCGGGTTCACTGTTTTCATCCCAGAGGCGGATCTTCCATGTCACGCGCTGTCTGTCGTTCAGTTCTTTCGGATAAACAGCATGCATGGCTGAACTTTCAATCATTCCGCTGTCCCATTCATCCGTGACGATCTGATACGCTTTCTGCTTTATACCGCCTTCGCAGTTCCACATCAGGCGCGGCTTCTGCACATCGATCCCGAGGGTATCCTTCAGATATTCTGTTCTAAGACGAATCGCTTTCATAATGATCTCCAGTTCTCAGTCAAGTTTGACCGGTTCAGACGCAGCACTGAGTTTTCCGTTCAGTGCAAGATGCATATCTTTTCCAAGGATCGCCAGATCCTTCTTTGATTCCGCAAAGTTCGGAATGATCATCCATGTATGCATCATGCCGTCACGCAGATACAGCTTCGTGACAACACCCTGTTCCTTCAGCTTTTCAAACATGATCAGGCTGTCGTCAAGCAGGACTTCTGTTTCGGACGCCCAGAGAACGACCGGCGTGCAGCCTGTGAAGTCACCGTAATACGGCGCTGCCTTGGGATCTTTTGTTACCGCTTCATCCCGTGAACAGAGATATGTGTCAAAGACTTCACCGGACAGATTTGCCACGATGCAGTCCGTGTCCGCATTGTCCCTGTAGCTGTCCAGTTCTTTGTCAAACTGTACGGCCGGAGCGATCGCGAACGTCCCTGCGGGCAGAGGCAGTCCAGCGTCTTTTATCTGCAGCAGCAGTGATAAAATGAGGTTTCCGCCGGCGCTTTCGCCAAGCAGGACGATCCGGTCCGCCCTGTATTTTTCCCGAAGTGCATTATACGCTTCAAAACAGTCATCCGGTCCGGCCGGGAACGGATGTTCCGGCGCAAGACGGTAATCGATCGAAACGACATTCAGGCCGAGCTTATCCGCAATATAGGATGTGAAGCCTTTTCGGGCTTCTGTGGATCCCGTGACGAAGCCGCCGCCATGGATATACAGGACGATCCTGTCAAGCGGGTTATTCTCCTTTGAGATCCATACCGCGGGAACTCTTCCGAGATATGAGCGGAATATCCTGATCTTGCTGGGGATCCTGATCATTTTCACACTGTCGATCTCCGACTGTCTCGCAGCGGCGTAGTCCCGCGGATTTTCAGGATCATAGATGTGTTTGTTCTTCATCAGAACACTGAAGAGAAACCTGTGCATTGCGCTTGTCTTTGTCTTTTTCTCCGCCGGCTTTTTTACGGCAAATTTCCTGATTCCTTCAGACATATGACCGTTTGCCATCTCCAGCATGCCTTCCGCAACATTCGCCGGGAACACTCCGCCGGATGACAGTACTGTCGCGCGCAGAGGTGCGTCGGCACCGGACATGACCATCATTTTGAACGTCGGATTGCTGTAATCGGCTTTCCCGCCGAACCCCTTCGCAATGGTCTTCTCCGTGATCTTAAACATCATGTTCATAATAGGAGAAGTATCCTTCATTTCCATCGTGGACATTTCCATAGTGAACTGTCCTTTACGGATTTCAGGCTCTTTCTGTATCGGACCGCCAAATATTGTTTCAAAGTCCCGGTCTGAAGGATGGCCCTGCGGTTTTTCATACCAGCTTCCCTGCTGCCAGGAAGGAACCGGCATTTCTTCACCCTCAACAGTGATATCCGCCGTCATACGGATATCCTCCGAGGAAGTACCGATCTCGATCCCGTATGTGCCGGAAGGAACTTTCCATCCGTCTGTCCATACCGCGTAACTGCGCTCATTCAGATCAAAACTGACTTCTTTTGTTTCACCCGGCTCGAGGAATACTTTCGCAAACCCTTTGAGTTCCCGTACAGGGCGGTAAAGACCGTCCTGCGGTGCTTTCACATACAGCTGTACGATCTCCGCACCGGCTGTATTTCCTGTATTGGTGATCTTTGCGGCCGCATGATATTTGTCCGCTTTGAAATCACTGTACTCGAATGATGTATAACTGAGACCGTATCCGAACGGGAAGCGCACCGGAACTCCTGCCTTCTGATAATACCGGTAACCGACATAGAGGCCTTCACTGTAATGCGTATACTTCTTTCCGAATGTCTCATAGGAAGGAACGTCGGAAAGTTTCAGCGGCCATGTTTCCGTCAGTTTGCCTGAAGGATTCACCTTTCCCATCAGGATATCCCCGGCTGCCTGCCCGCCGGACTGGCCGGGAAGGCCCATATACAGCACCGCTTTTACTTTATCGATCCACGGAACTTCCACCGCGCAGCCGCAGAAGAGGACGACGACGGTGTTCGGATTGACCGCTGCTACTGCTTCGATCATGCGTACATGACCTGCAGGCATCCGCAGATCTTCACGGTCAAACCCTTCGGATTCATAGATATCCGGAAGGCCGGCGCAGATGACGGCTGTCTTTGCATTTTCAGCCAGACGGACCGCTTCACTCAGGCTTTCGTCCGTTACTTCACCGTCTGCGCTACAGCACGCCGCGAACGGCACATCGGGCAGAACGTCTCTGAGGCTTGTGAGCTTTGTCGGATTGATATGGCTCGACCCGGAGCCCTGATAACGCATATTCTGCGCCATGTCTCCAATCAGGACGATATCTTCCTTCTTCAGCGGCAGGATATTGTCTTCGTTTTTCAGAAGGACCGCACCGCCGGCAGCGACTTTTTCTGCGGTCCCATTGTGCGCTTCCATATCGAAAGGCTGTTCTTTTTTGTTTTCCTGTGACCGCAGCGCAAGACGGATCACGCGTGCCGCGCAGGCATCCACTGCACTTTCGGGAAGTGTCCCCTCACGCACTGCCGCAGCCACACGGTCTTCCATGTAATCACTGCCGCCGGGCATGGAAAGATCACAGCCTGCTTCCATGGCTTTTACACGGTCGCAAAGCGCTCCCCAGTCCGTAACGACCAGGCCTTCAAAGCCCCATTCATCACGGAGGATATCGTTCAGCAGTTTTTTGTTATCGCTGCAGTGCACGCCGTTGAGCATGGGATACGCGCACATGACCGTGGCAGGCTGCGCTTTTTTCACAGTTGTTTCGAAAGCAGGCAGATAGATTTCACGCAGAGTGCGCTCATCCAACTGGCTGTTTCCGTTGAAGCGTTTGAATTCCTGACTGTTGGCTGCGAAATGTTTCAGACTTGTACCGATGCCGGTGCTCTCAGCACCCTGCACCCAGGCAGTTCCCATTTCACCTGCCAGAAAGGGATCCTCGGAGAAGTATTCGAAATTCCGTCCGCATCTCGGATCCCGTTTGATATTGACGCCCGGACCGAGCACGACATCGACGCCATATGAAAGGCCTTCTTCACCGATTGCTCTGCCCTCTTCTTTCAGAAGTCCGCGGTCCCATGACGCCCCGCTTGCGACAGCGGTGGGGAAACATGTGGCGGGTTCGGATACATTGACGCCCAGCATATCCGCGTCACCCTTCTGCACACGAAGTCCGTGGGGGCCATCCGACATCGTGATGAAAGGAATACCGTACTTTTCAAATGCCCTGCTGTGCCAGAAATCCGTACCGTTGCAGAGAGATATTTTCTCCTCCAACGTCATCTTCGCAAGAGTTTCCTTTACTCTGTTATCCATAGTCATCTCCTTAAATTCCTGACTCATTCATTGCTTTCAGGATCATTTCATATAAAGGTTTTGCTTCTGCCGAATATGTCAGCAGCGTGGAGATCGGTTCTTCCCTGACATACTCGATCATGGGATTATCGAGCATCTGGGGCATATACTGACGGATGATCGGCTGCGCTGCCGGATGATCCAGCATGACCCGCAGCAGTGTTTCCATCGTATAGCGATCCTGCTCCAGACGTGTTTCCGTCTCATATTCATAGTGATACACACCGCTTCCGAGTGTGATTGTTTCTTCCCTTTCCGGCAGTGTCAGTTCGACAGCCGTATTGACGGGTACTGTCAGATCCACTGTGATCTTTCCGTTCTCGCATCTCCATGCTGTTCTGATCGTTCCGTAAACACTCTCATAACTCAGTTCCGCATGCGTAATGCCTTTAATGAAAGCAGGTCTCACCGCAAACTTCTTATAGCCGGGCTCAAGCATCTGCAGTCCGCACAGGCGCGTATACATCCAGTAACCGATCGATCCGTATGCGTAGTGATTCAGGCTGTTCATATTTACGGGATTGAAACTGCCGTCGGGCATGATGGAGTTCCATCTTTCCCAGATCGTTGTAGCTCCCATTTTTACTTCATAGAGCCAGCCCGGATTCTCTTCCTGCAGAAAAAGCTTTCCGGCAATGTCATGTTTGCCGTTATCGCTCAGAGCCAGACACAGATACGGTGTTCCGATGAACCCTGTTGTCAGATGTGTCTTATGTGCGGCGATGTTTGTTTCAAGCCGGTCTGCGACCGCTTTTCTGAACTGATCTTCAACCAGGCCGAAGTGAAGTGCCAGGACCATGGCTGTCTGTGTCTCGCTGACAAGACGTCCTGTTTTTGTAACGTATTCATCGCGGAAAGCAGCGAGGACTTTTTCACGCAGGCTTCTGTAAGTATTCTCATCTTCCGTATTGCCGAGTACTTTTGCGGTATCTGTCATAATCTGCAGCGTCCAGAGCCAGCAGGCATTTGCGACGAAATAATCATCTGTAGCGCCTTTGCGCGGTTCAGCCAGACCGTTCATCTCAGCGTCAAGCCCGAGCCAGTCAGCATACTGGAAGCCATCCTGCCAGAGCCCGCTGTCTGCACACTGACGGCGGACATATTCTGTCCAGATCTTCATCGATTCATACTGTTCGGAAAGAACTCGCTTGTCGCCGTATGTTTCATACAGTGTCCATGGTACGACAGTCGTGACGTCGCCCCAGTAAGCCGCGCCGTTCTGTCCGCCTGTCGCGCCGTCGGAAAGCACGTCCGGCACTACCTGAGGCGCACCGGTTGCGGGATCCTGATCCGCGGCGAGATCGCGCAGCCATTTTCGCATGAACGGCATAATGTTCTGATGGAATACCGCCGTCGGCGTAAAGGCCGTCGCGTCTCCCGTCCAGCCCAGCCGCTCGCTTCTCTGCGGGCAGTCTGTCGGCACATCGAGATAGTTGTCCCTCTGGCCCCAGACGATGTTCTGATACAGACGGTTGATGCGTTCATCCGAGCAGGAGAAGTTTCCGGCTTCCTTCAGATCACTGGAGAGATGGCATGCGGTCAGCTCAATGTTCTGTCCTTCTTCAAGACCTTCCAGACATACATAGCGGAAGCCGTGGAATGTGAAATGCGGACGCAGTGTCTGTTCTTCTCCGTTCAGGATGTAGGTGTCTGTCGCTTTGGCAAAGCTCAGGTTACCCGTGTAGAAGTTTCCGTTTTCATCCAGGCTCTCTGCATGGCGAAGCGTGATCTTCTGGCCTTTTCTGCCATGAACTCTCACCTGTACCCAGCCGGTCAGATTCTGTGCGAAATCAAAGAGATGTTCACCGTTCGGCGCTGTGAATTCTTTCGCTGCCACAAGTGTGCACAGGCAGCGGACAGGCTCGTTTTCCTGGGCGATCAATGTGTCAAAGCCATGATCGAACAACTGTGCCTTTCCGGTGAGGGTCTCTTCAGATGTCCAGTCCTGTGTCTCACCGTCATAGATTTCGGAGAAACGGATGACGCCTGCGGTAACATTCCAGCTCTCATCTGTGCCGATGAATTCTTCCGTACCGTCTTCATACGTAATGACAAGCATTGCCAGCAGCGCAGTGGTATCACCGTAGTGGTTCGGTGTCGGCGTGAAGCCGAGCGGACCGGAATACCAGCCTTTGCCTAGTGTGAAGCGGATTTCGTTTTTACCTTCATGGAGCTGGTCAATGGCATAAGTCTGATACTGCAGACGCTTGTGATAGCTTGTCCAGCCTGGTGCGAAGTATGTATCATCAGCCTTTATACCATTGACCTCTGCTTCATATACACCAAGTGCTGTTGCATAAAGACGTGCTTTGACAACCGGCTTAGCTATATTGAATGTCTTCGTGAAGACGGGACTTGCTGTTTCTTCTTTTGCAAAACCATGGGTGATCCAGTTTGCTTTGCCTTCAAATGCATTGCCTTTAAGCAGGCCTGTTTCAAATTCCGCGGAAGCCTCTGCACTCTCTCCGTGATTATCCCATACGGTAACATCCCATTTGTATTCAGTTTTCGCCTCGAAAAGGGCTCCCATGTATTCGACCAGAATGCTCTGATCTGATTCAACCTTACCGGTATCCCACATAACTTCGCCGTTGGATACTGTCAGCTGATAGGCTGTCTGGATTGTATTATTCTGATCGCTTTCAAGCTTCCAGCTGAAGCGGGGCTGCACTTCGTCGATACCGAGCGGGTTTGTTTTATATTCAATAGTCAGATCATACAGTTTCAGCATGTTTTTCTCCTCTTCCTGAAAGACCCGCAGAGTCAGAAGCTCTTACGGGTCTTGCTTCATTTTTATTATGCGTTTTCTTTTTCTGCTCTGCGTACACGGAGTTCTTCCATGATCTTCGGGTAGATACCTTCAAGATCATACTTGGAGAACAGGATCGCCAGGATTACGAACAGAGCCAGCGGGATATAGATTGCGAATGAGAAGATTGCCGTGTTGATTGAAGCGGGCTGTGCAGCTGCACCTGCGACGTAGCCTGCAGCAGCCAGGAGCCATCCGATCAGGGATCCGCCGATACCGGATCCGACCTTGGCACCGAATGAACTTGCGGAGTTGCTCATACCGAGAAGACGCTTTCCGAACTTCCATTCGTTGTATTCTACACAGTTGTTGACCAGCGCACCGCTGACACACATGATCGGCATTGTTGCAAATGTCTGGAATGCACCGCCGATGACACAGGAGTAGAAGCTGTACGGTGTGAATACACGGACGACACAGGCAACTGCACCGAGGATTGTTCCGATCATGCAGGTCTTAGCCATGCCGAATTTCTTTGTCATGGGGCCGACCAGGATGAAACCGAGGAATGTCGGGATCAGGCCGATTGCACCGAGAAGGGCGACAATGTTGTCGTTGCCGAGGATATACTTGGCATAGTATGTTCCGCCTGAGGAACTCAGACCATAGGAGATATTGACGAACAGGTTGGCAATCAGCATGATAACCCAGTACTTGTTTTTGAACAGGAGTTTCAGTTCTTCAAAGAAGCTGTCCTGCTTTTCAGTGTTCTGGAGTTTCTGGATTTCAGAGTTTTCCTTGGAAGTGCGGTAGAGAACCAGAAGTGATGCACCGGAAAGGATTGCGAAGACGACACCGACTTTGATCCATGCAGCCTGGTCAGCAACACCGTTCGGACCGAGCATGTTTGTGATCGGGATCAGAAGAACTGCGATGACCATACCGATCAGGTAGCCGAATACTGTACGTGCAATTCCCATCTTTCCGCGTTCTTCCATACTCTCTGTACGGACAGCCATGATGGAGCCGTAAGGGATGGCAATGGCTGTATAAATCACTGCGGAAATCAGAATGTTTGTGATCAGGACATATGCCATCTGCAGTCCGCTTGATGCATGCGGTACTGTGAAGATCAGGACGATGATAGCAACTGTCGGGGCAGCCATCCACAGGAACCAGGGACGGCACTTACCTTTCGGCGAATTCACTTTATCCATGATCTTTCCCATGATGAGGTCTGAGAAAGCATCAGCAATCTTTGCGATCAGCAGCATTGTTGCCACGGCACCTGCCGCAAGACCGACTTTCTCTGTGTAGAAATACGTGAGCTGTCCTACCAGACAGGACATAACGTTCAGCGGAAGCTGGCCGATACCATCTCCCAGATAGTCCTTCAGACGCATGGTTTTCTGAATACCCATGCTGTCAAGACCGAGTTCTTTTTTTGCCATAATTTCCTCCATTTATGAATCTGTAAGGGCTTTCTTCCCCCTTTTCACATCATCAATATACTTGTGATATACCGTTCGGTATATAAAATTATTGATTCTTATGTCAAATTTACGATATTCTTATGTTTGGGAGGAAAATATGCAGAAAATATTATCAGTATTGGAAGGTATGCACAGTATTGCCGGCATTCCTCTGTCTCTGATCGATGAGAAAGGCAGTCTTCTGCGGTCTTTTCCGCCAGCCGACAGCGGCCTGCTGAAAGAGAATGCCGCCGATGCCGTATTGCATGATTTCAAAGTATATGGACGTGATCAATCCCATCCGCTGATCAGTTTTTTTGATCCCGGACTGCTTCTCGGCATGATAGAACTGGACGGCGGTTATTATGTGCTGATCGGCATTGTCAGCCCGTATGTACATACCCGTTCGGAGTTGCTGGAAAAAATCGGCGAGGCGATTCAGCCTGTCTTTCTGCAGCAGTTCTGTGACCAGCTTCTGCAGCAGCCGCTGGTTTCTCTTGAAAAATTGAAAGATCTGATCTGTATCCTGAGCAGACTGTTCGAAAATGTGATCAGTCCCGACAGTATTATGTTCGTCGATACCGTAACCGGCCGGAAACTGGGTATGACAATGCTGGACCGGCAGATCTTTGAACAGCGTGAAACCGCTGATTATCACGTTCCGCAGGATTTTGAAACAGCGATCTGCGGCGCTGTTGAATCAGGAAACCGGGCATTGCTGGAACGCGCCCTGTTTTCTCCCTTTCAGGGCCATATCGGCCATATGTCTTCAAATGATCTGCGACAGCAGAAATATGCCTTTATCTGCATGGCGGTACTGAGCTCACGGGCAGCGATCCGCGGCGGTCTTGAACCGGAAACTGCCTTCAGTCTGAGTGATCTTTATTGCCAGCGTGCTGATCTGCTCACGGAAATTCCGCTGCTGCAGAACCTGACTTTTACAATGCTGATGGATTTCTGCGGAAAAGTACGGGAAGTCCGCAGAAAGCCGGCTTCATCCAAAATCATTGAAGCCTGCCTCAGGTATATCTCTGTCCATCTCCATGAGCCCATCAGTCTGGATATCCTTTCCGATTACTGCGGTCTGTGCGGACGAAGTCTGTCCATACGTTTCAAAGCAGAAATGGGTATGGGCATTACCGAATATATCCACCGCGAAAAACTGCAGGAAGCCAGATATCTGCTTCGCCATACTGACAGTACGCTGAGTCAGATCACCAATTACCTTAATTACCCTTCGCAAAGCTATTTCACCCAGATTTTCAAAAAATACGAAGGGCTTACCCCTCAAAAGTATCGAGAGAATGGAAAAGACTAAATGAGGCTGCACTTCATACACACTGCAATCCAGAAGCAAATCGAACATTGCCAAAAAAACAATGCAGTCATGTTATAATCTTACGTGTCGAAGCAAAAAAGGCCTTACGCGGTGTCAGAGCGTGACATCTCATAAGATCACCAGTTATCGGCATTCATGATTCAACAGATTATTTCAGGCACTGATCTTACGCATTCTGGAGTTTTAGGATCTATTGCCTACGGCGTGCAGGTTCAAGTCCTGTTATCCTCACTGTTTATGGGCAAATATGAGATCCTGGACTTCTGAGTAAGGAGACTGGGATCTCATTTTTGTTTTCACCAGTCCCCTGACACATCTGATCCATATTTCTGGATCCCCTCAAGCGGCTCCTCTACTCTGCCATTGATCTTACGCACTTAAGGAAATCAAGCCCCTATGGAGCGATTTCCGTTTTCCGCACCACAAAGAAAATGAGATTCACGAAAGTCTGATAAACTTACGGAATCTCTTTTTCATTTTCATTGAGTCATTTGAAAGACTCAGACTGTTCAGGATACTGTTTCAAACGGGAAAACTGTCACATTCTCCGGCTCATGCTGGTATGCATTCCACAGTGTAAGTTTCTGCTGCATATTCATCCAGCTTTCTGCAGATGTATTTGTTGCTTTACTGATTCTCAAAGCCATCTCCGGGCTCAATGCCGCTTTTCCATTAACAAACTCAGACAATGCTTTTCTGCTCACTCCAAGCATCCGTGCAGTATCTGTTACGGTTAATCCCAGTGGCTTCATCACATCTTCAAGAAACACTGTTCCCGGATGTGTCGGTTTTCTTCTGATCATATATTTCACCTTCCTTTAATGGTAATCAAGATAATCTACAAGGTATGCGTCCTGGCCTTCAAAGTAGAATGTTACCCTCCAGTTTCCGTTTACTGTTACAGACCACATTTCTCTTTTGTCCCCTTTTAATGGATGTAGTCTATATCCGGGTAAATTCATATCCTGTGGAGATGTACTTGCGTCAAGTCTATCCAGCATACGTGCAAGCTTAGGCGCATGCCCAGGTTGAATCCCCTTTTCTGAACCTGTTTCATAAAACTCTTTAAGGCCTTTATGTATGAATGATTTGATCATGTATATATTGTAACCTGTAACGTTTCACGTATCAATAATATCCGGTTAATCAAAGAAGTTCAAAACAGCATCGGCATGTTATAATCTTACGTGTCGAAGCAAAAAAGGCCTTACGCGGTGTCAGAGCGTGACATCTCATAAGATCACCAGTTATCGGCATTCATGATTCAACAGATTATTTCAGGCACTGATCTTACGCACTCTGGAGTTTTAGGATCTATTGCCTACGGCGTGCAGGTTCAAGTCCTGTCAGGCGCACCAGTAAACGTTCAGTAAGGTTCCGGTACTGTCAAAGTGACAGGACGGAACTTTTTTTGACTGCAGCGGATACTTAACGCAGATATATCCGGCAGGAATACATGCAGTGTATTTATTGCTCTGTGTTCCGGTTTTGAACAATCCGGGACAGCATGAACCGTATCAGCTGTCCCGGTATGTGTTTGAACTCAGTGTATTGCCCTGCCTACACACATACGGACAAAGTCCGGTTCGAAGTGCTTGGCTCTTGATCCGCTGTATCCCATATCAAGGGAGCTGATCTGCTTCATCTCTTCCTCATTCAGCTCAAAATCCCAGATATCAAAGTTTTCGCGGATTCTTTCTTCATGCGTGGACTTGGGAATGACAATAACACCTCTCTGTACATTCCATCTCAGGATTACCTGTCCGACGGTCTTGCCATGATCTGCAGCAATGCCTTTGAGCATCTCGTTTTCAAAGGGATTGTAGCGTCCTCCGCCGAGAGGTGCCCATGCTTCGGCAGCGACATCGTAGTATTTCATGGTTTCCAGAGCGCCTTCCTGGGTGAAGTACGGATGCAGCTCCACCTGGTTGACCATCGGCCTGATCCTGACGGTTTCACAGAAGTTGGTCAGTATATTGGGATAGAAATTGGACACACCGATGGCTTTGAGTTTGCCGTCTTCGTATGCCTTTTCCATCGCTCTCCATGCGGCAAAGTAATCTCCCATTGCCTGATGCAGAAGATAGAGATCAAGATAATCCAGACCGGATTTCCGGATGGAAGCGTCAATGGCAGCAGCGGCAGTTTCCTCATTTACCATATCCTGCACCCACATCTTGGAAGTGATGAAGAGCTCTTCCCTTGTGCAGATGCCTTCTTCAATTGCCTGTCTGACAGCGGCACCGACAGCGTCCTCATTGCCATAGGAAGCTGCGGTATCAATCAGGCGATATCCCGCTCTGATTGCGCAGAGAACTGATTCTTTGCATGTTTCAAAGTCCCGGACTTGGAAAACACCGAAGCCTTCCATCGGCATGACAACTCCATTGTGCAGTGTTCTGTATTCCATGGTTATTCTCCTCTTCAGCGTTTATTCCTCAAAATTGCATTTTGTCACTGCCATCATATGCAGGGATTCTTCAGTGACTTTATAGAACGGTTCGTGTTTGTTAAGGGAAGCAATCAATGCCATTTCTTCTTCAGTGAGCGCAAAATCAAACACCTTTGCATTTTCTTCGATATGGCCGTGGGATTTCGATCCCGGCACCAGGCCGAAGCCCATCTGGATGTGCCAGCGGATGACAATCTGAACGGTGCTCTTGCCGTATTTCTCCGCCATCTGCACCAGAACCGGTTCACTGAGCATTTCAGGGGAACCGTGGCCGAGCGGGAACCATGCCTGCAGACGGATATCATTGGCATCGCAGTACGGTTTTCTGTGTTCGGCCGGATAATACGGATGGCATTCCACCTGCATGATCATCGGCCTGATTTCGCCTTTATCAATCACTTCCTGAATCTGATCAACCTCAAAGTTGGAGAGACCGATGGCCCGGATCTTGCCCTGTTTATATGCTTTTTCCAGCATACCCCAGGCATAGAGGTAATTGTTCACCGGATGATGCAGCAGCATCACATCGATATAATCCACACCCAGTCTGACGAGGGTGTCATCCACGGCTGAATCCTTTTCATAGAGTGTCGGTCCGAGTTTTGTCTCAAGGAAATAATCCTCCCGTTTCAGACCAGATTTCTTCAGTCCCAGTCCCACCTCGGTTTCGTTGCCGTAGCGGTTTGCGGTATCAATCAGCTCATAGCCATGGTGCAGTGCAAAAGCAACATTGTCCGTGATCAGATCTCCGCTCTGGCCGATTGTGCCGAAGCCCAGCTGGGGAATGGCAAAACCGTTGTTCAGTATGATTCTGTTGTCAGTCATATTGTTTATCCTCCGATTGTCTGTTTCTGTGCTTCTTCAACCGAGCTGATCATTCCCATGTATTCCATACCATAGAGACCGGCAAAGCGTTTCATAGTGTATTCACCGGCTTCCATCATCCACGGTTCCGGTGAAGCTCCCTGGAAAATGAACCAGAGCTTTCTGCCGCTGAGTTCACGCGGTGCCACCGGTCCGTAGAAGCGGTCCAGCAGATTGCGTACGGATCCGCAGATGTTATGCCAGTAAACCGGTGATCCGACAATCAGTACATCTGCCTGTTTGATCTTCGCAAGCACTTCCTCAAACTGATCGCCCGCCAGCGTCTGTCCATAGGCATTGATGCGGTAATCGGTCAGATTCAGCGTTTCTGCTTCGGTGTCTTTAAGAAGGGCTGCCGCGAGTTTTGCGGTGTTTCCCTGCTTTTCAGGGCTTCCGTTGATAAATAATACTTTTGTCATATTGTTTTACTCCTGTTTGTTTGCTGTTTGCGGGCGGATGCGTCAGCTTCGTTTTCAGACATTCCGTCCCATTTCATATGCTTCATGCATTGCCTGTGCGCCTTTGATGGAACCGTGGGCCGGGGCATTGACACCGTAGACAATACCTTTTTCCACAGAGCCTTCCAGACATACGGTAAAGCCTCTCAGCCCGTTCACGGCAGCGTCAATGCTTTCTCTGCCGGAATCGGTGCAGGCCAGAATGAAGTAAAATTCTTTGTTTTTGAGATTCATAAAGTCACAGAATGTGCGGTCAATGAATGTTTTCATCTGGGCATTGACATTGTAGTAATACACCGGGGTGGCAAGAACGATGACATCCGCTGCTCTGACCTGGTCCATGATTTCAGCCATGTCATCCTTAAACGCACAGATGCCCATTGTCTCAGGACGCTTGCAGTAATTGCAGGCATGACAGTAGCCGATCTTCTTCTGCCGCAGAAAAACCTGTTCCGTATGGTTTCCTGCTTCTTCGGCGCCTTTTCTGAATTCCGCTGCCAGAAGATCCGTATTGCCGTCCTTTGCGGGTGATGCGGAAATAATCAGTATGTTCTTCATTGTCTGTTTCCTCCTGTTTGGTGAAAAGCCGGCAATATGATCCTGCTTGAATCAGTGCACCAGAGCGGTGAATGTAAACTGGATGAGTTTCCAGTCTTCGTTCTGATTCTGGTAAACCTCGGTCACCATGAAATGATGGGTAGTCGGATGGCCGTCCAGCATCAGACCGTAATCAACATCCGTCAGAACGATTGCCGTATCACCGAAGGCGTGCAGCTCACGGTTATGCACAGTGATTTCGGTCGGCTGGAAGATACCGTCCGTGTAATACCTGACTTCCTTTTCAAGATTTGCGTTGACACCTATATGTACGAATGTACAGGCAGGATCGGCGATTGCGTACATCTTTTCACCGTCCCGGTTCATCATGGCTGTCCAGAAAGCATCGGACAGTGCAAACAGTTTCTCCTGCATGGCTGTTCCTCCTCAGTCGTGGATATTTCTTCTGTTCAGGAACTGAACAAGTTTGGGATCAAAGTGGTTGATGATTTCGGAATGATCGAGACTCTTTGCCGTAATCCGTGCCATTTCCTCATCGGTCAGGGCGAAATCAAAGAGATCCTTGTTTTCGGCCATTCTTGCAGGCTTTGTGCTCTTCGGCAGTATGACAACACCTCTCTGCACATTCCATCGCAGAACCACCTGGGCTGCGCTCTTGCCGTACTTCTCACCAATCGCGGTCAGTTCCGGATCGGTGAAGATGCCGTGCTTGCCTTCCGCAAGCGGTGCCCAGGCAACCGGCTGAATGCCGAGTTCCTTCATGTTTTCCAGTGCTGCGGTCTGGGCAAAGAACGGATGCAGTTCGATCTGGTTGACTGCCGGCGTAATCTCAACATTTTCCACCAGGTTCATCAGAACATGCGGGAAGAAGTTGGAAACACCGATTGCCTTCAGTTTGCCTTCACGGTATGCATCTTCCATTGCTCTGTAAGCGGAGAAGTAATCGCCCATTGCCTGATGAAGCAGATACAGATCCAGATATTCAAGACCAAGCTTTTCAAGAGATGTATCGATTGCTTTCTTTGCCATCTCATAGTTCTTCATGTCCTGGACCCACATCTTGGAAGTGATGAACAGTTCTTCTCTGGTGACAAGACCCGTTTCAATGGCTTCTTTGATGGCAGCGCCGACTGCTTCTTCATTCATATAGGAAGCTGCTGTATCAAAGGAGCGGTATCCTGCTCTGATGGCATCCAGAACAACTCTTCTGCATTCATCTGCGTCCGGAATCTGGAAGACACCGAAACCGACCTGCGGCATTTTAGCGCCTGTATTCAATGTGACATATTCCATGTGTTTTCTCCTTGTGCGCCTGAGGCGCTGTCTGCTGTAAAGGCTGATTCTGTTTTTTACTCCTGAGCGTTGAAGTCAATTTTCATCTGAGCGTATTTCTGGGCGTCTTCAATCGTCGCGTTGTAATAGCGGACATTCTTGTTGACCTTTGCGATTTCCGTCATTTCTTCATCGGTCAGCGTGAAGTCAAAGATATTGAAGTTGTCTCTGATATGGGCAGGATTCTTTGAACCCGGGAAAATGACATTGCCGGACTGTACATGCCATCTCAGAATGATCTGGGCATTGGACTTGCCGTACTTCTCAGCCAGCTTTGTGAAGACCGGTTCATTGATCAGGTTCTTATCACCGTGTCCCAGCGGATACCATGCCATCAGGCCCATACCTGTTTCGGCAAGCATCTTTTTCAGCTCTGTCTGCGGATAGTAGGGATGTGCTTCAACCTGCACCATCTGCGGCTTGATTTCAGCTGTATCAATGATTTCCTGCAGCCATTCGGTCGGAAAGTTGGAGACACCGAGCGCTCTGACCTTGCCTTCCTTATAAGCCTTTTCCATCATCTTATAACCTGTTCTCCAGTCACCGGCAGGCTGATGCAGGAAGAGAAGGTCAACGTAATCCGTGCCGAGTCTTGCCAGGGTATCATCAACCGCATTCTCATCCGTATAAACGGTCGGCCATAATTTTGTTACGAGGAAGATATCTTCCCTTGCCACACCGCTTTTCTTAATTGCACGGCCGACAGCCTTTTCGTTCATATAACCGTTTGCAGTATCAATGAGACGGATTCCGTCAGCCAGTGCACTGAGAACGGAAAGCTCGGTTTCTTCAGGATTGAGAAGGAAGACACCGATTCCTGCCATCGGCATTTTGTTTCCATTATTAAGTGTTAAGTATTCCATATCTGTATCTCCTTTTCTTTACACCTGCATCATACGTGGTATTCCGCCGCCTGTACAATGCCGTCTGGTTAACCGTGCTATAATTGAAACGCATAGCGGAGGAAATACATAATGATTGAAATATACCTTCTGGAAGCACTGTGTGCCCTGTTTGATTACGGCAGCCTTTCCGCTGCTGCAGAGCATCTGCACATATCACAGCCTGCGCTGAGCCGTTCAATGCAGAAACTGGAGGACCTGCTCGGGGTCAGTCTGTTTGACAGAACAAAGAACAGGATTGCTTTGAATGAGACCGGAAAGATGGCGGCGGCGATGGCAAGAAGAATTCTTGAATCCGAGGAAGATATGATTACAGCTGTGCGGAACTATGATACCTCCCTGCACGCTGTATCCGTTGGCTACTGCGCACCCGGACCGATGCTGGAATTCCCTCTGCATCTGACTCAGCTTTATCCGAAGATGAAAGTCTCTTCCGAAATGGAAGATGAAGAAGCATTGCGGAAGGGACTGCGGAACGGGAAATACGGTTTTGTGATTGTCACTCATCCGTATGAAGATGACAATACAATCTGCATTCCATGCGGAACTGAGACCCTTTACTTTTCCCTGATTCCCGCTCATCCGGCTGTCATGTTCAAAGACCAGGGGTTAACCTTCAGTCAGATGAACGGAGAAACATTTGTTATGGCCGGCGAAGTCGGTATATGGCATGATCTGACCATACGCATGATGCCGGACTCAAAATTCTTCCTGCAGGATTCCCTGGAGGCGCTCAGTGCTGTCATCAACGCATCCACCCTGCCTGCATTCGCCTCAGATATAACAATCCGTCTTTTCCGTTCACAGGAAAACAACGGCCGGATTTTTGTCAGAATCCTTGATCCGGAAGCAACCATGCATTATTACTGCGTAATGAAGAAAAAGGACCGCAGAAGATATGAGCGCTGGATCAGTTATCTGGAAGAAAGATACGGAAAGGAATCTTAGACCCGTCACGGTATCCGTATACTGTTCTAAAGAAAAAGTCTGTCATCACCGACAGACTTTCATTTGTTTCCGTGATACCGGAGGCATGTAATTATGCTGCAGACCGGACAGCTTTGTTCTTCCATCTGCCGCTGAGATAACGCAGACCGGAGACAACCGCACAGCAGCCCCAGCCGCACGGTATTGCCCAGGCAATACCCATGAACCCAAGCCCGAGACCGAGTGCAAACAGGAACGCTGTCAGCATTCTTACACCGAGATCGGAGAACGAGGAAATCATAGCAAACAGGGAATCACCGAAACCGCGCAGGAAGGCTGTATTGATTGCGGACATACCGTGCAGGAATACGAACGGTGCCCATCTGCGCATGAATGTTTTGCCGATTTCGACAACCTCTGCCTCCTCCGCATTGACAAACAGCAGCATCAGATTCTGCCCGAAGAAGTATATAAGCGCCGAAGCAGCAGCCGATACACATACGACAAAGATCAGGGACACCCGGTGTCCTTTTTTGATGCGGTCAAATTCTTGTGCACCGATATTCTGTCCGGCAAATACTGCCAGAGCCAGGGACAGGGATGTCATCGGCAGGTTGCAGAGCTGTTCCATCTTGGCAGCTGCGGTATATGCGGCCATGGATACGGAACCGAAGGAATTGATCAGTCCCTGCACCATTAACATACCCATTCCGCTGATGGAGCTCTGGATACTGTTGGGAAGACCGTAACGGACAATATCCGCAACGAGTGATTTATCGAAGACGAGTTCTCCCTTCTTGAAACGGAAGTACTCATTCTTTCTTGAACAGTAAATGAAGCACAGGATCACCGACACCATCTGCGCCAGGTCCGTGGCAATCGCAACCCCGGCAACACCCATATGCAGGGTGACAACGAAGAACAGATCCCCGGCTATATTCAGCAGACTGGAGATAATCAGGAAGATCAGCGGTGTGGTGCTGTCACCGAGCGCCCGCAGGAAAGCCGCAAAGAAGTTGTACATTGCCATGAAGACAATGCCTGCCACATAGATGCGGAAATACAGCAGTGCATCAGGCCTGATATTCTCCGGCACATTCAGAAGCCGGATGATTGCCGATGAGAAGGTCTCCCCGAGTATGGTCATGACAGCGGCCAGTCCCAGCAGGAACCACATTGCCGTGGATATCGTTGTCTTGATCCGTTCGGGTTTGCCTGCCCCTAAAAACTGTGAAGCGATGATACTGGCTCCGGCAGGGAAGCCCAGCATCAGACCGACAAGAATCATGGATGTCGTGGCACTGGATCCGACTGCCGCAAGTGCATTGGCTCCGACAAACTTACCGACCACGATACTGTCGACCATGTTGTACAGCTGCTGAAAAACATTACCGAGGAAGATCGGCAGTGTGAATACCACAATACTGCTCAGAATCGGTCCCTTGGTAAAATCTGTATCTCTCTTTTTTCCTGATATAAGCGCCATAGTATTTTCCCTCGTGTATCTATTCTACCACTTACGGGAAAAACACTCCCGGACAGAGATGCAATTATGCCGTTTTCACCGGCAGCCGCTTCCTCTGACGGTTTCCGCCAGTCTGCTTTCATACATGTCAAATACCTGCTGGGAAGGCAATGCGGCAAGAAGACCGCCGAACACAAAGGCATTGCCGAAACTCAGAAACATCGTACCGATGGCTGCTCCGAGGGCGGTTGACGGACCTATGATAAATGAAATGATCAAAGCCGGCAGTGCGCCGATGGGCAGAGTAAACCACTTAGCCCGTTTCGGATACGGTGTGCAGCCTTCCGCAAAGGCCTTGAACTGCACAATAATCATCGGCAGCCAGAACAGCACCAGCAGAACATACACCGGCAGCGAGAAGCCGTAAAAAAGACGTTCCGCCGCAATCGCCGCAGTCGCAGCATCCCCCTTCAGCAAATACTTATATGCCATATTGAGAATGCCCATATTCAGATGACATCCGACCGGAGCCAGCCAGATATATCCGAATATACCGGAACGGTATATGTGGGCATACTTCGGCGCCGCATCCGCCATCAGACGGTATACCGCAAAGAATGCCAGTCCTTCCAGGAAGATACCGAAGAAACCGAGCAGGCCTCCGGCAATCATCTGTGCATCTGACAGATTTGGTGCAGAGGACATCACCGATGCCGCCAAATTAACAGCCGGGGTTTCCTCCGCATATCCAAGCAGGAAATCACCGATTCCCGTAATAACGGAAGCTGCCAGTCCGATTACAAGCAGTTTCCGGATTCTCTTTCTGTCCAGGTTATGATCAATGCCGATTGTATTCATATCACTTTGTTCTCCTCTTCAAGCATGCGGATCCATTTACGCTGCCGGTGTGCGTAAAAGGCACATGCCCACCAATAGATAAACGGTGTTTTCCATCCCGCACCGATTTCCACTTCATCGGTATATTCACAGCATTTTTCCGGCAAAGGCTTCAGGATGATCCGGTGGTTCCATACCGGCACATGTTCATTGCCTTCATGTGTATAAATGCCTCCTTCATCAAAACTGATCACATGAATGGTATGTATACCGAACGGAATCAGACCGAACAGCCGGAACCGGTACGACGATGTACTGTCAGGCTGCCACTGTCCGCTGTCATTGGAAGATACGGGTGTGAACGAGGCATACGGACTGGCAATCTTCTGCAGCGTTTCCAGCTTCTGCAGCTTTGCGAACACGGTATGAATATCTGCCGGAAACACCGATGTTCTGCGCACTGTCCTTCTCACTGCGGATCCCTGATGCCGTCCGGCACGATCCAGTAGTCGCAGATCTTGCCGCCTGTTGCCAGGGTGTACTGTCTGTGCAGAACACCATGCATGGCAGCTGCGGTCATATGGTCCATGGAACAGGCCGCCGGCAGTGCCTCCAGGCAGCCGTGTTCACGCGCATACTTCTCAAGGGGACAGTGTGTGAAGTGGTAATAGATACCATCCCGGTGCTTTGTCTTGTCAAAGTTGAAATCCCATGTCTTGTCCCTGTATGCAGGATGGGCATCTGCCCATGCTTTCATACGGTGCAGATTCCGTGCTGTTTTTTCAAGATCTGTTTTCCGGTTGATATTCCTGCTGCTCAGAACCATCTGTACGGCTTTCCGGTTCATGAACCGCTTGGCAAGAACACCGAGGGCTGCGGGAGTAATGTTTCCCTGCGCTGCCTTCCATATCGCCAGAAAGACATATCCCATGTAGATATTCATGGCCATCGGATTATCCGCCCCGATATCCTCTGTTTCCTCCAGCATCTTCCGGTAGATCGGTTTTGCTTCACGCAGATACTGATCTGCCGCTTCTTTCCCGTACATTGCCCGCATCGGTTTTCTCAGCAGAGCACTGAACAGGTTGATGCACAATCCTTTGTATTTCATAACAATTACCTGCCTGTTTACATATTAGTCTTAACTAACTAATGCATGAAAAGCAACTGTTTTCTGCAATACCCGCCCTGCCGGTAAAACATTCCCCGGACCGTACGTGACAAAAGAAGTCGCAGCAGTCATCGCCTTTCCGTATCTCGGTGAGATCATCCTGCATCTGAAGAAGAAGTAAGACAAAAGGCGCATATGCGCCTTTTGTCATAGTGCTTCAATTGCTGTGCATTCTTCCGGTGTCAGCTCAAAGTCAAAGATATCGAGATTCTGCACCTGGTGTTCATACGAATGCGACTTGGGAATTGATATATTCCCTGCCTGGTAATGATATCTGAGCAGAACCTGTGCCCATGTCTTACCGTATGCATCGCCGATCATCTGCACTTTGGCAGCAGCCTCTTCATCTGTCTTCAGCGGTCCCCATGCCATCGGGATCATACCGTGTTCACGGCAGAACGCAGCCGTTTCGTGATTCCAGTTCCCCGGCGCCATCTTCACCTGATTGACTGCCGGCATGATTTCCGCATGTGACATCAGCACCTGCAGGTTCTCCGGTGTAAAGTTGGATACCCCGATGCTGCGCAGGACACCCTTACGGCAGTATTCCTCAAAGGTTTTCCAGACTTCAATCATTTCCTCATCACTGCCCCAGTAATGGTGGATCAGGTACAGATCGATGACGTCTGTCTGCAGCTTTGCAAGACTGCGGGCAATGGCAGCTTCTGCTTCCTTTCTGCCGAGATGTCCCTGTTCGCGGGTGCGCATCTTTGTGCAGATGAAGAATTCACTGCGGGGGATGCCGCTTTCCTTTACTGCATTGCCGAGGGCTTCCTCATTGCCGTAGCCTTCCGCCGTATCAAAGAACCGGTAACCTGCCTTTATGGCAGACAGGTGGTCTTTCAGATCGCCGGTATATACGCGGTCAGGTGTTTTGGCAAAGGTGTTGGTGCCGGAACCCGTAACCGGGATGCGGACACCGTTATTGAGTGTGAAATACTCCATGTTGTTTCTCCTTTTCCAGCCACGCAGTCAAAAGATCCAGTTCCTGCACGGGAACGCAGAAACGCGGATCATTCTCTTCAGCGGCTTTATGCACTGTGCTTAATTCAAACCAGTCAACCCCCTGCACTTCCTCTTTCTGCAGGACGAGATCTTCCGTATGTACGCTTCCGGTATACACATACATGAATACCATTTCATTGTCGATGAACGGTTTGCCGTAGAATTCTTTTCTGTGCAGTACATGATGAATGCCGGTGAACTGCAGCTCTTCCGCAGATGCCGCAATCCCCAGCTCTTCCTTCAGTTCGCGCAGTGCCGAAGGCAGCGGTTCATCTCCTGCCGTGATATGCCCTGCCGAGGAAGTATCCCAGCAGCCGGGATAGGAATCCTTGTGCTCTGCCCGCTTCTGCAGCAATACTTCAATCGAACCGTTATGTTCCCTGACAACCCAGATATGCACGGTACGGTGCGGTATTCCTTTGGCATGTGCCTCACTGCGGGTGACCGTCTCACCTGTCGGTATGCCCTGTAAATCCACAATATCAAACAATTCTTCCATGTATGCTCCGTTTCTTCTGATATTACAACGATACCATGGAAACTTCCATTCTTCACATTTCCTCTTTATGCGGTCATGGAATGATATGATTAATAGAGAAAAACGACGGAGGTATGAACTATGATTCTTGTACTCGCATTTATTGTCAGCTTACTTCCGGCTGCGGCTCTTGTAATCTGGTTTTTCAGGTACGCAAAGACGGATGCGGAAAAACAGGTGTATAAAAAAGCCCTGGTTTCAGGTCTTCTGAGTGTCTTCCCGGTGTTGCTGACATCCATGATTTTCAATATCCTGATTGCCCTGACCGGGTTAAAAGCATCACACCCCATCGTGTATCTTGCTTTGTATAAGATGGGTGTCCTGGCTCTGGCCGAAGAAATCGTTAAGTTTGTTGTCTTCCGCAGAGGACTGCAGAAAAATCCGTTCCCGCATTCCAGACTTTCCATCATGATCTGCATGATTCTGGTCGGTCTCGGTTTCGAAGTCATTGAGTCCATCCCGTATGCCATCGGAGCAGGTGTACCGGTGATGCTGATCCGCGGCATTACAGCTATGCATATCGTCTTCGCATTTGTCATGGGCTTCTTTTACACAAAGGGACTTGTCACCGGAAAGAAGATCAACTATGTTCTCTGTTTCGTGATTCCCTGGCTGTGGCATGCTCTCTATGATTTCACCCTCAGCGACGAACTGATGGCAATAAATGACAATATCGCGGTCGTTCCGGTAGCCCTGGCACTGTTATCCCTGATTCTGTTTATCTACATGGTTTTCTTCCTCCGCAAAGCCATGAAGAATCCGGCATATACGGAAACACTCCCGCAGTACAGAAATAAAGGAACCGTATGAGTGCCTCATCCGTTGACGTAAACAGGCCGGTCGAAAACCCTGCTCTTGCAGGGTTTCTTGCCGAATGGAAAAAAGCACCGGCAGAGAATAACAGTGAACTCATCAACAGCATCCTTAGGGAAACAGCACTCAATGCGCATTTTCTTGCCGTAATCCACGTGGATGAAAACAGTATTCAGCATAACCCCGACGGCACTGCCGTCTTCCAAAAAGACAGCGTCATTTCCTTTGTGACGGTATCCTCTCCGGAAGGCAAGGTATACTTCCCCGTATATACGGACTGGAAGGCGCTGAAAACATGGGAAGAGTACAGGGAAGCCGATGTACAGACACTGATTGTTTCCTTTGATGATCTCTGTGCACTGGCGGAGAAAGAACAGAACGGCGTCATCATCAACCCTGAGACAGAAGGCTTTGTACTGTCCTGGGACATGCTTGCACATATGAAACAGGTAAAGGAACTGCAGACCAGCGGCCGCACCGAAGTCACCGTAACCAAAGACACAATGGTGAAACTGGGTGATCCGCAGGAATGTCCGGAAGAGATGGCACAGGCAGTTGCCGCCTATGCCCTCAGCAACAAATCCATCAGAAGAATCTGGCTGAAACTGATGGTCAACGGCAACGAAAAGAGCTGGCTGTTTACGGTGGATTTCATGGGAGACAAACAGGCTGTATTTGACGGCATTGCAGCAGCCGCAACACCGCATCTGGAAAAAGGCATGTACATTGACATGGTCCCCTATGACAGCGACTTCGGACGCAAAGCAGCCCGCGGCAAACCAATGTATCAGAAAAAATTCAGCCTGTTCGGGAAGTGAAACATATGAGAATACGCAGTACAAGAATTTACATCGAAGAAGAACTCATACCGGCGGTGCTGGAGATACAGGGTTCTGCAATTACGGATATCCTTCCGTATGACACCGGCGGGATTGACTGTGACTACGGGGATGCATTGATTTCTCCGGGTTTTATCGATATCCACTGCCATGGCGCCTATGGGTTTGACACCAACAGTGCCGATCCCGAAGGCTTAAGGAACTGGGCGAAGAACATTCCCTCGGAAGGTGTCACCGGCTTCCTGGCCACAACCGTAACCGACAACAGAGACACACTGCTGAATGCATTAAGAAATGTGGATCATGTCTGCAGCACCCATCATCCGGGCAGTGACGGCGCTGCCATTCTTGGTGTGCATCTTGAGGGACCGTATATCGATCCGGAACATGCCGGTGCCCAGCCCATTTCCGCCATCAAGGAACCGGATATCAGCGAATTCGAAGAATACTGCACAGCCTCGGGAAACCGCATCCGCATCGTTACCCTGGCACCCGAGAAAGACACCGGACATGCCCTGATCCGCTACTGCCGGGAACACGGCATCGTTCCTTCCATCGGCCACACCGGTGCTTCCTTTGCCGAAGCAGAGCAGGCTATACACGACGGGGCATTGTCCGTTACCCATACCTTCAATGCCATGACTCCGTTTAAACACAGGGAAAACGGCACAGCCGGTGCAGCCCTGCGCCATGCGGATGTATACAGTGAGATTATCTGTGACACGCGACACGTCAGTGCGGACGCCCTGCATATCTTCTTCACCTGCAAGGACAAAAACCACGCAGTAATGATCTCCGATTCCCTTATGTGCAAGGGATTCCCTGCCGGCACACGGTTTGTGTTCGGCGGTCAGAATATCGAAATCGCTCCGGACGGCACGGCCTTCCTGTACGAAACCGCAGACAGAACGCTTGCCGGAAGCACGATGAAGATGAACGAAGGACTGCGCAATCTGATCACAAAGGCAGATGTACCGCTTGTCAAAGCCCTAAATGCATGTACGATCAATCCGGCATCCCTGCTGGGACTTGATCATACCGGCATGATCCGCAAAGGATACGACGCCGATATCACCGTGCTGGATGAGAACTTCGAAGTGCTTGCGGTATACTGCAAAGGCATACGCCAGTAATACACACACAGGATCTGCATAATACAGATCCTGTGTTCGTTATGTCCTATTTAGTTATCGGTGTGACAAGATTCCCCTTTTCATCAAAGAGCAGCTCCTGCGGCTCGTCCAGAGCACGAAGACCCGGATACTTCCCCGCCAGCACATCTTCATAGTAACTTTCCGATAACATAATTTCACCGATATGAAGACTGTTGGGTATGCGGACTACCCGGGCATGGGCAGGATCCACACCGTTGGCTGTCTTCAGACACAGCTGCACAGCTTCTTTGTCAGTGGAAGCCACAAAAGGAATCAGCGCCGATGTCAGCACCGTGCTGGTAATGCAGTTGGGATACATCTTCTCAGGATCGAGATCATCGTAGATCTTGGCGGTTATGGCGGAGGCCAGTCCCACACCAAGACCGTTGCCGTGTGATTCCGGGGACAGGTTCAGGAAACATGTGCGCTTCACCTGCAGACCTCCGGAGGCATACGGTGTGGAGAAAGTACCGGTGATATTGGGATCCACCCCGGTGCCGCTGTAATTCTTGCCGATTTCATCCACGATCAGCACATCCGCCGAACCCACAAGAATGGAAGGCATATGCGCAAAAGCAGTCTTCAGCAGCTCCGGTTCTCTTGCAAGAATATGTTCGGGAAGCACGGCCTCAAACATCATGGTTTCATCATAGGCATTCTCAAGACACGGTATACCGAAGAGAATCTTTCCGGATGCCAGAACCACCTCTGCCATTGTGGGTATATTCTCTGCCATGTGATCCATGCCGTCACTGTGCACAAGGGAAGCACCTTTCTGCTTGCCCAGACCCACCGTCATCATCTTGCACATACCGCTCTCAATCGGTCCGCGGAAGGCATTATGGGGCTTAATACGGCAGGACACAATAATACCGTCTGCTTCATATGCATTCCTGTCCATGTACACAGCTTTGCCGCGGGAGGAATACCCCAGCAGCACCGTATCCATGGAGGATCTGATCTCACAGCCCATGGTTTCTTCTGTAATACCGTAACCGGCAAGTATTTCCTTCTGTCCTTCCGCACTCGCACCGCCATGACTTCCCATTGCCGGTACGATAAACGGATACGCATGCCTGCTCTTAACATAGTCAACGATTGTCTTTGTGATGACATCTACATTGCGGATACCGCGGGAACCTGCCGTAATGGCAATACGCATACCAGGCTGTATCTTCTCCGCAATCTCTTCTCTTTCCAGCTCACGCAGTAAAGCCGCGGGAATATCCTGCGGCTCTATGTGTTCATGAGAAAAGGACTGTTCAGCCCGGAACATGCGCGGAATAGGTGTATCTTTCAGAAGCTGTGAAACAATACCGTCTTTTGTGATTTTCATAGACAAAGCACCTCCTCACACAAAAGCAGAGGTCTCTTTGCCATACCGTACGGCTGCGCTCCGGGACCGTATTTGGTTTTCTGCGTTCATCATACCCGTTATATACCGGACTGTAAACAGGCGCATACAACTCTGAACACGCTATAATAGTAGTATCAGCACAGATGTGCACAGGAGTCATGATCATGAATACATATAAAATTGCCCTCATCCCGGGAGACGGTATCGGACCGGAAGTGGTACTGGAGGCCGTACGTGTCCTGAACAGAGCAGCCGAGCTTGACGGAAGCTTTTCCTTTCATTTCACGGAATATCCGTGGGGATGTCAGTATTATCTCGAACACGGAGAAATGATGCCGGAAGACGGTATCGAAACACTGAAGCACTACGATGCAATCCTGCTCGGAGCAGTCGGTTATCCGGGTGTTCCGGATCATATCTCCCTGCGGGATCTTCTTCTCCGCATACGCCATGACTTTGATGAATATGTCAACGTACGTCCGGTTAAGCTGCTGAAAGGCGCACCGTGTCCTCTGAAGGATGTTAACAGAGAAGACATTGATATGATCTTCATCCGTGAGAACAGCGAAGGTGAATATGCCGGCAGCGGTGCCTGGCTGTATCCGGATACGGAGCAGGAAGTGGTGATCCAGAACGGTGTATTCTCCCGCAAAGGATGTGAACGTATCATCCGCTATGCCTACGAACTGGCAAGAAAAGAGAATAAAACACTTACCTCCATTTCCAAAGGAAATGCCTTAAATTACTCCATGGTCTTCTGGGACAAGGTATTTAAAGAAGTAGGCAAAGACTATCCCGATGTGGAAACCCATACACTGCTTGTGGATGCGGCAAGCATGTTCATGGTAAAGGATCCCAAACGCTTCCAGGTAGTCGTAGCCTCCAATCTGTTCGGGGATATCCTGACGGATTTGGGTGCTGCCATCTCGGGCGGTATGGGGCTTGCCGCAGGTGCGAACCTGAACCCGGAAAGAACCTTCCCTTCCATGTTTGAACCGATCCACGGATCCGCTCCCGACATTGCCGGCAAAGGCATTGCCAACCCGCTGGCTACGATCTGGGCAGCCTCTCAGCTGCTGGATCATCTGGGACATGAGGACTGGGGAAAGAAAATACTCGATGCGATTGAAACGATGCTGGAAGAGAAAATCTCACTGACACCGGACCTCGGCGGAACCGCAACCACCCAGGAATGCGGCAAAGCCCTGGCATCCCTGCTGAAATAACACATACAGGAGAATTTAACTATAAGGAAGTCAAGTGATTTTGACTAAAATCTGAGATTTTTTCTAAATCCAGCTGATCTCAGAAAATGTTCTTTGAAATCGTGAATAGAGTACAGTTAAAACAACTACATTTGTAGCTTTGACTA
>JAFUCL010000114.1 GCA_017459725.1 Solobacterium sp. | reverse complement strand
TGACCACAATGATGGAACAGATTCCTTTCAGATGTAATGAAATCACCCGTATTCCATTACCTGTCAATCTGTTTACTGCGTATGGAGAATATCATTATGGCATTTTCTCATTTATCAACTAATTCTTTGAAAAGAGCGTAAATTATAGAAAAATTGGTATTTCCTAACAAGCGGTTTTACGTAATCAGGAATTAATTATTTTTATAGTAATCTGACCAAATCCGGCAAATCCTGCCCCTATGCACATACTCTTGCACTATTTGAGCAGGAGTGCTATTATTTTTTAGCAGTCAAGTATTAAGAGTGCTAAGGAGGATTTGATTAACATGGCAAAGAAGCAATTCAAGGCTGAATCCAAGCGTCTGCTGGGACTGATGATCAATTCAATCTATACGAACAAGGAGATATTTCTCCGTGAACTGATTTCCAATGCCAGTGATGCACTGGATAAAAGGTATTATCTCTCCCTGACCGATGCGGACAAAAAGGTTGCGAAGAAAGACCTGAACATCCGGATCGAACGCAACAGCGCCGACCATATCCTGGTCATTGAAGATACCGGTATCGGTATGACAAAGGACGAGATGGAAGCCAATCTCGGCACCATCGCCCGCAGCGGTTCCGCCGAATTCCGCGACCAGCTGGAAAAAGCCAGCAAAAACATCGACATCATCGGTCAGTTCGGTGTCGGTTTCTACAGTGCCTTCATGGTTGCCAAGACTATCACCGTGGAATCCCGTTCCGCTTCATCCGATGAAGCATGGGTATGGGTCAGCTCCGGTGAAGACGGCTATACCATCAATCCGTGTGACAAAGAAACCGTCGGCACCCGCATAACCCTGGAGCTCAAGGATGATACGGAAGACGAAAAGTATTCCCGCTATACCGAGGAACATGTTATCCGCGAACTGGTGAAGAAGTATTCCGATTATGTGCGTTATCCGATCATCATGGAAGTCGAAAAGCATATCCCCGACCCCACCGATGACAAGAAATCCATCATCACCAAAGAGGATGAAACCCTGAACTCCATGATTCCGCTCTGGAAGAAGAACCGCAAAAAGATCACCGATGAAGAATACAACGAGTTCTACAAGGCAAAGTTCAACGACTGGAATGATCCTCTGAAAGTCATTCACTACTCTGTTGAAGGCAATATCTCCTACACTGCCCTGCTGTTTATTCCTTCACAGGCACCGTACAACTTCTACAACACCGATTTCGAAAGCGGTCTGCAGCTGTACTCCAAGGGTGTCTTCATTATGGACAAGGCCAAGGAGCTCCTGCCTGACTGCTTCCGGTTTGTTACGGGTCTCATCGACAGTGAAGATCTCAGTCTGAATATTTCCCGTGAGATTCTGCAGCAGGACCGTCAGGTCAAAGCCCTGGCAGCCTCCATCGAAAAGAAAATTCACAGTGCGCTGGAGGATATGCTGAAAGATGAACGTGAGAAGTATGAGAAGTTCTTTGAGCAGTTCGGTCAGAACCTCAAGTATGACATCTATAAGTCATACGGCATGAATGCAGAAAAGCTGCAGGATCTGCTGATCTACCGTTCCGGCAGTGAAGGCAAATACACCACCCTGCAGGAATATGTGGACAGGATGCCGGAAGGTCAGAAGGAAATCTACTATGCATGCGGACCGAGCATTGCCGAGATTCAGAAGCTCCCTGCCCTCGACCGTCTGCGTGACAAGGGCTATGAGATTCTCTGCTTCACCGATGCCGTTGATGAATTCGCTGTTTCCATGATCGGCGCATATAAAGAAAAACCCTTCCGCAATGTCACCAAGGGAGACCTTGATCTTGACACCGAAGAAGAGAAGAAAGAACGCACCGAGAAAACGGAAGCCAACAAGGATATGCTGGCAGCCATGAAGGATGCCCTCGGCGATACCGTCAAGGAAGTCCGCATCTCATCCCGTCTGAAGGATGATCCGGTATGTCTGGTTGCGGATGAAGGCGTATCCCTGGAGATGGAGCGCATCCTCTCCCAGGATCCCAGAAACAGCGGTATGAAGGCAAACAAGATCCTTGAGATC
The DNA here is from genome assembly GCA_017459725.1 of Solobacterium sp. Classification (GTDB taxonomy): domain Bacteria; phylum Bacillota_I; class Bacilli_A; order Erysipelotrichales; family Erysipelotrichaceae; genus Bulleidia. The sequence continues at coordinate 37,453 of JAFUCL010000114.1, read as the reverse complement.
AACCCTTCCCACCCAATCTTTGAAACACTGGCTGACCTGTATGCGGAAAATCCTGATACAGTCAAGGATTATGCCAAGGTTCTCTATGACCAGGCACTGCTGATTGAAGGTCTTGCCATTGATGATCCGGTGGATTATTCCCGCCGCATTACGGAACTGATGATCCGTGCCGCAAAACACTGAATATACACCTACTGCCCTGCGGGGCAGTTTTTCATTTGCACAGACAAAAAACTGCAGGAGCTTTGCACTCCTGCAGTGTCTGTTATCAATGATATGCGGGGAATACTGTCATCACCCAGAGAATGGATACTATACAGATGATGATGGAAGGCAGCCAGCCCATCTTGAGCAGGTCTTTCTGATCGTATCCGCCGAGATCCATCGCAATCGGTACGGAACCTGTTGCCATCGGGGTCATGAAGGCTGTCAGTGAAGCAGCCTGCAGGAGGATCAGCGGTCCGATCGGATCGCACTTCAGGGAAGCGCATGTCAGGATCAGAATCGGACGGAAGATGTTGCCGACAGATGCGTTGTTCATAAGCTGTGTCATGATGAACGGAATGATGAAGAATGCCGCACCGATGACGTAACCGTTGGTCGTTCCACCGAGGGAATTCGCAAGTGTATCACCGATCAGTGTACCGAGTCCGCACTCTGTCATGGCACCGCCGATTGACTGTGCAGCTGCGAGCATCATAACGATACGCATCGGGATTGCATTGACTGCTTCCTTCGGTGTAAGAACGCCTGTCAGCAGCAGGAGTGCAGCGCCTGTGTAAGCAATCTGCCATGCTTCACCGATATTCAGCTTACTGTTGAAGATGAGGCAGAGAGTTGTCAGAACGAAGATACCGTATCCGAGCGCTTCTTTTACAGGGCTCAGCGGCGGAACTTCCTTGCCGTCCTTCTTCTTGCCGGCAGCCGTTGTCAGTGTAATGGGAACGGACGGCTGATCAGGACAGAACTTCGGCATAATGAAGATTGCGTAGAGAATGATGATGATTGCTGTAATGATTCTTCCCTTGAAAGGATCCAGCAGCTGCATCTGATAATCCGTATAGCCGTAGCTTTCCAGATAACCGTTCATGGTAGCGTATGTAATCGCACCCTGACCGATCGGCAGCACACCGGCAGCACCGATACATACCAGTGCAATCGGCATGATCATCTTTGAAGGACTGATATTGAATTCGGAGCAGCAGGCAGCAGCCAGCGGACCGATAATGGCGAATGTTGTCATCGGGCTCAGACCGAGGTTTGCGAGCGCGAAGCCCATGAGTACATAGCCGCCCAGAACCTTTGTGAAGGAGCCGCCGCTGACCTTATAGACCAGTGCGGACATCTTTTTAACTGCCTGGGTGCGGTTGAAACCTGCCGCCACAATGAACATACCGATAATCTGCAGAGCGTTCTTTGTTGCAAAGTTGCCGAGCACGGACTTTACTTCAACAAGTCCTGACCAGCTGACCAGCGCAACCGTTACAGTAGCGATGACACCGTTGGAAATCTTAAACTTGGGACCGACAACATATCCTACGATCATGAACAGGAATATTGCCAGACACAGCCACATCTGTGAAGTCATATTGTTCTCCTTTTAACTCCCTCTTAAATCTCTTATGCTTCGTTGATGGCGAGATCGAGTGTGTACCACTTGCCTCTGACCATCGGCGCAACTCTTCCGACTTTGCCGTTTTCTTCCATAATCCGGTTCATATCCGTGATCATCTTTGCGGCAAATTCAGGATCCTTGGTCAGCCATGTTTCATAGTGCATCGGCACCAGAATCTGTGTATCCGCAGCCATGAACCAGGCAGCGAAGTTTTCTGCTACACCCTCTTTGACTTTGGAAGAAGCCATCTTGTTGCGGATGATGATATTCGGCTTGTTTGTGCCCTGCAGTCTTTCGATCATACCGTCATCGTTTCCGCCGATGAAGGCAATTCTCATACCCTGGGCTGTGGTCAGCACGAAGTTCATATTGAATGTACCGCCCATTGCATTTGCCAGTGCCTTGGGATCGCCGGCATGTCTTGCCAGACCTTTTTCCAGGTTGCCCGGCTGTCTGTGATGTGTAGCATGATGTGTTTCCAGAATGAAGCCATCGAAGTAGTAGGTTCCTTCGTAGTCAACCGGATACATATCGGTAACCGGAATATTGTTGACCTTCATCAGTTCCAGAACATTTCCGGAATGGGTGATGACGGTTGAATGGAACTTCTCAACTACTTCCTCCAGGTTAGCCGTATGATCCCCATGTGTATGATTCAGGAATACATAGTCGGCACCTTCGATGTCATCGAGAGTGAATCCGGGCGGGCACATTTCCTTCAGCATTCCGTCTCCCTCTTCCATATGGAACCAGGGATCGGTCAGCAGTGTAACACCGTTGTTCAGTTTGAATTCGAAGCACTGGCCGTTGATCCAGCGGAACTTCAAAGCAGTAGAATTAACCAGGCAGCTCATTTTATGTCCTCCTTTGCCCTGCACTTCCGTGCTCTTTTGTCACCATCATTTTCGTTTTGAAAGCGCTTAACGTCTAATACACAAATGAGTTCCGGTTATTCCGATTGGTTATAAATCACAAAAAAAAGGAGTGCACTGCACTCCCATGATTATTGCGTCTGTATTCAGCGGTTGTAATACGAATAGAGAATATTATACAGAAGCAGAAAACGGGGATCGTCCTTCCATTCCCGGCGGCAGACCATTGTCACCACCGACTTCAGACTCTGCTTTTCCGGCAGGCAGTACAGTCTGGAGTAATCAATTTCCAGACTGTCCATCAGTACATCGCTGATCAGAATACAGGTGCACTGCCCGGCATCGCTCATGGCTGTACGCAGATAGAAATTGGATTCTTCCCGCAGCGGCGGCTTCACCGCACTGCAGCTCAGTATATTTTCCAGCTGCCGTCGGCTCCCCGTGCCTGTCGGTGCAGTAATCAGTGTCTCTCCTTTCAGATCCTCCATTGCAAGAACCGGGAACGGTTTGCCGGGATCCTTCCTGCTCTTTTTGCCGGCATCACTGCCGTTGCGCAGATAAATCAACGGATAGGATTCCGTGACTGTTTTCCCGTAAAGCTCGGGATCCGGTTCATATCCTGTCAGCAGCACTATGTCCACAATCCCTGCTTTCAGAACAGACAGAAGTTCTTTGGAAGGATATGTGCGGATTTCCGTCAGATATGCCGGCGCTTTTTCGTAGATCCATCTTGTCACATAGCCGGATATGGAAGAAGCCCTTTGCAAAGCTGCTGCGAAAACAATATTGTTGTCATTGCGGCTGCGCTGTCTGGCGAGCTGTTCTTCAAAATGCTTGATATCCCGCAGAACAATCTCAGCCATTTCAGCGAACAGTTCACCTTCGGCAGTGATTTCAATTGTACTGCCCTTGGCGCGTTCAAACAGACGTATATCATACTCCTCTTCCACCCGTTTGACGCATTTGCTTAAAGCGGGCTGGGAGATATAAAGACGCTGGGAAGCCTTGTTTATGCTTTTTTTCTGAATGATTGTGTAAATATTATAAATATCCTGAATCGTCATAACAGTATTCCTTCAGCCATATAATACCGCAGATTCCTGCTTTTCGGCATATCCATGAAGATTTATAATGCTTACATGAATACTTGCAGCCAATGGTACGAAAAAGACAATATCCTGCAGCTCAGCGGCTCCCTGTATGCTTACTTCGGCTTTGACCGGGGACACGGCAGTGATCCGTATACCGACAGATTCCTGCAGGAACATCATCCCCGCACAATCATCGCCGTACTCATCGATGCGCTCGGTTCTTCCATCATTGATGAACATGCACGCAGTGACGGCTTCTTTCAGCGTTTCCGCAGACGTGATCTCTCCACGGTATTCCCGCCGACCACCACGGCCGCAACCACTGCCTTCCTGACCGGACACTCCCCTGCCGAAAACGGCTGGCTGGCATGGTGCCAGTACTTCGCTGAAGAAGATGATCATATCGTTCTGCTTATGAACCGCAGCCGCTACGGAGAGAAGAAATACCCTGACAGTTTTACACAGACAAAACTGCCCGCAAAACCGATCTATGAATATCTGAATGAAAACGGTATTCCGGCAGAGAGCGTCTGGCCGCACTGGTCAAAGCACAATCCCTCCGCATCATTTGCTGAGCTGCTGGAAAATGCCGCAGAATGCGCGAAAGACAACCGCTTTGTGTATGCCTACTGGGATGAACTCGATTCCTTTCTGCATGTACACGGCGTGCATGGTGAAGATGTATGCCGGGAAGTACAGAAACTTGATGCCGAAGCGGAGCGTTTCGCCGCCTCTCTTCCCGAAGACACCGTTCTGCTGGTGATGGCCGATCACAGCCAGGTGGAAGTGACCAATTACAATCTGGCGGAAGATATACAGCTGTGTGATTGTCTGCGCATGCCTCCCTCGTTTGAACCGCGCACCATGACCTTTATGCTTAAGGACGGTATGGAGGACACTTTCCGCCGTTTGTTCAAAGAGCGCTTCGGAGATGCGTTTCTGCTTTTGGGCAAAGATGAACTGCTCTCTTCCGGTCTCTTCGGTCCCGGCATTCCCTGTGCGCGTCTGGCAGATTTCATCGGTGATCTGACTGCCATCGCGCTTACACCGCTGGAACTGGATTACCGCATGTCATACAGACACCGCGGCAACCATGCCGGCATGATGAAGGAAGAACGCATGATTCCGCTGATCCTCTATGCAAAAAAATGAACCGCTCAGGTTCATTTTTCCTTCTCAGGCATCTGTGCCAGGAGAATAGCCGCAAAGACAAGCACACAGCCGATCAGTTCACGTACGGCAAGCTGTTCATGCAGAAGCAGGAATCCGGCCAGCAGTGAGAAGACCGACTCAAGACTCAGCAGAAGCGTAGCCACAGCCGGCTCTGCTCCGCGCTGACCGAGAATCTGAAACGTATATGCAATACCGCTGGAGAGCACACCGGCATACAGAATCGGCACAGCAGCTGCCATGATGCTGCTGATCTGCGGATGTTCAAACACAAGCATCGGCACAAAGCAGAGAATGCCTGCCACAAAGAACTGAATGCAGCTCATGGAGACCCCGTTGACCAGCGGTGAGAAGTGATCGATGACAAGAATATGCACCGCATACAGCAGTGCACTGATCAGCACCAGACCATCCCCTTTGCCTAATGTAAATCCTTCACGGATGCTCATCAGCCAGAAACCGGTCAGAGCCAGGAATACAGGGATCCAGATTCTGCTCGATACCTTTTTGCCGATGATAATCGAGAACAGCGGAACAATGATGACATACAGGGCCGTGATGAAGCCTGCTTTGCCTGCCGTCGTATACTGAATGCCTGCCTGCTGCGACATGCTTGCACAGGTCAGCACCAGACCGCACAGCAGACCACCCTTCCACAATGTCTGTGTATCAGCATTCTGTCCGGCAATGCCTGATTTTCTGAATACCGGTGAGAGGATCAGCAGTGTGATTCCGCCGATCAGAGAACGAAGGCATGTAAATGTCCACGGTCCGACATATGCCATGCCGGCACGCTGGGCAACAAAGGCGCAGCCCCAGATCATGGCTGCCGTCAGAAGCAGAATATTGCTGGTCAGTTTTTTCATAAGTTCTCCGTACTTTCCGCGATGTACTGTCTGTCGTATGTTATCTGCAGATGCACACCGTCAAGCTGCTGTTCAAGCTGTTCATTTATCTGTTGGTTGGTAAGATGACAGGCGGCAGGAACGGCCACATCGAATATCATTGTATCCCCGTCCATCTGAAAATCATGCATGGTAAGTGAGGAATCAATACCCTTCAGAACGGCTGCGGCCCGTATTCTTGCGGCCTGCAGATCGGGATCATCATAATCCGCCGGATCCATATGCAGGATCATCTGCACATGGTATTTCTCCTGTATCTTCTTCTCTGCCGCGTCCGCTGTATCATGCGCCTTACGGAATGACATCCGGCTGTCCAGCTCAATATGGGCAGAACCGAACAGTCTGCCGGGACCGTAGTCATGGATAATCACGTCATGCACACCGAGGATCTTCTCTTCGGCAAGCAGGTCATTGGTAATAGCCGTGCAGAGATCCGCATCCGCCGGTGTACCGAGCAGTCTTGATATGACATCCGAAGCCGTCTCCCAGCCCGAGCGCAGGATCAACACCGCAATCAGTAATCCCGCTATACCATCCAGCTGCCGGAAACCCGTTCTTGCCGTAATCAGCACAGCTGCCAGGGAAACACCGGTAGCCGCCGCATCACCCAGGGCATCCCTGCCGACTGCCGATACCGCCGGAGAACCGATCCTTTTTCCGATGGTCATATTCAGGTGTGAGAGCGCTATTTTCAGCAGCACGGTTGCCAGCAGTGCCAGAGCACCGCCCACGGTGATCCGCACATCATCGGGATGCAGGATTCGTGTAATGCTTTCTTTGCCCAGGGTCAGTGCCGTCATGAAAATCAGTGCCGAAGCCGCCAGAGCCAGTATATATTCCAGTCTGCCGTGACCGAACGGATGCTCGGCATCAGCCGGACGGCTGCTGGCTCTGAACCCGATCAGCAGGAGTATCCCGGTCAGACAGTCGAACAGATTGTTGAAGGCATCTGATATAACGGATACGGAGCGGAATACTATGCCGGTGATCAGCTTGATGATGACCAGCAGGATATTGACGATAATACCGCATATACCTGCGAAGACGGAATATGAAAGACGGACCGCAGGGCGATCCGTTTCCTTCCAGTCTCTGACAAATCTTTTAATCAGAAATTCGCTCATTCACCTATTTTATGTCAGATTTTATTATATGACCATTGTTTTTCCGTCAATTCCCGGCTGCGGCGCAGAACCGCACATGCATACGCTGCAGGCACCGGCAGAAACATCTGCAGAATCAGCACGGTTTCGCAGAACAGTGATGATGCTCTGTCCATGCCTTCAAAGGACATCGGGAAGCAGAACGACAGTACCAGGAACAAAGCCATAACCCCCGTCATAGCATATACGGTCTTTTCCGGCAGTTCGCGTCTGCCCGCAAAGTGCAGCGCCGCAAATGATGTATTGCACAGGGCGAGAAAAGCAGTTTCCGGCAGAACCCCGAAGAGACCGCAGGCATATACCGCCGCAATCTGCACCATGGCACCGATGACGATCTTCGGATATACCCGGAACAGATGTTCGGGAGAACATTCCGCCAATGCACACAATGCCGCCGTACCGCCGCAGAACAGAGCTGCGCCATGATAGCCGCTTACCGCATACGCATATCCCAGCAGGAGAACACCGGTTTCCACACAGAATTTTTCTTCATGTTTCATTTTTCTCACCTCACCTGCCCTAATACTATGTTTTCTGCCGTAATCCGTTGTACAATATGATGTACAGCAAGGAGAAAATGCAGATGAAGCCGGGAGATACGGTTGCACGGGTGCTTGTCCTCTACAACATCCTGAAAACCCAGACTGACAGAGACCATATCATGACCACACCGCAGCTGGCGGATGAGCTGGAGGCACAGGGTTTTTCCTGTGACCGCAGGACCATTTATGATGCCATCCGTGCCCTGCAGGACAACGGCTATGATATCCGCTATACAAGACACGGTCAGGGATACTGGCTGGAACCGGAGATGAGTGCGGCTGAAGTTCTCTTCCTGGCCGATGCGGTGCAGAACTCGCCTGCTCTGTCCCTGAAGGAAAGCAGAAAGCTGATTGCCAAACTGACTTCCACGCTCAGTGAATATGAACAGGATGCCCTGCCTATTATTCCCGCAGCGGTGACCAAGACATCCAGTGATGAAGTTCTGCATAATATAGAACTTCTGCTCAAGGCAATCCCGCAGAGCCATCCTGTGAATTTCCGCTATTTTGACCTCAACCCGGACCGCAGCCGGCGCTACCGCAAGAACAGACAGCGTTACCATTTGGTGCCCTATGCCGTTGTATCCAACAGCGGACGCTTCTACTGTGTCTGCTGGTCGGAAGGACATGAGGACTTTGCGGCATACAGAATCGACAAGATGGACTGTCTGGAGGTCTGTGAGGAAACCGCTGACCCGAAGCCGTTTGATCTTGCCTCATGGCTGCGCTCCTCCTTCAACATGTACAAAGGCGACCCGGACACGGTCACCTGTGACTTTGACATTTCCCTCATCAACCCGCTCTATGATCAGTTCGGCAGCAACATCATTATCAGCAGCGTCAGTACGGACTCCTTCAGAGCCAGCATCTGGACCGCGGTCACCCCGACCCTGATTTCCTGGCTGCTGCAGTTCTATGACCGTCTGACCGTCATCTCACCGCCTGCCCTGATCTCATCACTCAATACAATCGCAGATACACTGCATGCTAAATATGCCGGAGGTAACCATGACACTGCAGGAACAGATTGAAGAACTTCAGAACATCATTGACAGCGCAAAGCACATCCTCTTCTTCACCGGCGCCGGTGTTTCCACCGACAGCGGCATACCCGACTTCCGCAGTACGGACGGTCTGTACAACCAACAGTACAAATACCCGCCGGAGACCATCATCAGCCACAGCTTCTACAAGGCATATCCGGAAGAGTTCTACCGGTTCTACAAAGACAAGATGCTGTGCCTGGATGCCGAACCGAACTATGTGCATAAGTACATTGCAGAGCTTGAGAAGCGCGGCAAATCCCTCGGGGTTGTCACCCAGAACATCGACGGTCTGCATCAGAAAGCCGGTTCAAAGCACGTCTATGAACTGCACGGCTCCATCCTGCGCAATTACTGCGAACGCTGCAGTAAGTTCTATGATGCTTCATATATAAAAAATGCACCGGGTGTGCCCCATTGCAGCTGCGGCGGCATCATCAAACCCGATGTTGTGCTGTATGAAGAACCATTGGACGGCATGATCATGGAAGCAGCCGTAGCCGCAATACGCAGTGCCGATGTGATGATCGTCCTTGGCACTTCCCTGGTCGTCTATCCGGCGGCGGGTCTTCTGCAGTACTTCAGCGGCAGCAAGCTCGTGCTGATCAACCGTTCGGTGACACCGTACGACAGGGATGCAGATCTGCTGATCCAGGCAAGCTTCGCCGATGTCTTCCCCAAACTCCATTAGAAAGTGAAAGAGGCCTCAGGCCTCTTTATCTATTTCCTTCATCTTTTCCTCGAAGAATTCCTTGGATTCTTCAAACGTCATGTTCAGTGCCACGGCAAGTTCGCTGAACAGATAATGCTCTGCTTTGTTCAGATACTCACCGTCAATGGCCGCAAGCTTTTTATGACTGTCCTGTCTTGCTTTGTTGCGCTGATAGGAAGTCTTGATGATTCTGATCAGATCCGTGATGTCGTCGCCTTTCAGAAGTGCTACATACTGGCTTTTCATATTGGCCGGTTTGTCTTCCAGTGTCTCAATGGAATGAACATTCTGCATCAGCTCTTCAATGCCTTCCTTTGTAATGAGATCCCGCAGATGACCTGCTTTGTTGGCTACCGGAACCTGCATACGGACCGAACCGTCCGCGCCGTGGAACGGCTCCAGAACATAGCACAGTTCACCGGTCATATCACTTTTAATCTTGTCAACAACTCTGCAGACATCTCTTCTGTAAACAACGACGTCATTAATATTGTACATGTTCTGTCACCTCCCGTATTCGAAAATATTATAGCACATTTTCAACCAATCTGCCCGGACTGCCGTTGAGACAAATATGAAAAAAACGGCTGTATCAAGCCGTTTTCAGACAATCTGCAGAAGGAAAAATTTCAGGTAGTCCGTTTCATCCGTACTCACCAGAACCGGATGATCCGGAGCCGCATGGCGCTCCTCCACAATGCGCAGCGAGACACCGGCATCCTGTGATGCATCCTTCAGCATCCCCACAAACGCATCCCTGGGCATGAAGTGCGAACAGCTGCAGGTAACCAGATACCCGCCTCTGCTCACCAGCCGCATACCCAATGCGTTGATCTTACGGTAGCCTTCCCTGGCATTCCGGTATGTCTTTCTGCTCTTGGTGAAAGCCGGAGGATCCAGGATGACAAAGTCATAGTGTTTATGTTCATTCACATATGCCGGGAGAAGATCAAAGAGATCCGCCTGCACAAATGAAATCCGGTCACTGAGACCGTTCAGCTGTGCATTGCGCTTCGCCGTTTCGAGAGCAGATGCCGATACATCCACAGCCGTAACGGACTTCGCCCCGGCCGCCGCACAGTTCAGTGCAAACGAGCCTGTATGCGTGCAGCAGTCCAGCACATTCCGTCCTGCCGCAATCCGGCGCACGGCCATGCGGTTGTATTTCTGATCCAGGAAGAAACCTGTCTTCTGGCCATTCTCAATATCCACTTCATAGCGGATGCCGTTCTCGGTGATTTCCGTCAGGGCAGAATCTGCCGGTTCACCATACCACCCCTTGTACTGGCTGAGACCTTCCTTAAGACGCAGCTCTCCTTCATTGCGCTCAAAGATGCCGCGCACCTGACAGCCGTCCTTTTCCAGCTCCTCCTTCAGGGTCCGGTAGATCACATCCCTGCGCAGATCCATGCCGTACGACAGCACTTCACTGACCAGAAGATCACCGTATCTGTCCACGGTCACACCGGGCAGTCCGTCCGCTTCCCCGTGGATCAGACGGCAGGCACCGTAATCCTCACCCATGACCGTACGCCTGTACTCCACAGCCCAGGCCGTGCGGCGGGCAAAGAAAGCATCATCATACGTATCATTCGCATTGCGGCTCAGTATCCGGATACGGATCTGGGAATGTTCACTCCAGATACCCGTGCCGAGGTATTTCCCTTTCCGGCTGATGACATCAACGGGCATACCGTTGACCGGCTGTTCCGATACATTCAGTATCTCATCCGCATAGACCCATGGATGCGCATTCTTCAGGCGTGCTTCCTGTTTGACGCTGACTTCGGCCTGCGGGAATAATCTGTTCGTTTTCATACAGTGAATTTTAGCATGCCTGCCTTCAAAACAGAAACGCATCTTGTTATAATCTTGGGTATGGTATTCAGCAGCCTGACATTTCTGTATGCTTATCTGCCGATCGTTTTAGCGGTCTGTTTTTTGTGTCCGAAGAAATACCGCAACGGATGGATCCTGCTGGCCAGCCTGTTCTTCTATGCCTGGGGTGAACCAATCTACATTCTGGTCATGATTGCCTCGATTACGGTCAACTGGCTGTTCGGAAACGTCATATCCGCGGCAGATGACAAAAAGGCAAAGACAGCGCTGATCCTGTGTCTGGTCTTCAACCTTGCCCTGCTCGGTTTCTTCAAATACTGGGACTTCCTGGCGCAGAACCTGCATGCCATCGGTTTGAACTTCATCCGTCCTCTCAAACTGGGACTGCCGATCGGCATCAGCTTCTATACCTTCCAGACCATGTCCTATCCCATTGATCTCTACCGCGGCAGAACCGTGCGGCAGAAAAGCCTGATCAGCTTCGGTGCCTATGTCAGTATGTTCCCGCAGCTGATTGCCGGTCCCATCGTACGGTATACGGATATCGCCGAACAGCTGGATCACAGAAGCGTTACACGTTCCGGTTTCGCATACGGCATTGACCGCTTCATGGTCGGTCTTGCCAAGAAAGTACTGCTGGCCAATCAGATCGGTATGGTCTTTGAACAGATCAGTGGCCTGCCCGCCGTACAGCAGACCGTGCTGACCGCATGGCTCGGTATTCTGGCCTTTGCCTTCCAGATTTACTTTGACTTCAGCGGTTATTCCGATATGGCCATAGGTCTTGGCAAGATGATGGGCTTTGACTTCCCCGAGAACTTCAACTATCCCTATACAGCCGTATCCCTGACGGACTTCTGGAGACGCTGGCATATGACGCTCTCCTACTGGTTCCGTGACTATGTCTATATTCCGCTGGGCGGAAACCGGCGCGGTCTTCCCCGGCAGATTCTGAATATTATGATTGTCTGGATCCTGACCGGCTTCTGGCACGGTGCTTCCTGGAACTTTGTGCTCTGGGGACTCTTCTACGGCATCCTGCTGATCATTGAAAAAGTATTCCTGCTGAAGCATCTTGAGAAGCTGCCCCGCTGGTGTGCGCATCTGTACACCTGCGTGGCAGTATTGCTGGCATGGGTGCTGTTTGCCTTCCCGGATATGCGTGAAGGACTGCACTTCTTCCGCCTGCTCTTCGGCGGCGGACATGCCTTCGCCGACAGAACCACCTTATTCTTCCTGCGTGATAACCTGCTGATTCTGATTGCCTGCTTCATCGGCTCCACACCGCTTGCCAAGAATCTCTGGGCACGTCATGAAAAACAGCTGCGTCCGCTGATGCCGGTTCTGGTGATTGCCGCCCTGGTGATCTGCACGGCCTTCATTGTGGATGCGTCCTATAACCCGTTCCTGTATTTCCGTTTCTGAGGCTGATATGAAAAAAACACTTCGCGACAGACTGACAGTAGGTATCTTCCTGGGTTCGCTCGGGATCCTTTCACTTGCCAATGCCATAGCACCGAAGAAGGATTTCTCCGAACTGGAAAACCGGGAACTTGCCAAATCACCGTCCATGTCGCTTTCCCATATCGTCAGCGGACACTTCGATGATGATTTCGAGAACTGGTTCTCCGATCACTTCATCGGCAGGGATTTCTGGATTGCGGCCAAGAGCGGTGCCCGGCTGCTCTCCGGAGCCATTGAGAACAATGACGTATACTATGCGGATGACGGCAGACTGATCAGACGCTTCCCGTATGCGGATGAACGCAAGACCGCGCAGAACATCGACCTTCTGAATACCTTCAGTGAAGAACACGGTGTACGTATGGGGGTCATGCTGGTGCCGACCAGTGCCGGCAGTGATGCCGCCAAGCTTCCCTTCGGAGCTGCCGATGAGGACCAGGATGCTCTGTATGATAAGATTGCCGCAGAGCTGAACGCCGACATGCTGGATGTGCGCTCTTCTCTGAAAGAGAATGACTGTTACTTCCGCACCGATCATCACTGGAATGAGAAAGGTGCTCTGCAGGGATATCTTGCCGTATGCGATTACCTGCAGGAAACACCGCAGGAATTCACCTATGAACAGGTCAGTGATTCCTTCCGCGGCACGATGTATTCACGCTCCGGTGCGTTCTGGACCAAGGGAGAGCCAATCATGCGCATCACGCCTCCGAAGGAGATTCATGTGCAGCTTACCTACGACGGCAGCACCGTGACCGATTCCGTATACAGTGAGGAAAGACTGGCCGGCAAAGACCAGTACATGTACTACGTTGACGGCAACCACGCATCCGTGCATTTCAGTACAGATGCAGGCACCGGCAGACACGCCGTCATCATCAAGGATTCCTATGCACATATCCTGATGCCGTATCTGATCACCCTGTATGATGAGATCGACATGATCGACCTTCGTTACTACCGTGATCCGGTATCTGACCTGCTGCAGGAGAATTCAGACTTCTATGTAATCTACAGCCTCGATAACTTCTGTGATGATGTAAATATGGTGTTCCTGAAATGAAAAAACTGACTGCTGTAAAAATGGGTATCAACGGTGAAGGCATCGCCTATGACGGTCGTCTTCCCGTTTTCTGTACGGGTGCTTTGCCGGGAGAAGAGATTCTGGCGGAGATCACCGAAACAAACGAACGCTGGATGAAAGCCGAAACAAAGAAGATTCTCAAAGCTTCGGAAGAGCACCGGGAATCCCCCTGTCCGTATCAGAATGTATGCGGCGGCTGCGGACTCCTGCATATGAACTATCCGGCCCAGCTGAAAGCCAAAAAGGAACTGCTGGCGGAAGCACTTTGGAAATACGGACATGTCAGCCGTGAGCTGATCCGTGAAGTGCACGCATCTGCCGAAACACTGTCTTACCGAAGTGCCTGCAAACTCCCGGTTCAGGAAGCTGACGGCAGACTGGTCACCGGTATGTATATGGCCGGCACCAACCGTTTTGTTCCGATCGAACACTGCCCTGCCCATACCCCGGAGCTTGAGACCATGCGCCTGGCCGTGCTGGATATTCTGAACAAAGCACAGATGAAAGCGTATGATGCCAGGAAACGCCGCGGTGTGCGGTATCTGGTGCTGCGTACGATCAACAGCCATTCCCAGCTCACTCTGGTAACCGGCAGAGAAAGCATACCGGATGACGTATGCGATGCCCTGTTTGCCCTGGCAGGCATGGATACCGTAGCCCAGAGTGTCAATACGGAAAAGCGCGGCGGTATCTTCGGAACTGCCTGCAGAATCCTGCGCGGCAGCGAAACGATCCCGGCAATTACCGGAGACATCACTTTGCAGCTTTCCCCTGCCTCCTTCTATCAGCTGAACACAAAGCAGGCAGATGAGCTGTACCGCATGGCCGTGCAGAAGATCAATCCCTGCGGAAGACTGATTGAGGTTTGCTGCGGCATCGGCGGTATGTCGCTGCTTGCCAAAGACAAAGCATCCGAGATCATCGGTGTTGAGTATGTGCCGGAAGCCGTGGAGAATGCGAATGCTGCGGCAGTATACAATCACTGTGATGATCATGTGCGCTTTGTATGCGGTGATGCCGGTGAGGAATTCGAACGTCTCTCAGCTGAGAAACCATTCCACACTCTGCTGGCCGACCCGCCGAGAACCGGTCTCGATGACAGAATGCTGGAGGCAATCAAAAAATATCCGCCCAAACGCATTATCTATATTTCCTGCAATCCCGCTACTCTCGGCCGCAATCTTCATTTCCTGAAGCAGTGCCATTACCAGGTCCGTACGGTCATTCCGTATGATCTGTTCCCGAATTCTCCGCACATTGAAAGCCTCACCGTGCTGGAGCGTTAGACTGGAGGTCTCATGAAGTACAGTATGAACCACGGCTCTCTGGAGATCCGGATCGATGCCGAATTTGATCAGAAGACACTCGGGGATTTCTTTGATGTCTACAGACAGTCAAAGAAAAACCGCAGCGCCCTTCTGCGTGAAAAGAGAATCACCGTAAACGGCAGCACCCCTGCCAATGAAGAAGCTCTCCTGCACAAGGGAGATACCATGCGTTTGTTCTTCCCGGAAGAAGCCGTTGACCGTCTGCCTGCAGACAAGGAATGCACGGTGGTATACGAAGATGATTTCGTTTATGTCGTGCACAAGGATGCAGGTGTGATCATCCACGGCGATCCCGATGATACCGGCTGTCTTGCGGCTATGGCAGCCGCCTGGCAGCTCAACAACGGTATCCAGGCACCGGTGCGTTATATCCACCGTCTGGACAAGGAAACCACAGGACTTGTACTGTTTGTCAAATGTTCCTTCTTCCAGCCCTGGTTTGATGCCATGCTGGAAGCCAAAGAAGTACAGCGAAAATACCTGGCTGTATGCACAGGCCGCGCAAAGATCAGACAGGCCTTCACCTGGAACGGACCGATCGGCAGAGACCGCCATGTCAGCGGCAAATACCGTGTATCCAAGACCGGCAAGGAAGCTCTCACCAAAGCCAGATGCATTGCCAGACACGGAGAATACCTGCTCATGGACTGCTCACTGGAGACCGGCAGAACCCACCAGATCCGTGTGCATATGAGTGAATCCAAGCACCCGATCATCAACGATCCCCTGTATGGTGTTCCTTCGGCTGACTTCCGCAATATGTGTCTCTGGGCATACAGACTTACCTTCCATGATCCGCTGAGCCATGAAGAGATTACGGTCAATGACTCCTTCAACAAAGACTATGCCCTCTTCCGCAGGGATATCTCTCTGTAAGTCTTATGTATAACTCCTGACGGTATGAAACCCATACCGTTTTCTTTTGGCGCAGAATAAAAGCAGCAGGCTTTCACCCGCTGCTGTGATGCAGTATACTCAGTCTTCCGTGAACGGAACGTACTTCTTCATGAAGGCATCAACCGGTGATACACCTTCGAATGGCGATTCACCTGTGAGCTTGGCAACCAGTTCATCAACCACGATCTCGGATGAAGAGTAGCAGTTGACATAGGTCGGGATACGCGGAGCATCCACGAGGTGATACGGGTTGTCAATGGATACCATGATGTTCGGTACATCGTGGATCATCATTGTGATCGTGACTCTGGTTCCCGGCCAGGAAATACGGGCTGCGGAATCGGAGTTGGATGTAGCGACATTCATGAAGTAGATGATTGCGTCGAACTTTGATTTGAAGTCCTTGATCTTGGATTTGCCGATCAGCTGCATCTGTTCCGGTGAGCCGTCATACAGCGTTACATTGAAGCCGTGCTCTTCAAGATCCTTCACAAATCTAGGTGCATATACATCCTTGTGCGGATTGTGGTAGTTCGGTTCAACAACGATCGGAATGACATACAGGTTCTTCTGCTTCTTCGGATCGAGCGGCAGAACATGGTTGATATCCTTGACCAGGGTAATGCCCTTTCTCGCTGTTTCAACGGCAAACTGTTTGTTCTCTTCCTTACCGAAAATGGAGAGTGCTTCCGGACCCGGTACCAGGGTGCCGTTCTTTTTCTTTTCATGCAGATTCAGCTTTGCCTTGAGACCGAGGATTCTCTGCAGTGCTTCATCGATTCTTGTCTCCGTCAGGATGCCGTTCTTTACGCCTTCCTTCATGGATTCAAAGTCTTCTTCCAGATCACGTGTGAACAGGAAGATATCGGCACCGTGGGCAATACTGGTGGGAACCGCAATGTTTCTCGGCAGTACATCCGTGAATCCGGACATACCGGAAGCGTCCGTAATCAGCAGACCGTTGAAACCCATCTTCTCACGCAGCAGTTTGATATTCAGCTCTTCGGAAAGGCTGGCCGGCAGGATGTCCTTATCGGCTGTATCCGGGCTGAAATGCTTGGTATAAGCAGGCTGGGTGATATGTACGGTCATGATTGTCTCAATACCGTCATCGATCAAAGCCTGATAGACCTTACCGTAGGAGTTGTCCCACTCCTCTGTGCTCAGCCAGTTGACAGAGGACAGGAAGTGCTGATCACGGAAGTCAACACCGTCACCGGGGAAATGCTTCGCACACGGGATAATACCGCCGTCACGCATACCGCGCGATGCGGCCAGGGAGAATTCCTTTACCTTTTCCGGATCCGAACCGAATGTACGGACATTGGTAATCGGGTTGAACGGGTTCATGTCGATGTCCACAACCGGACCGAAGTTCCAGTGCGCACCGACTGCAACACATTCCTCACCCATGATCTTGCCGCCTTTGTACGCCATCTCAGTGTCTCCGCCGGCTGCCACGAGCATCTCCATACCATATTCCGTACCGTCAGAAATCATGTTGTATGATCCGCGGTCCAGGTCACCCGCAATCAGCATCGGGATATCCGCATGATCCTGCAGCTTACGGATCTTCTCCTGGATCTCTGCAGATGTCATTGCGCGGAACAGTACACCGGTCGGTTTGATGCCGATACTGTCATAATATGCAATCTGGTCATTGATGTCCGGCATAGTCACCATCGGCAGGAACAGCTGACCGATCTTGTCATCCAGTGACATTCCTTCAATCGTCTCTTTGACCCATGCAATCTGCTCGTCATTGAGGTAATACGGTTTTGCCTTCAAATCCACAGTAATATTCATAATAATTTTCTCCGTCTGCCTTAGGCAGTCATTCTGTTACTTTAACAGTACTATACCTTTGCGAATGAAAAAAGCATTGAATTTTCAAAAACCTTAATTATGACATATCTGCACGGACTTCATCTGCGGATGATCAGTCATTGAGATGCGTCATGGCATAATCAATCTCCGCTTCCGTGAACCCCTCATAAACCAGCTGTCCCCGCAGATCCGCACCGGAAAGATTGATGTACTTCACATACCCGCGCGCCGCATTCAAAGCCACCTGATTGCCGTCGTACTGCATATGGCTGACAGCGTAAGCGGCTTCTTCGGCCGTAAACCCGTCATCTCTCACAAGACTCTCTTCTATCTTTGCTTTGGGTTTATTCAAAAGATCCACAAGCCATTCCGCTCTGCGCACGGCAGCTTCCCTGAAATCATACTCAATGTGACTGACCGCATAGGCCGCTTCATCCTCCGTGAAGCCATAGGATTCAACCAATGTCTTCCTGAGGCTTTCCCTGCTGTAATCGCTGAAATCAAGAATGCTTTCCGCCCTTGCTTTGGCAGCTTCACTGAAATCACAGTGCAGATTGGCAATGGCATATTCCGTTTCTTCCGCCGTAAACAGTGCTGCATCCTGAAGATTTCTCTGCAGCTCCGCAGCCGACTCATGATACTCCTCCGCACCGTACTGTGCTCTCTGCAGAGCAGCAGCCTTAAAATCCGCACCGAGCGCATCCGCCGCATATTCCGCATCCGCCCGGGTGAATCCCTTCTTCGTCAGTTCCTCAATCAGAGCAGCTTTTGAACGCGGCCAGCTTTCCTGCAGTTTCTCTGCCTCCGCAAGTGCGGATGCAGTGTAATCCGCTTCCAGCTGTGACAGTGCATAGGCAATCTCTTCCTCCGTATAACCGTCCTCCGCCAGTTCTTCACGGATCTTCGCTTCCGCATAGCTGTATGGTTTGTCCGCATATTTCTGAGCTGTTTTCAGGGCATTGCGCTTATAGTCCGCATGCACATGTTCCCGTGCATAAGCAGCTTCTTCCTCCGTGAAGCCGTAATGCTGCATGAGCGCCGGCAGCAGTTCCCGGTAGGAATACACTGTTTTACTGTCCTCTGCACAGAGATACTCCGCCTGCCGCAGTGCCGCCGCTTTGTAATCCGCCTGCAGATTCTCCATGGCAAATGCAATATCTTCCTCCGCAAAGCCGTCACGCTCGAGTCTTCTGCGTATAAACGTCTCCGAATAATTATACGGGTCAGTCGCATACTTCTCTGCCTCCCGCAGCGCTGCCGATTCCCTTCCTCCTGAGCTGTTCGTACTGCCGGCGGAAGACGGGACGTGCAGACCGTCGAATCCGTTCATAAGCAGAGCATCATCCAGCACAACCGTTGTATAGTCATCCGGCAGATGATCAGCCGCAAACCGGACAGCCTCCGGAGTGAAGCTTTTGTCTTTGCTCAGGTAGTCCGTGAGTCCCTCTTCCGAAATCTCCCTGCCGAATCTTCCGTTCAGTGCCAGATACTGGCGTGCTTCCCGGTATGCCTGCAGGTATTCATTCGGAATCGTACCCGGGTCATCGGATGTAATATACGGTATGTTTTTGAGCTTCGCATACTGTTCCGCTGCACTGCCGGACGGACACACAAAGATACAGCCGACCGCACCGCCCAATACATATGCAAACGCATCTGCCTCAAAACGGTATACCGATGCGGGCATACGGTAGACGGCAGTGCCGAACGCATTCAGAACACCGTACGGAATGGACGTTATGCCTGCCGGTATGGAAACAGCTTCATCCGTTAGTCTTTTCACCTTCGGCGCAAACAGCAGCGTAGTGCCTGCCTTATCAGTAATAAACCCGTCCCTGGATGCATAATACGGATTCTTCGCATCGACTTCAAACCGTGCCACGGAAAGACCGGAAAGTGCCGAAACACCGATGTATTCCACTTCTCTGCCGATATGCAGGCATGAATCGCTCAAATCTTCATCGGCAGCCGGATCTTTCATCAGACTCGGATTATCAAACGCATAATCACCGATCCGCTTCAGTCCTGCCGGCAGCTGTACATCACGCAGATACCAGCAGCGGAAGAAGGCATGATCACCGATTTCCCGCAGTGATGACGGCATGGTGACAGACTTTACCGGCGTGTTTTCAAAAGCCGCATACCCGATCGTTTTCGTTCCTTTTGCCACTTTGATATTTTCGGATACACCTTCCGGACAATAGACAAGTTCGTCTCCGTCCGCCGTATACACGATACCGTCTTTCACTTTGTAGAACCGATTGCGTTGATTGGCTTCAACGCTGCTTACGGGATTGCCCGCAAAAGTGCTGCCGTCAAACTGCCGCACACCTGCAGGAATATACAGTTTTTTCAGACTGCAGTATGAGAATGCATGTCTTGAAAGCATCTGCACGGATGCGGGCAGATTTATTTCACTGAGATACTGGCACTGTGAAAAAGCAAGATAGCCGATCTTCTCAAGTCCGCTGCCGAACTGAACGGAACGCAGTCCGGACCCCCAGAATGCACGGTCGCCGATCTCACGCACCGTATCCGGAAGAACAAGTTCCCGCAGCGTGCTGTCTTTTCTGAACGCTCCGGCCGCAACCGCAGTTACCGGCAGATCGTTCACATAGGCAGGTATCTGCAGGCTGCTCAGAGAATCGTCTTTGCCGGCAACAATATATCCGTCGTCTCCCCTGACATACTCTATGCCGTCAAGCACAGTATATTCAGCTGCAGAAAACGGATGCATATCGGTCCGCCAGCCATTGCCGTAAATATCATTGATGAAGACTGAAAACTGAAATGATCCGGCAAGCGCGGAAATGCGCTGCTTTTCCACCCGGAAATTCTGATCAACGGGAATATAGTCCATGTTTATTCCGTGCGCCTTCAGAATACCGTAACCGTCCTCGTCCTGTTCCTCACTGAAACAGACTTCATAGTTTGTGATCACCCTGTTCCGGTCAGGAACAGATACAGTGCCGCGGCGGCCGCTGCCGAACACGTCTCCCTTCTCACTGACAGAACTGATCCGGCAGGTTCCGTCTTCACTGACCGCAACCGTAATATTGATATCCGTGGAATACTTGTCCATAAGCCTGTCAATGGTATCCCGCCAGTCATCACTGCCGAGACCGGACGCATAACTGACATACGCAGGGTCATCGCCTGTCCGGATCATCGGCTGTATGTATTCCCCGCTGGCGATATCACTCTTCAGAACGAATATCTCCTGGTCTTTCGGTATCTTCACGGTATGGCCTTCAATTGTGACCGGTTCTTCCATGAGCACCGGCGTTAAGGAAGTATCATCCACCGTTTCCCAGATGCTCAAAGACAGCCCGGCAAGATGAGCCAGCTGTGCATCCGTTAAGTCCAGACAGTAAGCATCATCTGTTTCATATATCCCGTTCATCTGCCAGACATCCGCACCCGCATTCTTCTGTGCACTGCGGAAAGCATCAAGCATGGACACATATTCTTCACCTGTCAGGATTCCCTGCGCATATGTACGCACATTCTCCCAGGTGTTCCAGTCCGGCGGAAAATACAGGGATACACCGCTGTAATCATCATTGTCCGCTACCCGGTCTGTTATAAGCTTCTCTGCCGCAGAGGCAAGTGCTGCAGCTTTTTCCGGATAGAACGGATACATACGCTCGGCAAAGGAACCGATATCCGCAAGACCGTACTGTTCGCCATTGCCCTCGGTAATGCCGACTCTGCGCATTTTAACCAGTGCCTTTGCCAGTTCCGGATACCGCTCCGTACCTGCCGCAGCCTTGATTTCTCCTGAAAGATCTGCCAAAGCCTGTGATACCTGCGCCGCTTCCGCAAGATCATAAACAGCCAGTGAATACGGAATCGCATACCCGGAGGAACGCACTGCTTCACTGTCGTTCCGGTAATCCTGCAGCACAGCCGCAAACCGTTTCTCACGGTCATTCGTCTTACCGAGCTGTTCCAGGAAGGCATAATTCCAGCCGTCACCCTTCTCGAGATCCTCGGAGGCAATCATATACTCCGCATAGTCTGCCCAGAGTGCTGCTGTTTCGATATTGCCCATCAGACAGGCATCAAAACCGACAAACTCCAGTTTCCTGTCTTTGAAGATTGTCTGATCCATGGCTGTCTTCATTTCCCCGAGTGTTAACGCATCGTACTTGTACAGCTCATCGCTGCAGCATCCCCACAGGGCTCCGCTGCCATGGTCCCAGAAGATCAAAGCATACTGATCAGCCGGATAGTATTTCACCGCATAATTGACAAAGTCCGCCAGGGTTCCGGAAGCTCCCATATTCGAGGAATACGGTGTCCCGGCAACGGTGTTGACGGCTCCGCCGGAAAGATCGATGACGGTATTGCGGTCGGACGGAATACCTGCACGCCATGTTCTGGTGCCGCCTGTATATACAAGCACATTGGTCTTTCCGAAGTTGATATCCAGGGAAGCCATCTCCTGCAGTTCCTTTGTGGCAGCACCGTGATTGGACTCAAGATCCGAACCGGTCATGTAAATCATGATGGTATAAGGTTTTTTATTGTTGGTTTTCATTGAGGTCTGCAGCAGCGACACATCAGTGCTTTCGGTGCAGCTGCGGGCAAGCGCGGTTAAAGGATCCTCGCTGATTCTTTCAAGGACTTCAAGATTATGCACAGCCGGTGCTGCATCTGCACTGACTGCTGTTTCCTCAGGTGCCTGAGGGGATCTGCATCCTGTCAGAAAAACACAGGCAATTATCAGTATGTGCATTATTCTGTACAGTCTGTTCATATTCCTTTCCTTTCACTTCCCGTAATAATATTACCAGCAGTCAGACGAAAAGACAGGCAGTCCTGTCTTTTCATATATGATCTTCACAGGGTGTTTCAGTTGCTGTAGCGGACATAGAATGCCAGGGAACCGGGAATCGGAACCTTGACGGTCTGCTTGGAACAGCCTGTCTGTCTTCCCTTTGAATTATATGTGTAGTGATTGTAGGTGATGATCACATAATCGCATTTGACGGCCAGTTTGCCATAGCGTCCCTTCTTCGGATTACCCGCAAATGTTGCCCCGGCAGAAGATGACTTTCCGATCGTAAGACTTGCCTTCAGACCCATCGCTTTTACGATATCCACACTGCCGGAAGCGGAGACGGTCTGTGACTGTGTGTACTGCAGGGATTTGTTGGAACTGAGATCAACCCATTCCTTGGTGACATCCTTGGCCCACTGTTCATACACTTTCCGCTCGGATAAATACACATCCTTGGTCTTCATATACCGTGATCTTGTTCTGCCGCTGCCTGTGTATCCGTATGTTCTGCGGATCACTGTGCCGGTTCTGTAACCTGTCTTGTAGTTTGCGGAATTGCCGATAGCGGATACCGGATTCATCTGCATACCAAATACAGAGACCAGTACGGTAAGAATGACGACGAGCTTTCTGAATAAATGTTTCATGTGTTTTCCTCCTCAGGGCTTTCCTGCCCTTTCACCAGTAATACGCATGAGACATTCCAAAGGTTACACATACATGAAAAAAAATGCGCCGTAAGACGCATTTACAGAAACAGCTGCAGTATGTAGACCGCCGCACAGCAGACAACTGCCGTCTGCAATAACCCCGCACCCCGCCAGGTAATGATGATGCCCGTCAGGAAGGCAATACCCCCTGCCAGCGGTGATCCGGTGGCTTTCAGGATGGCCGGGAAAGTCATCACGGTCAGCGTAATATACGGCACATAATACAGGAATGAGCGGATAAAGGTATTCTTGATCGGTTTGCGGATCAGCGTCAGCGGCAGCACCCGGATCAGGTAGGATACCCCTGCCATTACGAAGATGGAAACCCAGATACTGTGCTTCATGCCTCTTCCTCCTTCCTTGGAAAGAAGTAAGCGGCAGCCGCGCTCAGTACAACCGTCAGGATAATCGTACGGCTTCCTTCGGATACCTGCGCAATCACCGGCATAGCCGAACACAGCCAGCTCATCGCACAGGCCAGCAGCGTAAACAGCAGCACGGCTTTATCCTTTTTGGCAGCCGGCACCACAATGGCAAGAAACATACCGTACAAAGCAACCGACAGCGCACTGACAAGGGATGCGGGCAGTATATTGCCTGCCATAACACCCAGTGCCGTGCCCAGTGACCACAGCGGCACCGCCACCAGCATTGCTCCGTAGTAGTACAGCGGTTCCAGATACCCTTCCCTGGCAATGGCGATTCCGAACAGTTCATCGGTAACCGAATATCCCACCAGCATCCGGTGGATCATCGGTGTATCCGGCGAGAACTTCTGACTCAGCGCACAGCTCATCAGAAAGTATCTTGCGTTGGCAACGAGTGTCATCAGCGCTACGGCTGTGTAGGAGGCATCCACGGCAATCATGGATACCCCGGCATACTCACCTGCCGAGGCAACATTGAGAAGACTGCAAAAGAATCCCTGCAAGGCATTCAAACCCGCATTGCGCATCGTAATGCCCAGTGCGAATGATACCGCAAAGTATCCCAGTCCGATTGGTATACCGTCCCGCATGCCTTCCATAAAGACATGCGAGCGGTCTGCTGTTTGTTCACTCATATTCCGAGATAGGCCTTCAGTCCTTCAAGACTTTCCTTTCCGTCTTTATAGCCGAGCCAGTACAGCTCGCCCAGCTTATCCATATCACCCTCAAACCGCTTGATCCGGATCGGTTCACTCGGTGAGATGACAAAGATCCTGCCGTCATCCTGCATCTGCTCGATTCTCTCCAGCAGTAGGTTGTAATGCGGCACTTCCTCCTGCAGATCTGCCACAAACTCCGGATAATTTCCGTAGAGTCTTTTCTGCAGCGCCAGCGGTGCCCGCGGTTCCTTGCGGAAGCCGCGCTCTCTTGTACGGATGAGAACGATCTTCTCAAACCCTTCCTCAAGCGCCCAGTCCAGCGGAATCTTGACCGCACAGCCGCCGTCAAGGTATGGTTTGCCGTCGATCATGACCGGCTCCGAAATATACGGAACCGTAGCACTTGCCTGCACGGCTTTAAAGATATCGGAGCATTTGCCTCTTTCAAAGTAGACTGCTTCACCTGTTTCAAGGCTTGTGGCAACAGCTATGAATCTGCGTCTTGGATCATTGAAACGTTCCATGTCCAGCGGTTCCTGGTTGGCCAGTTCATCAAACAGATAACTGAAGCCCGTGATGCCGTGATCTTCCTTAAACGCACCGACACCGACATAATCGGGATCATGCCGGTAATGCAGGTTGACTCTCGCTGTACGGCCGATCTGTCCGGCCATATAGGAATGACCGTTCATGGCACCGGCAGATACACCGATAACCGTCTGCATATTGATATTCTCCTGCAGCAGCGCATCCAGTACACCTTCCGTATAGATGCCTCTCCAGGCACCTCCTTCCAGCACCAGACACCCCTGCGTAACACTGTCATCCGACTGTCCGCGCGGGATCCGGTCAAGATCTTTATAAACCTTCATTGCCTTCCTCCTGTTTCAGCCATTTCATCAGTTCCGGCCAGCTGCCGTGGGGATAATCCTCCAGAGCAATCTTCCGGGTGTTGATCAGACAGTCCGTCAGTATAAATACACGCATGCCTGCCCGCAGTGCCGCCAGATCCTCTACCGTATCGTTGCCGATCATGACTGCTTCCCGCGGTGAGATGCCGCACTTGTTCAGGAGCTCGGTATAGTACAGCGGATTGGGTTTGCTGTAATGAGAATTCTCATAGGTTGTCATGTAATCAAAGTCGTCAGGATCCAGTCCTGCCCAGCGTATTCTCTGCTCCGTTGCGACTGCAGGAAAGATGGGATTGGTGGCCAGGATCAGCCGGCAGCCTGCATCCTTAAGCATCGCCACGGTTTCCGCAGCTCCGGGATCAAATCCGGTTGCTTTCTTTGCCCTGCCGAATTCCTCCCGGTAGAACTGATCAAACCGCGGTATATCCTGTCTTACATCACGCTCAAAAAGAGAAGCGAAACAGTCCCAGAAAGCCTCTTCATTGGTACGGGTGCCGTCATTGGCAACCATTGCCCGCACCCCTTTCCAGACCGCCTGGATCAGCTCCTCACGGGCGTATCCCAGCGGTGCCACAGCCTCCGCCAGGTACCCGAAATATACACCTGTAAATACATCCTGATCCATCGGAAGCAATGTTCCGTCGAGATCAAACATTACCGTATTACTGATCATTCTGCAGATTTTCCTTTGCGACCGCCAGCATCAACTTAATGCGGTTCTCCTGATTGACTTTGGTGGCACTGGGATCATAGTCCACCGGTGTGATATTCGCCTCCGGGAAGCGTTCACGGATCTTGTTTATAACGCCCTTGCCGGCAATATGGTTGGGCAGACATCCGAACGGCTGGGCACAGACAATGTTGGAATAGCCGTTTTCAATCAGCTCCACCATCTCTCCCGTAAGCAGCCATCCCTCACCCATCTTCGTACCGAGCGAGAGTATTCCCTCCGGTTTCTTCATCAGATCCTTGAATGAACCCGGGGCCGTAAAGCCGTATTCCTTCATGACTTTCGACATGATATTGCCGGCATGGTTCATCAGATCCAGCACCAGTCCGGCAGCTCTTCCCATCAGCGGCGAAAGACCGTAGAACTCGGTATCCATCTCCCAGTTGGCACAGCAGTACTCCAGATATCCCATCAGGCCCGGAAGATTGACTTCACAGTCCTGTGATTCCAGGAACTTCTGCAGTTCGTTATTGCCGGTCGGAGAGAACTTAACGTAGATTTCACCGACCACACCGACTTTCACCTTCGGCACCCGGTTGACCGCCACCGAGGCAAAATCCGCTGTGATCATACGGAATACCTTCTTGAAGGAAGACACCATATAATTCTTATTCTGCCGGATCCATCCGTCCACAATCCCCAGCCACTTTTCCGTCATGGCTTCGGCATCGCCTTTGTGGATCTCATACGGAACCACCTGGTTGCGCAGTGCCGCAATCAGATCACCGTACTGGATACCGGCAAAGGCCTTCATGATCATCCGCACCGTAAAGGGCAGAATGGAGCCCTTCTCAAGCCCGCTGGCATTGAAGGAAGCGACCGGCACATACTCATACCCGGAACGCACCAGGGCCTTGCGCAGCAGCTTGATGTAGTTGCTGGCGCGGCAGCCTCCGCCCGACTGTGAGATCAGCAGTCCCGTCTTATGCACATCGTATCTGCCGCTGTTGAGGGCATCCAGGAACTGACCGATGACGATCAGCGCCGGATAGCAGGTATCGTTGTGGACATACTTCAGACCGAGCTGGGTGACATTGGAATCCCCGCTGCCGAGCAGTTCCACCCGGTGATACCCTTCACTCTCCATTGCCGACTTCAGCATCCGGAACTGGATGGGACACATATTCGGAATCAGGACCGTGTAGTCCTTCATCATTTCCTTTGTAAAGTTAGGAGTCAGATACGCCATATCAATTGCCTTCCTCCCTCTCCTTCAGCGCCGCAAACAATGAGCGCAGACGGATATTGACCGTACCCAGGTTGGTGATCTCATCGATCTTCAGCTGGGTATACAGTTTACCGCCGCTCTGCAGGATCTCACGGGTTTCATCTGTTGTGATTGCATCAAGTCCGCACCCGAACGAAACCAGCTGCACAAGATCGGCATCTTTCTGCTGTGTGCACCATTTCGCAGCCGCATACAGCCTGCTGTGATATGTCCACTGGTTCAGCACCGATGTTTCAAACTTCGGAATCAGACCGACCAGGGAATCCTCTGTTATAACCGCCGCACCAAGACGCGCAATCAGTTTGTCGATGCCGTGGTTGACTTCCGGATCAACATGATACGGACGTCCTGCCAGCACAATGATGCGGGTGCCCTGTTTCCTTGCCTCGCTGATGATTTCCGCGCCTTTTCTGCGGATATCCTCCATATGCGCTTCATAGGCCGCATAACCGGCTTCTGCTGCCTTCCTGATCTCTTTGGCATTCAGATCCGGCAGGTGTTTCTTCAGTATCTTCGGGAAGCGCTTCATGAATTCCTTCCGGTCGGAAAGATCGATGAAGTCACGCAGGAATGTGACATCCTGCAGCTCCCGGCAGTTGTCCTGCAGCACTTCCGGATAATAGGCAACGATCGGACAGTTGTAGTGATTGTCACCGAGCTTCTCATCCAGGTTGTAGCTCATGCACGGATAGAAGATGAAATCCGGATGCTTCTCTGCCAGTGCCGCAATATGACCATGGGCAAGCTTGGCCGGATAGCATGCCGTATCACTGGGAATCGTTCCCTGTCCCTTCTGATACAGTTTGCGTGTGGATACCGGGGAAACAATCACCTTGTAACCGAGGGTGCGCCAGAAAGCATGCCAGAACGGCAGCAGCTCATACATATTCAGACACAGCGGAATACCGACCGTGCCTCTTACCGCTTCACCTTCATCCGCTGCCAGCTGCTCAAGACAGTCCAGTTTATATGCATACAGATTCAGGGCATCATCCGCCGCGTGACCTGTGACAGGCTTGTCACAGCGGTTGCCGCTGATGAAGCGTTCGCCGTCCGCAAACGTATTGATTGTCAACAGACAATGATTGCCGCAGCCCTGGCAAGGCACTGCCTGTGTCTTCTGTTCAAAGTGTTCCAGTGCTTCCGCGGAAAGGAATGTGCTCTTCGCATCACGGGCATGTTCAAGACCGTGTAAAGCAGCACCGAAGGCCCCCATAAGCCCGGCAATATCCGGACGGATGACTTCAATGCCCATTTCCTGCTCAAATGCCCGCAGCACTGCTTCGTTGTAGAAGGTACCGCCCTGTACGACAACCTTGCGGCCGAGTTCTTCGGGACTCGCACAGCGGATGACTTTATACAGCGCATTCTTGACGACGGAAATCGAAAGACCTGCACTGATATCCTCGACGGTAGCGCCGTCCTTCTGCGCCTGCTTGACCGATGAGTTCATGAAGACCGTGCATCTTGAACCGAGATCCACCGGCTTCTTCGCATAGAGTCCCATGCGTGCAAACTCCTGCACGTCATAGCCGAGCGCTTCGGCAAAGGTCTGCAGGAAACTGCCGCATCCGGAGGAGCATGCTTCATTCAGGAAGATATTCGAAATAGCACCGTCCTCGATCCGGAAGCACTTCATATCCTGCCCGCCGATATCGATAATGAAATCCACATCCGGCAGGAAGTGTCTCGCTGCCGTGAAATGCGCTACGGTTTCCACCAGACCGAAGTCACAGTGGAAGGCATGTTTCATAAGCTCTTCCCCGTATCCGGACGCCGTTACGGAGCTGACCGTCATATTGGGATGTTCGCGGTATACCTTCAGCATCTCATCCCGGATCAGCGGTACGGGATTGCCGTCATTGGGCCTGTACCATGTATGCAGGATATTGCCGTCACGGTCAATGATGACCATCTTGATCGTGGTCGAACCGGAGTCAATGCCGATATGCACATTCTTTGTATCTTCCGTAAACTCCACCCGCGGTACGGATGCCTTCATATGGCGGTTATGGAATTCCCAGTAATCCTCACGTGTCTCAAACAGCGGCGGCATGCCCAAGTAAGTAGCCGTGGAGCTGTAGGCAGCCAGACGCTTCTCCGCTTCGGAAAGCGAAATCTCCCGGTCTGCATAATATGCCGCACCGAGAGCTACATAGAACAGGGAATTCTCCGGACAGACACCGGTTACCCCGAGGGTTTTGTCAAAGCTGTCACGCAGGCATTTTGAAAAGGTCAGCGGTCCGCCGAGATACAGGACATTGCCTTCAATGGGTCTGCCCTGCGCAAGACCTGCAATCGTCTGGTTGACGACTGCCTGGTAGATGGATGCCGCAATATCACCGGCCTGGGCGCCCTGATTGATCAGCGGCTGCACATCGCTCTTGGCAAAGACACCGCATCTTGAAGCAATCGTATATGTACGGGTGGCTTTCTGTGCCTCCCTGTCCATTTCATCGGAGCTCATCTTCAGCAGCGTAGCCATCTGGTCTATGAAGGCACCGGTGCCGCCTGCACAGCTGCCGTTCATACGCACTTCTATTCCGTGGGTCAGGAAAAGGATCTTGGCATCCTCGCCGCCCAGTTCAATCACACAGTCCGTATCCGGGGCCAGCCGTGAAGCCGCCACTCTTGTCGCATATACTTCCTGCACAAACGGAATCTCTGCCGTATCCGCCAGACCCATGCCTGCCGAACCGGAAATGGCAAGAATCGCCTTATCACCGCGGACGTACTTTTCCCGCACCGTTTTCAGCAGCGCACCGCCGAGTTCCAGTATATGTGAGTGATGTCTTTCGTATGTGGAAAAGACAATATTCTCCTGTTCATCCAGCACAACGCACTTGATCGTCGTTGAGCCGATATCAAGACCTATACGCATAGTAATCCTCCGGAAATCAGAGCATAAAATACCAAGTCAGTTAACACTTACTGTAGATATGCATGCAATCATGCATAGTACCTAGTATAGCAAATTCTCACCTCTTTTCACTATGCACTCATGGCAATCTGTCGCTTTCTTGACAAAGAAAAAAGGTCCCGGAAACTGTCTTCCGGAAACCTGTTTTCAGAGATATGCAACTGTCTCACTGAGGTCTTTGCGCTTGCTGTGATTCGGCAGCGGACCGCCTCCTTCTGCCGCATAACCGAGATCCATCAGGAGCACACCCTGCTCATTCTCCGGCAGATCAAGCACTTCCTTCAGCCTGGCAGGATCGAAGAAGTTCAGCCAGCAGCTGTCAAGTCCTTCATCCGCCGCGGCCAGGATCAGGTGGGTTGCCACGATGGAGGCATCCTCCATGCCGGAATCCTGCGCTTCTCCGGGATAGACAAAGACATTGTTTTTATCATAGGTCACGGCCAGAACAACAGGTGCGCCATAGCGGCACGGTGTCACGCTGTCAATCTTTGCGAGCATCTCTTCGCTCTGCACGACATATACATGCACTTCCTGGTTATTCTTCGCAGTCGGCGCCAGTCTTCCGGCTTCCAGCACTGCCGTGATCTTATCAGCTTCCGGCTTACGGTCACTGAACTTCTTGCATGAATAGCGTTTCTGAATCACTTCCCTGAATTCCATGTTCTTATTCCTTTCCGCAGTATGCACTGCTTATTTCCATTCCCCTGATGCCGCCAGACAGCACCGTCCGCCGACCTCAATCGTCCATGTATCATCCGTATGTCTGCCGTGCACATACAGCAGCGAAGGTCTGCCCATATCCTCCCCCTGCTTCACGGTCCAGGAGATATCACGGGCACCGAAGAAATCATACTGCAGAAGATATCCGGCAAGATTCCCGTTGGCACTGCCGGTGGCGGGATCCTCGCGGTAATCCTCGGTCATACAGCGCGCCGCCAGTTCTGCTTCACCGGTACGCACAAAGAAGATATGCGTGCAGGCATTCTGCGGATACTTCTGTTTGTATGCATCAAAGGCATCTCTCTGGGTGCGGATACGGCTCAAAGTTTCCCTTTCCTTCAGCGGTATGATCACCGAGGCAAGCCCTGTGCTCACCCGCTGTACGGGATACGTATGATCAATATCATCCGCAGAGATACCGAAGGCAGCCGCCGCTTCCTCAGCTGATACACAGTCGCCAAAGACCGGTTCCTTCTGCGACATAAACAGACGGTCACCCTGTACGGCAACGGGAATATCCCCGAGTGGCAGATGCAGGATCACCGGCCCTTCTTCCTCTGTCTCCAGCATATGCCTGATCACCCAGGCAGCTCCGAGTACGGGATGTCCAGCAAAAGGCACTTCCCCGGCATGCGGCATCCATATGCGCACATTGTATCCGCCGTTATGCTTCACCGGATCAATGAACACACTCTCCGAGAAACCGATTTCCTTTGTGATCTGCCACTGTTCCTCATCACTGAGTTCTTTGTCCGCAATCACTGCCAGCAGCGGATTGCCCTGGTACTTTTCTTCCGCAAAACAGTCCGTTATATAAAAACGCATAGACTTCACTCCTCCTGCAGATCCAGCAGAACCACCGTGACACCGTGCTTTTCCAGCAGGCTTTTCAGATTCTCACCGGACAGCCATACCGTCGCATCATTGCTTACAGGATGAATGCCGATATCGCCGTTCAGAAACCCTCTGTCCAGCCCGCATACAACCTTATGTTCCGCATCATTGAGCAGACCGGCCGGGGTCACTGAACCGGGCAAAAGACCCAGAATCTCCTGCAGATCCTTCTCCGAGGCAAAGGACAGTCTTCTGGAGGAGAGCTGTTCCTGCAGGTTCCGCAGGTCGGTGCGGTGCTTCGGACATACACTGATCAGATAATAGTTCCGGTGTTTGTCATCGCGCAGAAACAGGTTTCTCGCAACTTCCTGTTCACGGGGCAGATGCAGTTCATACAGCTCCGCCATCGTCGTGATTACCGGATGTTCCGTGTATTCATACGGGATCTGTTCTTTATCCAGTTCGCGGATGAATTCCGCTTTGTCATATTTCATAGTGCGCACCCCTGATGAAGATCCCTGACCTTCATCTCATGTCCGATTTCATTGAGCACACTGCGCTTGGCTCGGCTCCAGAGCGGCGCTTCAAGAATATCCGGACTGCCGTCTCCGGTCAGCCGGTGGATCACAATGTTCTCATTCAAATGGGTAAGACAGTCAATCACAAGATCAATGTATTCCACTCTCTCCAGTGCCCTGACTTTGCCGGCATTGTATTCTGCCGCCAGATCCGTGCCGCGCAGGATATGCAGTAACTGCAGCTTGACGCCGTCTGTGCCGATCCTGTTCAGGTATGCGATCGTTTCCAGAAGATCCTGTCTGCTTTCATCGGGCAGACCGATGATGATATGGGTGATGACCTGGATATTGAGCTCATGCAGTCTCTGCACACAGTCCTCATAGACCGGCGTACTGTATCCCCGGCGCATCCAGACCGCGCTTTTTTCATGCATGCTCTGCAGTCCCAGCTCCACCCAGATAAACTTATCCGGATATGCTTCCTTCAGTTCTTTGAACACGGCCATGATTTCTTCAGGCATACAGTCTGGTCTTGTCGCAACCGAAATCCCGGCAAACATATCATCCGCCAAAGCTGCCGAAAACAGCGGCTTCAGTTTCTCAACCGGCGCATAGGTATTGGTATAGGCCTGGAAGTAGGCAATACAGCTGCCGTATGCATCACGACTGCAGAACGGTTCAATATCCTGTCCGCTCAGTTTCTGTCCCGTATATGCCACGGCAAAATCACCGCTGCCCCCGGCACAGAAAATACATCCCCGGGTATCGATCGCACCATCACGCACCGGACATGTACAGCCGATATCAAGCGGTATACGGTACAGCTTTCTGCCGAAGGTCTTTCTGCAGTATGCGGGAAATGTCAGCCATCTTTCTTCCATCCACCTTATTGTTTCACGGAATGACACAAAAAGAAAACCGGAAGTATTCCGGTTAACCGATGATTCTGAGCAGTGCCTCTTCCTCCGCATACGGCAGCACACTCTTAAGATGTTTCAGTATCCTTGCCTTGGATTTCTGCGGATCGCGTTTATAGGCAGCCCGCACCTTTGTCTTTCCGTACTTGTCTTCCGGGGTCATGTACTGGGCAATGCCCCAGCCGTAGAAGTTGCCATGCTGATCAACGGGATAGACGAAATTATGC
Organism: Solobacterium sp.; assembly: GCA_017459725.1. Taxonomy (GTDB): domain Bacteria; phylum Bacillota_I; class Bacilli_A; order Erysipelotrichales; family Erysipelotrichaceae; genus Bulleidia. The sequence continues at coordinate 4,313 of JAFUCL010000114.1, read as the reverse complement.
ACGGTCACATACGTCTGCATCTGCAGTCTTGTAATCACCGTTTCAAAGCCGGTCCTGCCGCCTTTGCGGTAATCGAGCACCGCCTTGATCTCCTTGGTGTTCATGGCATGGCGCTCATTGAGCAGCTCTACGATCTCTCTGTCCTTTTCCGGCACTCTGCCTTCCTCATACAGGGAATCAAAGTCATATCCGTCCCGTCTGTAATTGGCAAAGTCCGCAAACCATGACAGCGAGACAAACCCTGCTTTCTTCTCAAAGAACTTGCCGTAGACGACCTTGCCGTTAAGAGCCACGTCGCCCTTCCACTCCCACGGACCGTCCAGGGTATCCGAAAACCACCGCTCCCGCGGCGTATGTTCCGCTACTGAGAAACCCGGTATCTCATTCGCGAAAAAAGGCAGGAATCCGTATTCCTGAACAAGGGATTCCAGATCCTGCCATGATGTGATCATCTGAGATGACACTAGTCCTCCAGCGCTTCTGCGCACTTGACCAGGAGATCACGGATTTCGAGATGCTGAGGGCACTGCTGTTCGCATGCACCGCAGCGGATGCAGTCGGATGCCTTGCCGTGATCTTTGATCGCATTTGCGTAGGAACGCTTCGCACCTGCTGTATTGTTGTAAACCATCTGCTGGTTCATAGCCTGGAAGATATTCGGAATCTGAATGCTCATCGGGCAGACAGGTGTGCAGTAGCGGCAGCTTGTGCACGGAATCTGCGGGATGGAAGCCAGTGCCGTACGGACATCTTCCATGACCTTCTTTTCGCCTTCATCCAGCGGTTTGAAGTCCTTCATGAAGGAAACGTTGTCTTCAACCTGCGCCAGTGTGGACATACCGGAAAGAACGACCATAACGTTCTCAAGACTTGCAGCATAGCGGATTGCCCAGCTTGCCGGACTTGCATTGGGATCGGCAGCCTTCATGATATCCGTGATCTGTGCCGGCGGATTGGCCAGCGCACCGCCCTTGACCGGCTCCATAACAACAACCGGCTTGCCGTGCTTCACGCATACTTCATAGCAGCGCCTGGATTCAACGGAAGGATTCTCCCAGTCGGCATAGTTGATCTGCAGCTGTACGAATTCAACATCCGGATGTGCTGTCAGCAGTTCATCGAGCATTTCCGGTGTGTCATGGAATGAGAATCCGTAATGTCTGACCAGACCCTTTTCCTTGAGTTCCTTAACGAACTCCCAGATATGCCAGTCATTGTACTTGTCAATATTCTTCTTGCCCAGCGCATGAAGCAGATAGAAATCAAAATACCCCGCGCCTGTTCTCTCAAGACTTGTATAGAATTCCTGCTTAGCTGTCTCTTCGGTCAGGTTAGGCATGCCGGCATTCAGCTTAGTGGCAAGATAGAAAGAATCTCTGGGATGACGGTCAAGAAGCGCCTTCTTTGCGGCATCCTCGGATCCCTGGTACACAAATGCCGTATCAAAGTACTTCATGCCGGACGCAAGGAACAGATCGACCATCTGCTTTACCTGCTCAACATCAATTTCTTCAGTGCCTTCGATCCGCGGCAGACGCATCAGTCCGAAACCGAACTTCGGCAGTGTGCTCAGGAACTCTTTCGTGAGTGTTTTGTTCTCTGTCATGTTGTTCTCCTTTTCTGCAGTAGTTTATTCTCTAGCGGACCTCCTCCAGTCCGGTATCGAATACGACATCGCTTGTTTCCATGATGCGGAATGCTTCAAAATACTTCTCTTCGTAGGGAATCCACTTGGTGCGGAAATCCTCCACTTTGTCGGGATTCCTTAAGGCAATACGTTCCATCTGTATCTCCGGATCCAGGGTCAGGAAGATGGTCTTGGCATAGATGTCACGCAGTTCGGGATGGGCACTGTAGGAACCTTCCACGATATAGGCAGGCGCTGCTTCAATCCGCTTGGTCTCTCCGAGTTCCATGGTACTGCAGTCAAAGACACGGAATTCGGCACCGTTTCCCTTTTTCAGCTCATTCAGCAATTGCCAGACTCTTTCACGGTCGACATTCCCGCCGGCTTCCGCATACCGCTCTGCCGTTCGCTGTTCCGGTCTCAGGAAGAAATCATCCATGTGCACAACCGGACAGCCGATATCATGTGACATCTTCTCAGCCAATGTGCTTTTGCCGGAAGCACATCTGCCGTCTATAGATACAAATGCAGGAGCATCTCCCCCTGTCAGGAACAGAATCTCCTTGATCAGGAGGTTGTAGGTGACACTGTTAAGTGGCTGTATATTCACAATCACACCTGCTTTCTATGACTATTCTATGTGAAAACTGCATGTCTGAAAACAAAAAGTAACCTGTCCGGTTACATTTCTTCTCTGCGTTTCCTGTACTGCAGATACGGGAGCACTGCACCTGCCGCAATACCGAGATCAAAGCCGAAGCTCCTGCCCAGGAAAATGCTGCAGACTGTCTTGGCAATCATCAGACCGAGGGTCAGCAGAAAAACCTTGGCGAAATCTTTGATGTCATCACTTTCAAGATATTTATCAATCGTATCCAGAATAATCGGGAATACAACCAGTCCCAATACAGCACCGGCTGCCGCATTCAGTACAAAACGTATCATAGTACACCTCTGTAAGTATTATACCTCATGAATTCTTTTTTTCGGCCATTCTCATTACAAAGAAGAACAAAACCGCCATAGCCTCCAGCAGCACCGGATACACAGCAAATGAAACAGCACCGAGGATTACACCGATCAGTTTCGGCATCACCAGACTTCCCGCATAGGCACATGCCATCTGCACCCCGATCAGCGACTGTGAATTCTCTTTGCCGAAACGTTCCGGTGTGGAGTGGATGATGCTCGGATAAATAGGCGCACAGCCAAGCCCGATCATGATGAGACCAATCAAAGCTGTTGTATGACTGATGGGCAGGAAGAGCACCAGTGCCCCAGCCGCAATGATCAGATTGCCCAGCAGGATCATTCTCTTATCACCGAGCTTTTCGGTAATAAAACCGCAGACAAACCTGCCCGCCGTGATACCGATATAGAACAAAGCTGCCCAGGAAGCAGCCGTTACGGTATCCATGCCTCTTGCCTGCACAAGATAACTGCTTGCCCAGAGACCGGAAGATGTCTCAATGCCGCAGTACAGGAAAAAAGCCGCCAGCAGTGCCTTGGCATGCGGCAGCGATACTGCCTCCTTCAGTGAGAGTACATTGCGTGCTTCCTCTTTCTCCGCCGCATCCGCCCTGCGCCACAGCGGCAGTGAACACAGCAGAATCAGCGTCAGGGCACTCTGCAGAAAACCGACCATCCTGTAACCTGTGCGCCAGGTACCTATGGTCAGCGCATGACCCATGATATACGGACCGATGGCTGCACCCACACCCCAGAAACAATGGAGCCATGACATATGCCTTGATTTATAATGCAGGGCAACATAGTTATTCAAAGCACTGTCCACTGCCCCTGCCCCAAGACCGTACGGCAGTGCAAAGATACACAGCTGCAGATATGAGCGGCACATGGAGAAGGCAAACAGTGCAAATGCCGTCATTGCCACACTGACAAATGTTACTTTGCCGGCACCGAACCGGTGGATCAGTCTGTCCGCATTCAGACTGGATATGATCGTACCGCAGGAGATGATCACAGCAATTGTTCCGGCGGCAGTGGGAGAGGCACCGATCGCCGTATGCATGGCAGGCCAGGCACTTCCGAGAAGACCGTCCGGCAGACCGAGACTGATAAATGAAAGATAGATAATAACGAGCAGTATTGAAGTCATAGACTGTATTCCCTTCGCAGAAACGTAAGCAGGCATTCACAGCCGGCCTTAAGATCATACCACGTTTCTTCGAAGTTTCCCGTATACCAGGGATCTGCGACATCTTCCGCACTGCCTGCATATTCCATCATCATGTGTATCTTGTGTTCCGGATCACCGTCACAGATCCTCAGCATTCTCCGTATATTCGACTGATCCATGCCGATCAGCAGATCATAGTGCTGATAATCCGCATATGTCATCTGCCTGGCTGTTTTGCCGGCACAGCTGATGCCGTGTTTCTGCAGAATCCGGCGGGCCGGCGGATACACCGGATTGCCAATCTCCTCAGCTGAAACGGCCGCAGAAGCAATCTCAAAACGGGAAGAGAGCCCTTCCCGCTGTACAAGATCCTTCATCATGAACTCTGCCATCGGACTGCGGCAGATATTGCCGTGGCAAATGAATAAAATTTTTATCATGCAGTTTTTTGCCAGCTTATGCCGCGTTTTGCCTTATTTTATGCGGGTTTCCGCGATTTTCGATTTCATTGAAATCCGGCATAAACTGGCATCTCCTTGCATATCT
>JAFUCL010000113.1 GCA_017459725.1 Solobacterium sp. | reverse complement strand
TGTTTCCTCCGAAAACATCCGGCTTCCTTCAGATTCCATCTCACGATGGACACCCTTGCCTTCGGCTAACGCTTCCTACTGCCAAGTGCGTAGCGGACTTTCACCGCCAAGCTGTTACCCATGCCAGGTGCACCAGAAAGAAAGCATATACAGCGTAACGCTGTATATGCTTTTCATTTGCCTTCAGGCTTAGTACATCCAGGCTCTGTCGGATTCGGAATCCGGTTCAACCGGTGTGAAGTTGAGTCCTCTCGGCGGGAGAACGGATGTGATCTTCTCAATGAGCTTCTTGTCAAAGTCAGGCTTGAGAGCACATTCCTTGTCGAGGGTCATGGTGTTGGCAACTTCTGCTGTTGTCGGTTCCCAGTGCGGGAGCTTGGCGTTGTTCGGATCGCCGGTTCTTGCGAATGTTGCCAGTGTATGGCTCATGGTGTCTTCCAGTTTTTCCGTCAGTTCCATGTCGTCGACCGGCTGGGTATCGCATGTGTTGAACCAGAACGGAATATCGGAGCAGTGCCATGCGCCTTTGCCGCCTTCATAGTCAAACGCAACCGTGAACAGGTAGTTGTAAACAGGTGCTTCCGCTTCAGCTGCTTTGCGCTTTGCATACTCTGTATGACCGGGTCTCATCCATGTATCGAGGTTGAGAACAAAAGCCAGCGGCTTGTCCGGATAAGCTTCCTTGAAAAGTGCTGTAATTTCTTCTGCGGCATCACCGAACTTTGCTTTGATTGCTGCACTTGTTTCTTCTTCCGTCATCTCATCCACATTCTTGGCGAGCGGCTGGAAGCCCATTTCGGAAATAACGCTTCCGACCAGAGTCGGGCACTTTCTTGCATGTTCGCAGTAACCGACATCGAACGGATTGCCTGCGTAGTATTCATTGGGCTTCGGTGACCAGGAAACCGTCTTGCCTTCCTGATAGAGATTCCATACAGCCCGGTTGACGGCACGGATAAACAGTGCGGTCGGCAGTACAGCAAGCTTTTCAACCGTATCAAGATCTGCTGCCTTCAGAATTGCTTCTACGAGTTCCTTCGGAGCTGCTTCATTGTTTCTCTTCATGCCTGCACCGGCGCCGGACATAACCATCTGCTTGTGGAACAGACCTGCCGCAGCCGGAATCTGTCCGAGTGTGGTGACCTTTCCGCCGCCGCCGGACTGACCCATGATGGTAACGTTGTCGGGATCACCGCCGAATGCCGCAATATTTCTGCGCACCCACTTCAGTGCTTCTACGAGGTCTGCCATACCGGCATTAACGGAGTTGGCATATTTATCACCGTAGTCGGAAACATCCAGGAATCCGAATACATTCAGTCTGTGGTTGACGGTAACGACAACGACATCTTCCTTGAAGGCAAGATTGTGTCCGTCATACGGTGCCTGTTCGATGGAAGATCCTGCGGAATATCCGCCGCCGTGCATCCAGAAGATAACCGGCTTCTTTGCGTTTGTATCAATGGACTTTGTCCAGACATTCAGATACTGGCAGTTTTCGTTCTCCGGCCAGAAACGGTGTGTCATCAGAACTTCCATTGCAGGCTGTGATGTATTGAGAACAGGGCAGATGTAACCGTAGCCCAGTGCATCCTTGATGCCTTCCCATGCCGGGATTTCTTCGGGCTGCTCAAAACGGCGTGCTCTTGCATAACGGATACCATGGAATGTGAAGATTCCGTCATACACAAAACCGCGCAGCTGACCCTTGTCTGTTGTAACAACAGGATAATCTTTTCTGCAGATAAACTTGGCCATAATTATGTTCCCTCCTTTATTATTTGCCACAGAAATCTTACCATTGAATACCGCCTGCGTAAACTCAGTTTATGAACTTTGATTCCATTCACATACTGCTTTTATCGGCATTTATGATTTCTTTCCCCGTTTCAGGTTTATTCCGGTAATTCTCTTTATAAAAACCTGTTTTTGTCTGATTTTACGGAATTTTTCTGTGTTTTTTCAGAAAATGTTTGAATATTTTCTGAAAATATTCGATTTTGTATTGCATTACAGCCAAGGGTACGCATAAAATACTCTTAATATTTATTTACTGAAAGGGGGTTACAACTCATGTCTTCTGCTCTTTTACAGGAATTATTAAAACAGGTTGCGATGCTCGGTGTGTTCCTGCTGATCGGTATGTTCCTCCGTGCAAAAATCCCTTTTTTCAGAAAGATGCTGCTGCCGGCTTCCGTTATCGGGGGCTTCCTCGCGCTGCTGGTCGGTCCCAACATCTGGGGTTCCAGCCCGCTGATCACACCTGAATATGTCAGTGTATGGTCCATCATCCCCGGTGTACTGATCGTTCCGATCTTCGCATCAGTCCCGCTCGGCAAAGGCATGAATGAAAAAAGGGTCAGTTTCAAGGAAAACCTTCCCAAGGTACTGGCATCATGCGGTCTCTTCAGTGCCAACGGTTCTCTGCAGAGTGTTGTAGGCTTCGGCTTCACCCTGCTGGCCATGAAACTGATGCCTTCTCTGAATCTGTACAGAATCTTCGGTGTTGAGCTGGCCCAGGGTTATTCCGGAGGACACGGCACAGCGGCCGGTTACGGATCCATCCTGCAGGGATACGGATTTGACTTCTGGGAAACGGCACAGGGCGTTGCGACAACATTTGCCACCATCGGTCTGGTCGGCGGAATGCTGCTGGGTATTTACTTCATCAACCGTGCTTCCCGCAGAGGGGAAACAATGATTCTCGAAAAACCCAGTGAACTGCCGGCTCTGACTTCTTACGGATTCACCAAGAACATTGCCGAACAGCCTTCCCTCGGCCGTGAAACCACCAACTCTTCATCCATTGAAACCATTACCGTGCATCTCGGCATCATTCTCGGTGTCAGCGCACTTGCATATTTCCTGCTCAACCAGGCCAAGGCCCACAGCATTCCCGGAATCACATCCATTCCTGTCTGGTTCTATGCGCTTCTGCTGATGTATGCGGTCAACTACATTCTCAGAGCACTCGGTCTGAACTGGCTGATTGATACCCGGGTTAAATCCCGTATCACCGGCGCAATGTCCGACTTTGCCATCACTGCTGCCATCGCATCCATGCCGATCAAAGCAGTGGCTGCGTATGTTGTTCCGATCATCATCATCGGTATAATCGGTTTCATCACAACCTACTTCTTCTGCTTCCCGCTGTTCCGCTGGTGCTTCGGCAAGAAAGGTTATCCGTTTGAAAGAGCGATTATGAGCTGGGGTGTCAACACAGGCGTCATGATCAATGGTATGATGCTTCTGAAGATATGCGATCCTGATTACTCCTCACCGGCGCTGAATGACTTCTCCATGGGCTTCGCACTGATGTCGATTATCAGTATCTTTACATCTCCCATTTTCTATTCACTTCTTGCGAACGGATCCACGCTTGCGAATTTCCTGTGGGCATGTGCGACCGGCGCAGGCTATACGCTTATGTTTGTAATCGGCAGAAAAATGCTGATGAAACAGAATCCGGAAAATTATGAATAACGAAAGGTGAAACTCCAATGACTGATTCCAAGAAGAAAGCACTCAAAAGTATTGATGATATCGCCGGTATCATTACCGAACTCAGCGACAATATCTTTGACCATCCGGAAACCGGGTATACGGAAAAGATTTCCGCACAGCTGCAGATCGATGTACTGAAGAAACTCGGCTTTACGGTGACGGAAAAGCTGGCCGGTATTCCGACCGCATTCTCCGGCAGATACGGAAACGGCAAACCCGTAATCGGTATCCTCGGTGAATTTGATGCCCTCTCCGGACTCAGTCAGGAACCCGGCTGTGCAAAGCAGAAAGCCATCGTGGAAGGCGGCAACGGACACGGCTGCGGACACAACCTGCTCGGCAGTGCTTCCATTGCAGCTGCGTATGCCGTCAAGAAGTACATTGATGAGAACGGATGCAGCGGTACTGTAATCTACTATGGCTGTCCGGCTGAAGAAGGCGGCTCCGGCAAAGGCTTCATGGCGCGTGACGGTGTCTTTGATGAACTGGACTGTGCAGTCACATGGCATCCCGGTGACACCAACAGTGTCAGTCCCGGATCTTCACTTGCCAATATCGTCGTGCGGTATCATTTCTCCGGTGTTTCGGCACATGCGGCCGGTGCTCCGCATCTGGGCAGGAGTGCTCTTGATGCCGTTACGCTTATGAATACGGGTGTGCAGTTCCTCAGAGAACATGTCATTCAGGAAGCACGCATTCATTACGCAGTTACCAACACCGGCGGTATTTCCCCGAACGTTGTACAGGCGGAAGCGGAAGTTCTGTACATGATCAGAGCTCCGAAGATCAACCAGGTCAATGAAATCTATGCACGGGTCAATGACATTGCCAAAGGCGCTGCCCTCATGACCGGCACAAAGATGAAGTCAACATTTGTCAAAGCCACTTCGGATCTGCAGCCCAACCGCGTTATTGCCGAACTGCTGCAGAAGAATCTCGAAGAGAATACACCTCCCAAGGCAACAAAGGAAGAGCTTGCCTTTGCGGAAGAACTCCGTAAGACATTCCCGGTTACCGGTACATCCATGAAGAGATATCTCTCCAGACTGCCGGAAGAGACAGCCGCCAAACTGCGCAAACATCTTGATGATGCCATCTGTGATTATGTACTGCCGCTGATCAATGATGAAACGGCAATGCCGGGTTCCACCGATGTCGGTGATGTCAGCCAGGTATGTCCGACGGCACAGATCAGCGCAGCTACCCAGGTCCTGGATACACCGGGTCACTCCTGGCAGCTGACTGCACAGGGCAAGAGTTCCCGTGCACACAAGAGCGAACTGTATGCCGGCAAGGTCATGGCAGGAACCGTCATTGATCTGTTCAATGATGCAGCGCTTGTCAAAGCCGCAAAGGATGAATACGACAGACGCCGTGACGGTGTACCGTTTGTTTCTCCGATTCCGAAGAAAACAAAACCTCCCGTCCCCGGGAAATAACCCACATGAACAGACACCCGCAGAACAGCGGGTGCCTTTTTCGTATTACTGCTCTTTGCGTCTGCTGACCAGGAAGCCTCCCTCATCAGTTACCGTCTCATACTGCTGCGCCAGCGGATGTCTGCTGCCGACCACACAGTAATCGCACTGACTGCCGTTGCCGCATGTACTGCAGCGGATCAGCTGACCGTGTATTTCACGGATACCGAAATAATCACTGTTGCACAAAAGCGGAAGCACATGGTTCAGACCGTGTTTTGCCGCAAATGCCGCATTCGGACACTGCGTAAACCGGTATCTCGAGATCCTGTTCTCTTTATCATACGGTTCGTTGATATTCATAAAGCCGGCCGGATACTTCAGAATGCTTTTCCTGTCCTTTCTGCCGGTGGCCTGAAACACCGCATCAATCAGGCGCATATCCGCACTCCGGTTCAGATCAAAGACTTTGCCGAGTGCCGTAAACGGACCCATGAACAAGGTCTGCACAAAGTCCTGCAGTTCACTGATTGGCGGCTGATCCGGAAGAAGCGGATACAGAGAGAATATCAGCAATCCCCCGTAGATCGCTGCCGCATGACCTCCCTTTTTGCCGCCGTAATCCGGCAGGTCCTTCATATATTCAACATAGCTCTGCTTTGTTCTGTTCCAAATATCCTCTGCCGTTTCCTTGCCGTACCGTTCCCGCAGCCAGTTCTGAATCTTTACATTATATTTCTGCGGATACAGACCTTTGGTTATCTGTTCAAATGACATACAGGATGCCCTCCTGCAGTCAGTATAAACTAACTTACGGGTAATCATAACCACCCGTGAAACGGGTGGTTTGCTCTAAGGCTATAAGCCTTTTACTACAAGCCAGCGCCTTAAGACGCTGGCTTTTCCACACTTTGTGTGTCGAAGCCACTTTTGCATTTTTAACTGTTGCCGGCCGTCAAC
>JAFUCL010000112.1 GCA_017459725.1 Solobacterium sp. | reverse complement strand
TTTTGATGAGGTGCTTCTTTCTACAAGAAGCACCTGTCCATCCACCCGCCAAGCGGGTGGTTTTTTTGTTTCGCACACTTTTCTTCCTGCTTCTTTTCTACAGTCCTTTTGTGCTCAACAGTCCACTAGGACGAACGAAAAAACTGACCGGTTCAATGAACCGATCAGTTTTCGTTTGTCTCAGACTCAGCCGCCGAAGTAGCTGATCATGAAGCCTGCCGCAACAGCAGAACCGATAACGCCTGCGACGTTAGGTCCCATTGCGTGCATCAGCAGGAAGTTGGCAGGATTAGCCTTCTGACCTTCAATCTGGGATACACGGGCAGCCATCGGTACGGCAGAAACACCTGCAGAACCGATCAGCGGATTAACCTTGCCGCCGGTAGCCTTGTACATGATCTTACCGAGGAGCAGACCGCCTACGGTACTCAGAGCGAATGCGCAGAGACCGAGGACGATGATCATGATCGTACGGAAAGTCAGGAATGTAGAAGCAGTAGCCTTGGCACCTACAGACAGACCCAGGAAGATCGTAACTGTATTTGTCAGAGCATTCTGTGCTGTATCAGACAGACGGTCTGTAACACCGGACTCACGGAAGAGGTTTCCGAGCATCAGCATACCGATCAGCGGTGCTGTATCCGGAATCAGCAGAACAACCAGGATCGTAACCGCAATCGGGAAGATGATCTTCTCGACTTTGGATACTTCACGAACCTGTTCCATCTTGACTTTGCGTTCTTCTTCCGTTGTCAGCAGACGCATCAGCGGCGGCTGGATCATCGGAATCAGAGCCATGTAGGAATATGCAGCGATAGCGATTGCCGGCAGATATTCCATGGAAAGCTTACTAGCGGTCAGGATAGCTGTAGGGCCGTCTGCACCGCCGATAACACCGATCGCAGCTGCAGTCTTCGGGTCAAATCCGAGAACCAGAGCGAGCAGGAAGGCAGTGAAGATACCGAACTGAGCACCTGCACCGAGCAGGAGTGAACTCGGTCTGGAAATCAGCGGTCCAAAGTCCGTCATAGCACCGATTCCGAGGAAGATCAGTGACGGATAGATACCGAGATTGACACCGAGCTGGAAATAATGGAACAGACCTGTATCATCGAGGATACCTGTTCTCGGGAAGTTTGCCATCAGCATACCGAATGCAATCGGTACGAGAAGCAACGGTTCAAATTTTTTCCCGATGCCCATGTACAGAAGTACACAGGCAATAATAATCATAAGCAGCTGACGCGGATCGGCAATCAGACCAGCAAAACCGGACCCTGTCAGGATATCTACAAAGACCTCACCAATTGATCCCATGCATGTACCTCCTTACTTCAGCGTAGCAAGTACAGCACCGGTTTCAACTGTAGCGCCTTTCGTAGTTGTTACGGAAGTGATCGTTCCGTCTTTCGGCGCAACGATTTCATTTTCCATCTTCATAGCTTCAAGAACGAAGAGAATATCGCCTGCTTTTACACTAGCGCCGTTGGTTGTCTTAACCTCAAGGATTGTACCGGGCATCGGTGCAGTAACAGGATCGCCTTCGCCTGCCGCAACAGGTGCGGGTGCAGGTGCTGCCGGAGCAGCAGCCGGAGCAGGTGCAGCAGCCGGAGCCGGTGCAGCATGTACTTCTTCAGCAGGTCCTGCGTAAACAGCAGTAGCTTCGCCCTTTTCAACTTCGACTTCGTATTTCTTACCGTTCAGTGTAATTTCATATTTCATATACGTAATCTCCCTTATTAATCAACTGCTTTGATGGACTTGAAGATCAGCTGATTCAGAGGGATCTTCGTCTCATCGCTGATAATAGCCATAATGCACGCTGCGGTCTTTTCATCGACACCGAACAGCTTGATTTCACCGGCATATGTGCCGCCTGCCTTGACTTCAGGTTCAGCAGCCTTTGTGACTGCAGGTTCTGCTGTCTTCGCAGGTGCTGTTCCGCGCTTAGCCTGCATACCTGAGGTGACTTTGGAAATGACATTGATCATCGCCATAATCAGAGCGAGCATGCAGAATACGATCGAGAAGCCCAGCACGGCAACCATCAATGCTTCTCCGACACCCATGCTTATTCAGCCTCCTTGATGGTATACGCAACTTTGAGAGCTTTCTTCTCTGCGCGCTCCTTCAGATATGCTTCAGCCTGCTGCGGGAATGCAATGTAGGAAAGTACGTCTTCCTCACTCTGAGCGAGGTCTCCCAGATATGCCTTGGCAGCCGGGAATTCGTTTTCGATTGTTTCCGCATAACGGCCTTCAATACGCTTTTCATTGCCCAGAGCCTTCTTAGCAACTTCCTGGTTTACAGGACCCGGAGCTGTACCGTATTCACCGCGGAAGTAAGCCTTTACTTCCTTGGAGATGCTCTTGTAACGCTCGCCTGTCAGGACGTTGGAAACAGCCTGTGCACCGACCATCTGGCTCATCGGTGTAACCAGCGGCGGGTAACCGAGGTCTTCACGGACCTTCGGTGTTTCAAGCAGAACTTCCTCCAGCTTGTCGAGCTTGTCAACAGCAGTCAGCTGGGAGATCAGGTTGGAAAGCATTCCGCCCGGGATCTGGTAGTTCAGCGCATCGATCTTTGTTTCGAGAACAGACGGGTTCAGGCCGCCGTTCTTCAGGAACTTCTCCTGTACAGGCTTGAAGAAATCGTTGATTTCCTTGCAGACCTTGAGGTCAACACCTGTATCGAAGCCCATTTCATGCAGGGAATAAACCAGTGTTTCCGTTGACGGATGAGATGTACCGCCGGAGAATACGGAAATAGCTGTATCGATTCCGTCTGCGCCAGCTTCCGCAGCCTTCATGAGGGTCAGCGGGCCGAGGCCTGTTGTGGAATGGGAATGTACATAAATCGGGATGTTGACATCCTTCTTGAGAGCGCTGACGATGTTATAGCACATCTGCGGGCTCATAATGCCGGCCATATCCTTGATGCAGATGGAGTTGCATCCCATCTTCTCAAGCTTCTTGCCGAGGTCAACATAGCTCTGGAATGTGTGAATCGGGCTGATCGTATAGCAGATTGTGCCCTGTGCATGTGCACCGGCCTTCAGGCACTCGTCAATAGCGGTAGCCATGTTTTCCGGGTCATTCAGAGCGTCGAAAATACGGATGATGTCGATTCCGTTTTCAACAGACTTACGTACGAAAGCACGGACTGTGTCATCGGAATAGTGCTTGTAGCCGAGGATGTTCTGTCCTCTCAGCAGCATCTGCAGTTTGGTATTCTTGACTTTGGAACGGATGAAACGAAGACGATCCCAGGGATCCTCATCGAGATAACGCAGGCAGGAGTCAAATGTGGCACCACCCCATACTTCCATGGAATAGTAGCCTGCTTTATCCATTGTTTCCAGGATGTCCGCAAAGTCCGAACGAGCCATACGTGTAGCGATCTGAGACTGGTTCGCATCACGCAAGACTACTTCGGTAATGTGTAACTTCTTACTCATATATAGGTAACCTCCCCAATTACTCCATGCTATTTTATAACAGAAGACCCTGCATGCACACAACAAATTTACTCAAAAAAGACGACATTGTGACAAATATGCAGGCTATTTCTCAAGCATAATCAGAAGTATTGCCGCAGCCAGCAGATCTGCCGCTCCGCCGGGACTCAGGTTTTTCCCGATGCACCACTGATTCATGTCCGCAAGACCTCCATAAAACGGTTCCCTGTCAAGCCGCAGCACCACACCTGCCCTATGCTGCATCTCCTGCAGATCCGCTTCATTGCCCCTGCTCAGCACATTCGTATCATTCAATACAGCGATAATTTCCATCAGTGTGCGCAGATATGCTTCTTCCGTATCCTGACAGAGACGCAGGTATTTGCGCAGGGCCGGTACGGCGGTGTCACGCAGCACCGGAAAGCCCTTCTGGGCCTGTCCGCGGATGCCTCTTTCACCGGTTCTGTGAAACAGGATTTCCCCGTGTGTGCGCGCTTCCCGTCTGCTCATCTGCTCAAACTCTGCTTCCAGGATTTCCGCCGTCATGGCCGGCACCTGTTCCAGCACGGTTTCCGCCCGCACAGGCATACCTCTGCCCTGTGCATAACCGATTGCCGCACACAGAATACCCACGGTAAACAGCATGCCCTTATGTGTATTCACATCAGCGGTGGCCGCATACATGGCCTTCTCAGCCCGCATGCCGATGGCTCTGATCTGCCGGAAAAGCGACTGCGGGTCCGCACTGCGAAGACCTTCCGCATACATATCCGCAAGATACGGCGCGATGGCATATGTACTGCGTTCAAACGTATGCACATCCATATCTGTATGCGCACCGTTGTCATGCCTGTCCACAAGGCCGGGTTTCGGTGTTGTATATACCTCTGCCAGCAGCGCCTTCGTCACGGCTGCCAGAACCGTTTCTCTGTCAAGTGTTTCCATATAATGCCCCATTCATAAAACAGCGGCCGGGATACCCCGGCCGCATTTAGTTATACTGCTTTACTTTTTCTTTGCGGTTCTCTTTGCCGGTTTCTTTTCTGCTTTGAACTCGAACGGCTTGATTTCACGTACAACGTCGATGATCGATCCGTCTCTTGCTTCGATGACACCGACTACACGGCGGCCGAACTGAACCTTTTCAGGTTCTCCGGTAATCGCATAGGCAATATCTCTGAGTTCTTCAATCGTTTTGATCGGCAGTCCCTTGCCCTTGACAGCCTCCATGAGGTCCTTGCGCTTCGGGTTGATCGCAATACCGTAATCGGTAACGACAACGTCAACGTCTTCACCCGGTGTGGTAACGGTTGTTACTTCCGTGCAGATGGAAGGAATTCTTCCCTGCATGATCGGGGTGATGACGATGGTGCACTTCGCACCGGCTGCTGTATCCGGATGTCCGCCCTGGGCACCGGTGATGACACCGTCGGAACCAACGACAACGTTGCAGTTGAAGTTTACGTCAACTTCGAGGGAAGCGAGAATGACGAAGTCAAGCTTGTTGACATATGCGCCCTTGTTGAACGGGTTTGCATATTCACCTGCAGTGATGTAGTAGTGGTTCGGGTTTGTTCTGATATTCTCAATGGACGGCTGGTCGAAGTCCTGGGTGTCTACGAGAACACGGCAGAGACCTTCATCCAGCAGATCGCACATCGGCTTGGCGATACCGCCGACACCGAAGCCCATGTGAATATTTCTTTCACGCATGATTTCTGCCAGATAGATTGTGGAAGCGATGGAAGCGCCGCCGACACCTGTCTGATAGGAGAAACCATCCTTGAAGTACGGAGTATTGATAACAAAGTCTGTGCAGTACTTTGCCATCAGGAGCTTTCTCTGGTCGGTTGTCGGTTTAGCTGCACCGGTCGCAATCTTGGCCGGATCACCGATTTCGTCCACTACGACAACGTAGTCGACATATGTCTGGGTGATCTGTGCAGGCAGATTCGGGAACGGAACCAGTGTATCGGTGATGGCAACAACCTTGTCCGCATACATAGCATCAACTGCAGAATAGGACAGAACGCCGCAGTCAGCCTTACCGCCGTTGGCATTCAGGTTACCGTATTCATCCGCTGTCGGTGCACCGATGAAGGCGATATCCACATGGGATTCACCTGTTTCAATGGCACGGACACGACCGCCGTGGGAACGCATGATTGCGAGTCCCTTCAGCTTGCCTTCGGAAATAGCCTGACCGATGCCGCCGCGGACACCGGAAGACTCGATATTTGTAATTGTACCGTCTTCGATCATCGGAATGATCGGATCATTCTGGGCACCGAGTGAGGATGCGCAGATGGTCAGGTTCTTGATGCCCATCTTGTGCACTTCCGCCATGACCATGTTCAGGACTTTGTCACCGTTGCGGAAATGATGATGGAAGCTCAGTGTCATGCCGTTCTTGATCTTGCACTTGACGAGAACATCATGGATTGTATCAACAAGCTTGGAACCGTTGTTGTTGATAACGACATTGGTCTTGGGACCGACCTTCTGTACGGGTTTTCCGTCATAGTAATGCGTGCCGCGGAAAACTTCCTTACCGGTTTTCTTCAGGATCTCCTGAGGTATTTCTCTTCCAACTGCATTCTTCATCTTACAGATCCCCCTTATAAACGCCGGATGCCTTTGCCAGCATGATCGTACGCTTAGCGCCGTCATAGAAAGCAATATCGATCATCTTGCCGTCTACTGTAAAGACGCCGATGCCCTTTGCCTTCTTGTCATCGATTTCCTTGATGACCTTTTCCGCAAAGATAATATCCTTCTGCGTAGGTGTATAGATGTCATGTACGATATCGATCTGACGGGGATTGATGCAGGACTTACCGTCGAAACCCATCTTCTTGATTGTTTCCACATCCTTGCGGAAACCTTCCATGTCATCGAGATTGGACCAGATTGTATCGAAGCACTGAACACCGGCAGCTCTTGCCGCAATGATCATGTGCTGACGGGCACCCATCAGTTCAACACCTGTACCGGTGATGGTTGTCTGCAGATCCTTGGTATAGTCACCGCCGGAAAGAGCGATACCGATCATACGCGGAGAAGCCGTGCAGACTTCATACGCATTCAGGACACCCTTAGCGGATTCCAGCGCTGCCATCAGGAGCGTCTGGCCTTCTTCCTTGCCGAATTCCTTTTCAGCCTTGAGTACTTCAGCTTCAACCTGCCGGACCATTTCGGCATTTTCACACTTCGGAATACGGATGACTTCGATGTCGGCAGCGACGACACAGCGGATATCCTCTTTCCAGAGATCCGTGTCGAGACCGTTGATACGGCATACCTTTTCAGAACCGCGGTAGTCAATTGTTGTCAGTGCATGATACAGGGAGAAACGGGCTGTATCCTTTGCGGTTGCCGCAACTGCGTCTTCCAGGTCAAACATCAGGGAGTCCGCTTTATAAATGTACGGATCCTTGATCAGGGACGGTTTCTGACCGTTCAGGAACATCATCGAACGGCGAAGTCTCTTCTTTTTCTGTTCATTGATCATTTGATTGCACCTCCCCACGGCAGATTGTCATACTGATCGACCGAGCGGTACACTGCGCCTTCAATTCTTGCCTTTACAGTGCAGTCCAGTGCCCCTTTGTCCACAATGGAGATCTTGACATTGTCAATATCCAGACGTTCGAGTGTTTCCATTGTGACTTTGCGGATCTGGTTTCCGAACTGATGTGCGACTGTGCTGTCGAGTGTGAACTCAATCGAACCGTTTCCCGGTTCAACAGTCACCATGCAGTCACTGGATTCCATCGTTCCCGCAACAGCAGGTTTTTTGATTTCCACGATTTACCCTCCTTTATAACCATCGTTTCCTCTGCTGAAACTTATTGAGTTAATCTCATTATAAATGTTAAAAAGAATTTATTCTCATACTTCTTCTCAATATTTGTCATCGAACATATCTATGGCAAAAAAAGCTGTCCCTGCGGATGCAGGTTCAGCTTGTTGTTTTACTTAACGAGGTCTTTCAGTGTCTTGCTTGCCTTGAATGCAGGAACTTTGGAAGCCTTGATCTTGATAGTTTCCTTTGTCCGAGGGTTGATACCCTTACGGGCAGCTCTCTTCTTGACAGAGAATTTGCCGAAACCGTTGACATCAACTGTTCCGCCCTTCTTCAGTGTCTTTGCCATTTCATCGAAGATATAATTGACTGTTTCAGCTGCCGCTTTCTTTGTCAGACCCTGCTCATCAGCGAGTTTGTCCGCAAGAGACTTCTTAGTTAAAATAACTTCCTTTGCCATATAATGGCCTCCTCCTTGTCATTTCTTTGACAATTTTAATTGTAGCCCATCCATAGGCAAATTCAACACTTCAGCGCCTTTATTTGGCTTTTAAACATGTAAAATTTGTGTATAATAACGCGTTTTCAGGCATTTCTGCCATGAATGCATGGCTAATCGGCGCTTCCGGTATATTTCCGGACTGCTGCCGTTATTTTTTCAGCTGAAGCACTGATACCCTCTTCACCAGCCAGTGCATTGACATCATCGGAGTTATTGACATTCAGCATTTCCACGACAATGACCGGTGAAGTGCAGCTCTGCGGAAGAACAAGTGTTTCATATTCGAGTGCTTCCGTTTCGGACTGATCATGGAATTCCATCGCATAAGCGTTGGGTCTTGTCGGGATATAGTAGTACGTGCCGATCTCCACGGTGCGGTCAGCGAACTGTTCCGCAAATGCCTGGGCAAGCCGCAGACTGTCCGCATAGATTTCCGTTCCCGGTTTGGGCAGAGCAATCCGGATTCTGCCGCCGTCATCCCATGTCCCTGCACGGGCATGGAGGCTGATGACCGCTGCCGGCTGTTTCTCCGCAATCAGGGTCAGCCGTTTCTCTGCCGCCATGTTCTGCTCTGCTTCATGGGTAAGCAATACTTCCGCACCGCCTTTTTCCTGCAGATTGGCTGCTACAGCAGCACCGAGGGCAGCTGTGTATTCGTTCTCCGTCACCAGACCGGTTTCGCCGGGATAATTCATATCATGTCCGGGATCGATCATAATCACCGGGATGGTTTCTTCTTTGCCGCCGCACGCTGCCATCAGGCACACCGTGCATACCGCCGCAAGTTTTTTCAGTATCTTCATATTCATTACCTGCTGACTCCTTCAAGATCGCTCAGTTTTGCGTCCGCACTGATATGATTCAGCACTAAGCGCACCAGGGATTCCATATCTCCGCCGGCCGTATAGTCCGTGCTGCTCATATAGTTTGCCCTGCCTTCCTCAAGCAGCTTCTCCGCTGTCCTGCGGGTTTTCTGCGAGGCCGGGTTCCAGACCGCAATGGCCTTGCCGCCGTATTCCTTCACAAGACGCATGCACGGCACATCGGTCAGTCCGTCCGCTATATAAATCATGCGCTCAAAGGGAATCGGTCTTTCCTTCATCGGCACCCATGTATTCAGGGCTTCATCTTCATTCTCATCCAGCACCTGCTTGTTGATGCGGAATATATACTGCGTCTTGGTCGTGTAGTTGATAACCAGCGCCGGCCACTTTGCCACACCGTTTTCATCATAGTAATACCGGCAGGCATAGATCTTCCTGAAGTATTCCGCAATCGGCACGGATGAAATGATTTCCTCCATACCGCTGGAGATGACATAGTGCTCCACTTCGATCCCGCATGATCTGCCGTATGCATTGATCCGCTCAAACCAGGTATCCACACCCGGATACAGATCAATCCGTTTGCCAAGCTCCAGGAAGTCCTGCTGACGCAGCGGTTTGCCCTGCTCTTCGAACTTCTTCTGCAGCAGATAGAGATATGCCGAAATGCCGTCCATCTTATTCTGCACGGAGAGCTCCGTCACTTCCTCCCAGAAGAGTCCGGGATCATCATATCCCAGGGAAGGAATCAGGCTGTACTCCTGCATATCCTTGGCGCAGAGTGTTTTATCAAAATCATACAGTATCGCAGCTTTTTTCATTTTTATCACCACCTGCTATTATACCGCAGACTGTGCATTTTTCCCTTTCCGAGTATATCCGAACACAAGAATCAGTGCCGCCGTGCACAGGATGACCATCATCAGCACAAATGAAGAATTATAGGATCCGCTGGCATCGTACAGGAATCCGAACAGGGTTCCGGCCACGGCATAGGAAGCCGTACCGAAGAAATTGATGGTCGGATATACATGCCCGTACATTTCCCGTCCGAACAGGTCCTTGGTGACAATAACCCTGCCGACCGCAGCCGCCGCATAACCGAGACCAATCAGGAATGCGCATGCCATCAGGATGGCACTGCCGGGATTCAGCCTCACCGTAATCAGCGCCGCCATGATCATTGCCAATGTCAGCAGCAGCGTCTTCAGGCCGCCGATTCTGTCACTGAGCGCACCGATCATCAGTTTACCGGCAATATTGGCAATCATGCTCGCCGACAGCATCAACGCTCCGGCACCGGCGGAAAGCCCCACCGACACCGCATACCCGGGCAGGTGCGGCGGGAAAGCCGAAAGCAGTGATGAGCACAGCGCATAGCCTGCACATACCGCAAAGAAGATGCCGGAAGGTTTCTTCACGGCTTCGCGGTCAACCACAATGCTGTCTTTCTTCGCACCCCTATCATATCCGTACTGTTTCATGCCGGCTTCCTCCGGAGTCAGCGTCACCGGCAGAAGCAGTGCCGGCAGAGAGGTCAGCGTCATCATAACCGCCAGAAACAGGAAGCCGGCCCGCCAGCCGAAAGATCCGATCACACCTGTAATAATCGGGGAGAAAACCGCTCCCGCAACGCCGCTGAAACCGAGGCAGATGCTGGTTACCAGACCGAGCTTCTCGATAAACCAGTTGTTCAGCACAATGGAAACCATGACAAAGCCGATGACACCGCAGGAAAGTCCCCGCAGCGCACACAGGACATACAAGTGCCACAGCCGTGTACTCATTGCCATCAGGATGGTGCCCCCGACCATGATGACCGTAAAGATCAGTATGATCAGACGGAACTTCAGTGTCCGCAGGATCTTCGGCACCAGCAGACCCGAAGCCGCCGCGCTGAAACTGAGAATTGTCATCATCAGGGAGACATCGCCCCGCCCGACCCCGAGATCATCCGCAATCGGAGTATAAAAAACACCGCCGGTATTGACCAGAAGTCCGGCAGCCCCTGCCGCAAGTCCGCACATTGCAATGATTATCATCAGATATCTTCTGTCTGCCATACTGCTGCCCTCTGTTCTTTTCCTAATAAGAACACCGCTCACCCCGTCTGTCAACAGCCGCAGAAAAAAGCAGGGAATTTACCCTGCTTAGAGTTCCAGCAGATTCAGCAGTGCCTGCACGTAGATCTCAGCCTGCTTCATCAGTTCATCAATTTCACAGAATTCGTTTGTATTGTGAATATGGTAGTCACGGCCCGGGAACGCACAGCCGAAGGCAATGGTGTTGCCGATGCTCTTGGCATATGTACCGCCGCCGATCGTCATCGGTTCTGTTTCCGTATCACCGGTCACATCGCGGTAAGCCTTGACAAGGCTGGATACCAGCGGTGAATTCGGGGAATAGAACAGCGGTTCGGAAGTCCTGGTGATTTCCACACTGCCGCCTTCATCCTCAAGATATCCCTCCATGAGACGGATCACCTTCTTGGCCGTCATTGTCACCGGATAGCGGATATCAACCGTGCCTTCAATGACACCGTCCTTCATCCAGATCATGCCGTTGTTTTCCGTCAGGGCACCGTATTCATCTTTGCAGTTGCAGCCGAGTCCGCTGCCGTCGGTTGTCAGTCCGAAATGCGTGCAGTAGAATTCCACAAACGGATCCTGGAAACCGGCTTCCTTCAGACCGACCATCAGGTTTGATATTGCATTGACACCGAGTTCGGGTGTGGACGCATGCGCCGGTACGCCGAATACGGTAATGAGCGAACTGTCGCCTTCTTCTTCAATAAGATAATCGATGTTGTTCTGATCAAAGTATTCACGCAGACGTTTGCCGGAATAGCAGTTGCGCGGCAGCTTCACTCTGCATCTTCCGCAGACCACATTGCCGGCCATACCGCCTTCGATATCCTGAATGCATGTATTCTTTGAACGGTAGACGGCACCAATCATGCCCTTCTCACCGTATACACCGGGGAAGTCACCGTCCGGGGTAAATCCGTAAGTGACATCGCCTTCTTTTTCAACATAGTATTTCAGGCCGAGAGAACCGGATTCCTCATTTGTGCCCATAATCAGGCGGATGCGTTTTCTGAGCGGGAAACCGATGTCGCGCAGCACCTTCATGGCTACCATGCATGCAACAACCGCACCTTTGTCATCACTGACCCCGCGGCCGTAGATGACACCATCCTTGATTACCGCCTCGAACGGATCCGTATCCCATCCGTCCGCTTTGTCTGCCGGAACAATATCGAGATGCCCGATCATACCGAGCACATCACTGCCTTCTCCCATTTCCGCATAGCCTGCATAGTTGTCCAGATTAACCGTATGGAATCCGTCACTTTCAAGCATCTGCAGAGCCGCCACGAGCGCATCACGCGGACCGCTTCCGAACGGCGCATCAGGGAGGGTTTCACTCCGGACACTGTTGATTGCGACAAGAGCTGAAAGACGTTCCACAAGCTCTTCTCTGTATTTCTCCACCAGCGGCCTGATCTCCATGTTTCTTTACCTCCGATAAAACTTCAGATACTTTATTCTAATATTTTTTACGTTTAAAGCGCAATATCGAGGCTTACCGGACAGTGGTCGGATCCGATTACATCAGTGTGGATCACACAGTCGCGGACCAGCGGCATCAGCCGTTCGGAGACAACAAAGTAATCAATCCGCCAGCCTGCATTCTTTTCACGCGCACGGAACCGGTAGCTCCACCAGCTGTATTCAACCTTCTCCGGATACAGCGTACGGTAGGCATCGCAGAAACCCGCTTCGAGCAGTTCCGTGAACTTGGCACGCTCCTCATCGCTGAAACCTGCATTCATGTGATTCGAAGCAGGGTTCTTCAGGTCGATTTCTTCATGCGCAACATTCAGATCTCCGGTATAGATCACCGGCTTGCTTTCATCCAGTTTCTTCAGATGGGCACGCAGGTAATCCTCCCATTCCATCCGGTACGGGAGTCTCAGCAGACCTTCCTTGGAATTCGGCACATATGCACATACAAACCAGAAGTCCGGATACTCCATCGTAATCACGCGGCCTTCCATTGTGGTATCGCCTTCAATGTCAAAGGTTACAGACAGCGGTTCCTGCTTCGCATACACCAGGGTTCCGCTGTAGCCTTTGCGCTCCGCCGAATTCATATACCGTGTGTAACCGGGAAAAGCAAGTGAATCCGTCATCTGCTCTTCCTGCATCTTGGTTTCCTGTATTGCAAACAGATCGGCATCCTGGGCATGAAAGAAATCAGCGAATCCCTTCTTCTCGCACGACCGCAGACCGTTGACGTTCCATGTTACAAGTTTCATTTTTTGATCTTTCCGGTGGCCTGTTTCAGCCAGCTCTTTTCTTTGCCCTTCAGGAACGGACTGAGCTTTTCGTATACCATCGCATGATATGCATTGAGCTGCTCAATATCCTCATCACTCAGGTATTCGGGAAGAACCGCATCAAGATCGATCGGACAGTATGTGACAACCTCGAAGTGCAGGAACTGACCGTAGAAGTTCTTCTTTCCCTTCGTGACCAGCAGTTCGTTCTCGGTGCGGATGCCGAGCTTATGCGGCAGATAGACACCCGGTTCATCGGTGACGATCATACCCGGTTCCAGAACTGCATTGGGTCTGCCGGCAGGCATGCCCCATCTGATGCCGTGAGGACCTTCATGAACACCCAGCACATGACCTACGCCATGACCTGTGCCGCACTGGTAGTCAATGTCCAGATCCCACAGCACGCCTCTTGCCAGGATATCGAGGTTATTGCCGGTTGTGCCGTACAGGAACTTCGCTCTGGCCAGACGCAGATTTGCGCGCAGCACCTTAGTGAAGTACATTTTCTCTTCGTCCGTGAGTTTGCCAAGGGCAATGGTGCGGGTGATATCGGTTGTACCGTCGCAGTATGTGCCGCCGGAATCAACCAGCAGGAATCCCTCCGGCTTCAGCACGGCATTGCTTGCCTCGGTTGCGGAGTAATGCATCATAGCCGCATTTCCCTTGTATGCCGAAATCGTATGGAAGGACGGCTCAATATAGCCTTCCTGCTCTTCACGCAGGGAGTACAGTTTGTTCTCTGCGGAAATCTCTGTCATGTCGATCGTTCCGATATTGGTCTTGAGCCAGTACAGGAATTTCACCATGGCGACACCGTCTTTCAGGTGCGCATTGCGGAGATTGCGGATCTCCGTACGGTTCTTGCAGGCGCGGAACTGCAGGATGGGTGAAGGCAGATTCAGGATACGGTTGTCCGTACCGATCTGTTCATACAGATATGCATTCAGGCTGCGCAGATCAGCCCAGATGGTTTTGTTGCTGAGCTTCTTCAGGTCCTTTTCCAGGGCATCATACTTTTTGACCGTTACTCCGGCTTTCTTCAGATGCGCACTGACCTCGGGATTCAGTTTCTTCGGATCGATATAATAGCTGACGGTTTTCTTTGTGACCATCGCAAAGGCATAGCTTACAGGTGTGCAGGCAATATCATCACCGCGGATATTCAGCATCCAGCAGGGATCCTCAAGCCTTGTGATGATCAGCACATCAGCGCCTTTTTCCGCCATCGCCGCACGCACCCGGGCAATACGCTCAGCCGCATCCTCGCCGGTATACTTCTTCGGCAGGACGTAGAGCTTCTCTTCAGGCATTGCCGGTCTTTCCTTACCCCAGACAATACCCGCAAGATCCTCATCCATGCGCACTGCCGCATGCTTTTCCTTCAGCGCTCTCTGCAGACGCAGCACCGAAGATGCCGCAACCACTCTGCCGTCAAAGCCGAGCGTGCCGTTTTCCGGTGTATTGGCAACCAGGAAATCCATTGCCGCCGGCACCCCTGCCTGACCCATGCGCATCAGTTCAACACAGGTTCCCTTCAGTTCGCCTTCAGCCTGGGTAAAGTAACGGCCGTCTGTCCAGAGACCTGCCCAGTCCTTTGTGACAACCGCACATCCCGCTTCCCCGGAGAAACCGGATATAAAGGATTTGCACTTAAAATAATCGGCTGTATACTCCTCGGAAAGATGATCGTCTTCGTTCGGTACATAGTAGATGTCAATGCCGCGGGAAGCCATTTCAGCCCGCAGCTGTTCAATACGTTCGTTTACACTAACCATAGAAATCTCCCTGTCCACTATTATACCCTGTATTGTCTTCATACAGCATAAAGAAAAGGGCTCACGTTAAGCCCTTTCTTGTTCATTTATGCCTGCATAGCAGGACTTTTTATATGTTCGGTGCTTTCACCACCGACAGGATCTGATCCTGTTTCCTTCCGGATTTCTCCGGATGATTTACATATTCAGTTTTTTAAGAAAACTTGTCCATTGGTCTGACCTCGTGCAGAATTTCACTTTCTCCGGATTTTTTCCTTCCGAGGCTCCGGTTTTTATATGATCTGTTTACTTGCCGATACGGATCAGTCTTTTACAATCCTTTCTGACTTCAAATCACGCTTCGGGAGTCAGATCATTTTTTCATTTCCGTTTCCCCCAGCCGTCTGCCCGGGTGGAAGAAACTTGTATTAATATTCGAGCAATACCTTCTTCATTTTGAGTACCTCCTGTCTTTCGGTTGGTATCTCTTTGCACTTTCAATATAGCAAATACAAAAAAGCGAAACAGTCTTTTTTTTAAAGCTTATTTTTCATATAATTAAGATGTTGGGGCCCGTAAAGGGCAATTTTATTTTGGGAGACCTTTATGATTCAGGATATACAGCCACACATATACGACAATGCCTATCACCCCCGCCGTCCCGAAGGCAGTGATATCGTCCTTGATTACAGGGAACAGTCTGTCCTTCTGAAAACGAACCGGGAATATTTTACCGTGGCAGACCTGCATGAACCGCAGGATCTTTATTACCTGTTTTCAATTGACGAAAAGGCATATTACCTGGGAAGTCTGCCTGTTGATGAGAGTGCGGAGGAACCGATTGCGATCATGCGCACCATGGAACCCCGGGAAGCAGGTTTTGCGGGCATCACCGGATGGCAGCTGTGGAAATGGCTGCGGCAGCACAGATACTGCGGATGCTGCGGAGCAGAGATGCAGCAGGACAGTAAAGAACGTGCCATGCGCTGTCCGGAGTGCGGTGAAATCGTTTATCCCGTCATCAGTCCGGCAGTCATCGTCGGCATTCTGAGTCCGGAAGGCAAGATGCTGATGACAAAGTATGCCAAAACAAGAAGTCCGCATCAGCGCTATGCCCTGGTTGCGGGATACGCGGAAATCGGTGAAACGATTGAACAGACGGTAAGCCGTGAAGTCATGGAGGAAACCGGTCTGAAAGTCACCAATATCCGTTATTACAAATCTCAGCCCTGGTCATTTTCCGGAACCCTTCTTTTCGGTTTCTGGTGTGACGTTGTAGGAAGCGAAGAAATTCACCTTGATGAAGAAGAGCTGTGGCTTGCCGAATGGAAAAACCGTGATGATGAGATGGATCTGCAGAGTGATATCTCACTGACCGGAGAAATGATCCGCGTCTTCCGCAGCGGAGGAGTATCATATGGACACTAATCAGATTATTTATCAGATCTACCCGCTCGGTTTCTGCGGAGCACCTGCGGAAAACGACGGCGTCACCGTTCCGCGCATCCGCAAAGTGCTTGACTGGATTCCGCATCTGAAGCAGATCGGCATTACGGCTGTCTACTTCGGACCGGTATTCGAAAGCGACCGCCACGGCTACGATACACGTGATTACCGCAAAATCGACTGCCGGCTCGGAACCAATGAGGATTTCCGCGATGTCTGCGCAGCCCTGCACAAAGAAAACATCAAAGTCATTCTGGACGGTGTATTCAATCATGTCGGACGCGGATGCTTTGCATTCCAGGACGTTCTGCAGAGAAAATGGGATTCCCCGTATACGAACTGGTTCCACATTGACTACGGCAACAATAACAATCCCGACGGTTTCTGGTACGGGGACTGGGAAGGCCATCGTGAACTGGTCAAGCTCAATGTTGAAAACCCCGATGTCAAAAACTATCTCTTCTCCAGCATTGACAGCTGGGTGGAGGACTACGGCATTGACGGTCTGCGCCTGGATGTTGCCTACTGTCTGAGCAGGAACTTCCTCTGGGATCTCCACCACCACGTTAAAAGCAGATACGGTGGTTTCTTCCTGCTGGGTGAAATGATCGGCGGTGACTACAACACTCTCCTGCAGGACGGTCTTTTGGACAGTGTCACCAACTATGAATGCCGCAAAGGTCTCTTCTCCAGCATGAACACAGCCAATCTGTTTGAGATCGGCTATTCCCTGAACCGTCAGTTCGGCAGTGATCCCTGGTGTCTCTACAGAGGCAGACATCTTCTGACCTTCGTCGACAACCACGATGTGGACAGACTCGCATCCGTACTGAACGATGCCCGTGATCTGCCGCTGACATATGCCATGATGTATGCCATGCCCGGTATTCCGTGCATTTACTACGGAAGCGAATGGGGTGCGGAAGGTGCGCGTACAAAACACAGCGACCATGCCCTGCGTCCCTGCTTTGATGCCCCGCAGCACAATGAACTGACAGACTATATCAGTGCCCTCAGCCGTATGCGGACAGCCTGCGATGTCTTTGACAAAGGAGATTACAAGCAGCTGTACATCCAGAACAAACAGCTTGTCTTCAGGCGCCGCAGTGATCGCGGACAGATCATCTTTGCCATCAACATCGACGATCAGCCTGCCGTCTTGCGCTTCAATGCCGAAGCGGAAAGTGCAAAGGATCTCTTAAGCGGGGAAACAGTCACCTTTACCGGTGAGCTGCACATGCCCGGCAAGAGCGCCCGGTTCCTGTATACACAATACTGATGAATAGGGTAGAGGGGGATTATTAGTCCCGCCCCTCCCGTTGCACCGTACGTACGGATCTCGTATACGGCGCTACATCTGTATTGTCAGCACGAATTACTCAGATAGTAGTTCAAAGGATCGATCAGTCCCGGTCGATCCT
>JAFUCL010000111.1 GCA_017459725.1 Solobacterium sp. | reverse complement strand
GTTCTTCACTAACATTAAGGGCTCTGACGGCAGAGGCGATGACTTCGCGGATATCAGAAATGACTACGGCGGAACCGACTTCAGAAATCTGATGGACTTCACGGATGCCGTACTTAAGAAGTATCCGAACATCGATACAACGAAGATCTGTGAGACAGGCGGCAGCTACGGCGGCTTCATGACGAACTGGATCATCGGACATACAGACAGATTCTGCTGTGCAGCGAGCCAGAGAAGTATCAGTAACTGGATCAGTTTCTCGTTCATCAGTGATATCGGCCTGTACTTCGGACCTGATCAGAACGGAACGAAGGGACTGTTCGGAGATGCGAATACAGAGCAGATGTGGAACCATTCCCCGCTGAAGTATGCGGAGAACGTGAAGACACCGACACTGTTCATCCACAGTGATGAAGACTACAGATGTCCGCTGCCGGAGGGAATGCAGATGATGCAGGCTCTGGCATACAGGAATATAGAGACACGGATGTGCATCTTCCATGGCGAGAATCATGAACTGAGCAGAAGCGGTAAGCCGCAGCACAGAATCAGAAGACTGCAGGAGATCACAGACTGGTTCGACAAGCACACTAAGTAAGCAATACTAAAACACCCTCTGATGCGGGAATACCGGTCAGAGGGTATTTTTTTGCAGAAGCATACGTCAAAAAGTATGAGCCCAAAAAGGATTCTGTTTGAAAATGCACGGCGGATAGGAAGTTTTCATAATGAGTAATTCTTTACTTGCCTCAGCCAGCTGTACCAAATCTCTATTATTACTCTTTTCGTTTTGTTTGTCCGTATAGATGGTACCATCGGGAATACCATATTTATGCCCATACGATTTCACCAATGGGTTTTCTTATCGGAGAAAACCATCTATAATATAAGTAAGAAAATCTTACCTTTTAGAAAGGCGGTGAATATATGACTCGATACATTTCGGAAATCACAGTAGTTTCTTCAAAGGGACAGGTCGTTCTTCCAAAGGCAATCAGAAACAAACTCAAGCTGAATGCCGGGACAAAACTGATGGTTTTTTCAGATGGTGATAATATCCTTCTGAAGCCGATCACACAGCCGGATATATCTGAATTCCGCGGCATGATGGATGCGGCACAGCAGTGGGCAGATGAAATGGGAATGCAGGAATCAGATATTAATGACGCAATTACTTCTGTGCGAAGGAAGAAGAAAACTGGTAAATGAGAATTGTTATTGATACAAATATCGTTGCCTCAGCTGTATCAATACATAACAGAACAAAGCAACCGGAATATATACGTCTGCAAACAGCCAATCAGGCTGTTTTTGTTTCGGGTTCAAAACGGATTCGGCAATAAAAGGACGGCCTGCAGCGACCGTCCGATCTGTGTCTGTCAGAGCAAACGAAGAAAGAAATATCTATTCGTCAGATTTATCAGATTTGCTGACGCCGATCGGATTGTTCAGGGCGAACGGCGGCCGTTCTCCGTTGAAGCAGGCAATGATGTTGGCAGCGGCATCACGCTGTGAACGCAGACGTGCTTCCGGGGTATTGGCGGCACAGTGCGGAGTGGTGATGACATTCTCCATGCACATCAGTTCATTCCGTCCGGTAACCGGTTCCGTATTGAATACATCAAGGGCAGCTCCGGCAATTCTCTTTTCCTGCAGGGCTTTGATCAGTGCTTCTTCATCCACTACGAAGCCTCTGGTGGTGTTGATCAGGATCGCTGTCGGTTTCATCAGGGACAGGAAGTGCGCATCGATCAGGTGTTCGGTGCTCTTCTCGCCGGCTGCGTGTACGGATACGAAGTCCGCACAGGCTGCTGCTTCATCCAGTGTATGCACGCGTGTTACATAGTCCGGGAAGGCACTGTCATCCGCAAAGGGATCGTATGCAACAATGTTCATTTCAAAGGTGCTGAACAGACGCGCAACTCTTTGCCCGATATGTCCGAAGCCGATCAGGGCCAGGGTCTTTCCCATCAGCTCAATGGAAGTGAACTTATGGGCACCGAACCAGTCCGGCTCTTCCCTGTGCACCCGGCTGACAACCGGCAGGAACCGTTTTGCGGCGGCCAGCAGAAGGGCTGCCGTATGTTCGGAAACCGCGACATAATTGACCAGCGGTGTATTGCATGCCCAGATGCCGAGTTCCGTACACGCATCTATGTCAATGCGGTCCATCCCGACACCGAACTTGGATATGATCTTAAGGTTCTTTGCTTCTTCGAGCAGATCTCTGCGGAATACGCCTTTGCCGGGTACCAGGGCATCGCATTTTGCCAGCAGTTCATGATCTACCGTACCGTTGCCATTGACGATTTCAAAGCCTGCTTCCGTAAGCAGACGGTTTACGAGTTCCCCTCCGGGTGTATAGAAATAAACAAGCTTATTCATTTGTTACCTCCTGATATGTGTCGGTTATGCTTTGGCAGGAGCGTCTTTCCAAAGGGAAAGAACCAGAAGATTCAGCACTGATGTAATCATCGGTATACCAAGGTAGCAGACAAGCACTGCATTCAGTCCGGAAGCACTCTGCACCTGCAGCGCAGGATCAAATCCGCCCGTATTCAGAATCTTTGACCAGAGCAGGGTTCCGAAGCTTGCCGCAATCTTCATCAGAAAGAATGCGGCAGCTGTGCCCATACCCATGTACCGTGCACCTTCGGGATCACCGGTCTGATCCAGGGCATCCGGCACCAGACTGTAGTTGACGGCGGATTCCATGGAACGGCCAAGACCCATGATGATACAGCCGGCAATGACACCGTATGCGGAATGTCGGCAGAGAACTGCGGTAAGCGCACCGATGAAGACAATCGGCAGTCCGGTCCGGAACATGCGGATCTTGCCCAGGCGTTTCTGCAGTCTGCCCGCAAGGAACAGGAGACAGAGCACCTGGGTGACCTGAACGGAATTGGTCAGCCACGGATAGTAATCCACATTGCCGAGATTATACTGTGCGAAGTATGTGACGGAACTCTGCGCAACGGCAATATTGAGTCCGGACATAATAAAGGTGAAACTGATCACCAGCCAGTTGCGGTTGGTGAACAGATAGCGGAGCGCTTTGGAGAACTGCACCGGTTCTTTTTTACTGTCGGGATGGATGCGTTCATGCACATTCTTCCAGCAGATCAGATAAAAGACCAGACTGATCACGGCCAGCAATGAAAAGGTAATCGTCCATCCGGTCCGGTTGTTCAGATCACCGCCGCCGAACTGACGCACTGCTTTCAGCACAAATGCATTCAGCAGGAACTGTGCTATGTATGCACTGGTGATGCGGATCGTATTCAGTCTTCCCCGCTCATCGGGATCACCGGTCAGGTAGGAAAGCATGGAACCGTAGGGGATATTGACGGCTGTATAGCAGATGGTTTTGGCAACATTGTAGAAGACAAACAGCCAGATCAGCACCCGGGTTCCGGTAAAGGATGAGGGGACGGAAAACAGCAGTACGGTGGACACCGCCAGCGGTACGCAGAAGCGGAGAATCCACGGTCTGGTTTTGCCCTGCGGACTTTCGGTTCGGTCCACCAGGAATCCCATAATGATTGAAAATACAGCATCGAGAATACGCCCCATCATCATGACGGACGCAAACGCTGCCGTGCCTATGCCTGCGACGTTTGTATAGTACATCGGCAGGAGAGAGGCCATCGGACTGTAGGAAAGATTACAGGCAAAGTCTCCCAGTCCGTAGGAGATCTTTTCCTTTAGTGAAATTGGTTCCTGTTCCGTTTCGGCTGTCATAGGAAACCCCGCTTACTTTGTTTGTGTCTTTGAAATGAGCGGTTCGGCAATGCCTTCCACACCGGTCAGGGAGAGAACACAGAGCAGGTTCTTCTGGGCGCCTTTGTAGGAATCGGTCGGATCATACCATTCGGTATAGTCATGTGTACCGCCGCTGACACCGCCGCAGGAGATCGTAGCAGCAGGAATGCCGAGGGAGAGCGGAATGTTTGCGTCTGTGCTGGAAAGCGCACGCATCTGCGGTTCTATTCCGGAAGCTTCGAAAGCACCGCGGAGAATATTGACGATCTCACAGTTGGGATCCTGAATGCCGCCGATGGATCCGCTGAATTCCTCCGTGCTGATTTCAATGCGTGCTTCCGGATCAAAGCGGAGCTTTTCACCTGAGGCAGCTCTGGCATCACGGACATCCTGCCATCTTGCATATTCTTCATCCGCACATTCATGAGCGATATCAATACACTTCTGATGGAATGCCTGCATGACTTCGGCACTGGCGCTGCGCACATCCATGGTGAATGAGCATTCACTGGCAATGGAGGTTACACCGGTACCGCCGGTAACGGTGGAGACATTGAAGATTGTCACCGGATCAAACGGAACTCTTTCTTCGGCAATGCGGGCAATGGTGCGGCCCATGCACATAATCGGATTGACGAGACCGAAGGCACCCATGGAGTGACCGCCGGGACCGCGGAAGGTGATGCGGTACTGTACATCGGAAGCTGCTCCGTAGGTCAGTCCGTCACCGGCGCCGTCAATGGAAATGAAGGCATCTACCTTGGTGTTCTTTGTGTTGAAGATATGGCGGACACCGCGGAAGTTTCCTACACCTTCTTCACCGACATCACCGCCGATCAGCAGTGTGCAGGCAGGCTTGATGTTTGCTGTTTTCATTGCTCTGAGGATAGCCAGTACTTCCGCACATCCTCTGGTATCATCACAGATGCCGGGAATGCAGATACGGTTTCCGTCCCGCTTCAGTTCGAGTTTTGTATCCATCGGGAAAACAGTATCCAGGTGAGCAGTGACCATAACCACGGGACTGCCTTCCGGTCCTTTGATGACAGCGAAGGTGTTGTTCACTTCATCCTGGTATGTCTCATAACCCATTTCCTCAATCATTTCCCTGAAACGGGCTGCTTTCTTCTCTTCATGGTTGGAATATGCCGGAATCAGGGCAAGTTCAATCTGCTGTTCCACAATGTGTTCACAGTCTTTTTCCATGAATGCGAGTGCCTGCTGTACAGGTGCACTGTCGCGCAGTGCGGCAATTTTGTTTTTCATTGTATTATCTCCGTTTCTTATATGTTTCTGAATACATGAAATCATAAAACCCGCAGGAAATGAAGTGATAATTCCGGGTGTGCGTATAATGCATTTGTCTATTATCGGGATGGGGTACAGGAGAGACCACAGTGCTTTATATTTTACAGGTCTCATGATATGATTTCCTTCGCATGAAAAACGAAAAGAATGTTCAATTCCGCACCAGGCTGGATATGGTGCTTTATTTTCTGAGGGGCTCAAAACGGTACTTTGTTCTGAGCGTGATTTTTGCGTGCCTGGTGTCTCTGTTTGATCTGATCAATCCGAAGATCATCGGCTATACGATTGACTCCGTGATCGGCAATGTACCGGCTGAACTTCCTGCATTCATACAGAAGCTTCTGCCCGGGGATGCGGTCTGGTTCCGAACACACCTGTATGTCATCTCTGCTGCGGTGATTGTCATTGCTTTGACCGGTGCGATATGCAGGTATTTTTTCAGACTGAACAACAGCAAAGGTGCTGAGACACTCGTTAAGAGAATGCGTGACAGGCTGTTTGACCATATCATCCACCTGCCGTTCGCATGGCACAGTGAAAACCGCACCGGTGATATCATCCAGCGCTGCACATCAGACGTGGAACAGGTCAAGATGTTCCTGAGTGAACAGCTGACGTCTCTTGTTCGTATAACGGTGCTGATTGTCCTTGCAATGTACTTCATGTTCGGTATTCATCCGCAACTGGCGTTGGCGGCACTGGCATATATTCCGGTTATTGTCGGCTACAGCTTCTTCTTCCACAGCAGGATCGGTGATGCCTTCCGGCATGCGGATGAAGAGGAAGGCAAACTGTCCTCCATTGCGCAGGAAAACCTGACCGGTGTCAGAGTCGTACGTGCCTTCGGCCGTGAAGCATATGAACGTGAACGGTTTGAAGTGCAGAATGAAAGCTATACAAAGATGTGGGTCAGGCTGATGAAGCTCTTGTCCATGTTCTGGGGTGCCGGCGATCTCTTTTCGGGACTGCAGGTGCTGACGATTATCGCCATCGGTTCATGGCTGTGTGTCAGGGGCGAACTGACGGCAGGCAGCTATGTGGCATTTGTTTCGTACAACGCCATGCTGGCATGGCCGGTGCGTTCGCTCGGAAGAGTAATTGCGCAGCTGTCCAAGGCAGGTATTTCCATTGACCGTATCATGTACATCATGAATTCGGAAACGGAACAGGACCGTCCGGGTGCACAGACACCGGATCTGAACGGGGATATCGTCTTTGATCATGTGTCCTACCAGTATGAGAACGGTTCGGCGGAAATCCTGGATGATGTGTCCTTTACCGTAAAGCAGGGAACCACTTTCGGTATTCTCGGCGGCACCGGTTCGGGCAAATCAACCCTGATGTATCTGCTGGACAGACTGTATGACCTGCCGGAAGGACGCGGTACCATTACCGTCAACGGTGTGGATATCCGGGATATCAAAGCATCCTGGCTCAGAGAGAATATCGGTATGGTATTGCAGGAACCGTTCCTGTTCAGCCGCAGTCTTTCCGAGAATATCCGGATTGCCAGACAGGATGCGGATATGAAGCAGATCCGCGCAGCTGCCAGAACGGCAAGTCTCGATGAAACGATTGAACATTTCCAGGAAGGCTATGAGACCTTTGTTGGTGAGCGCGGTGTGACGCTTTCGGGCGGACAGAAGCAGAGAACGGCGATTGCCCAGATGCTGATAAGAAAAGCGCCGATCATGATCTTTGACGATTCCCTTTCGGCAGTGGATGCGGAAACGGACGTGAAGATCAGAACTGCCCTCAAAGCAGACAGCGCCGGTGCTACGGTTATTCTGATTGCGCACAGAATTACCACTCTGATGGCTGCGGACCAGATCATTGTGCTGGATCACGGCCGCATTAAGGAGCAGGGAACGCATGAAGAACTGCTGGCAGGCAACGGTATATACAGGCAGATTTATGATCTGCAGATGCAGCAGGCGGAAGGAGAGGATGAAGAATGAATCACGACGATAAGAACATCTCTCTTCCCTGGTTCGGTATACCGAAGATCATTCCGTATGCGAAACCCTATTTCAAAACGCTGATCTTCATGATTATTCTCGGCATCATCAGCAGTCTGATTGACTCCGTATATCCGCTCTTCAACAGATATGCGATCAACCATTTCATCGCTGAAGGAACCCTGGATACACTGCCGCTGTTCATTGTCTCGTATCTGGCCGTACTGATCTTCCAGACGATCGACAATTTCGTAACAACCTATTACTGCGGCAAGATTGAGATGGGTGTGGACAGGGATCTCAGAAACGCATCCTTCAATCATCTGCAGACACTGTCATTCTCATACTTCAACCAGAACAACGTCGGATACATACATGCAAGAGTCATGAGCGACACCGGCAGGATCGGTGAACTGGTGGCCTGGCGCATGATGGATATTGTCTGGAACGGATCGTATATCATCTCGGTGCTGGCGGTCATGCTGAGCATCAATGCCAGACTGGCAATGTATGTACTGATCCTCGTGCCGATTGCGGTGGCGATCATCAGCTATTTCCAGAAACACCTTGTAACGCTGAACAGACGCATCCGTGAAATCAACAGTACGATCACCGGTAACTTCAACGAAGGCATCACCGGTGCGAGAACCATCAAAACCCTGGTTGTGGAAGATACGATCAACCGCGACTTCGAGGAAGATACGGAAGATATGCGGAAGACCAGCGTGCATGCCATGCATTATTCGGCCTTGTTCACGGCTGCGGTTACCATGATGAGTTCCATGGCACTGGCAATGGTGCTGTGGCAGGGCGGTATCATCACCATTGAAGGTGTGATTGAAATCGGTACTTTGTCCGTGTTCATGAGCTATGCTCTGAACATGCTGGAACCCATTCAGATGATCATCGGCACGATATCCGCGCTGATTTCCATCCAGGTCAATATCGAGAGATTCACAAGACTGATGAATACAGAGTCGGATGTAGCGGATGCTCCGGAAGTTGTGGAAAAGTATGGTGATGCATTCCATCCGAAGAAAGAGAACTGGGAAGAGCTGCACGGAGATGTGGAATTCCGTGATGTCAGCTTCAAATATCCGGACGGCAATGAAATGGTGCTGGAACACTTCAATCTCAATGTTCCGCACGGCACCAATGTTGCGATTGTCGGGGAAACCGGGGCAGGCAAATCAACACTGGTTAATCTGGTATGCAGATTCTATGAACCGACCGAAGGACAGGTGCTGATCGACGGCCGTGATGCCCGTGAGAGAAGCCAGCTGTGGCTGCACAGCAACATCGGTTATGTGCTGCAGACACCGCATCTGTTCTCGGGAACGGTAAGAGAGAATCTGCGTTACGGCAGACCTGATGCGAGTGATGAAGAAATCATGCGCGCACTGAAACTGGTATCGGCTGACTTTGTGCTCGACAAGATGGACAACGGTCTCGACAGCCAGGTCGGTGAAGGCGGAGATCTTCTTTCCACAGGTGAAAAACAGCTGCTGTCATTTGCCAGAGCGATACTCGCTGATCCGAAGATTCTTGTGCTTGATGAAGCGACTTCCTCAATTGACACGATGACCGAGAAAGCAATCCAGGATGCCATCAAGGTGGTTATCAAGGGAAGAACTTCCTTTGTGATTGCACACCGTTTATCCACGATCGTGGATGCGGATGTAATCCTGGTGGTCAGGGACGGTAAGATTGTGGAACGCGGCAGACACAGAGAACTGATGAAGCAGAAAGGCTATTACTACAGTCTGTATACAAGACAGTTTGAAGAGATGGCCGCAGATATGGTTTAAGAGCATCCGGTACTTAACCGGGTGCTTTTCATTCATGCATGCAAACACGGGCGGAGAGATGGAAATGCGCTTCGGAATGTCATAAAATATATACATAGAAGTTCGGAACATCAGGATCCGTTAGATGGGAGATAGGGATATGCAGAGTTTTCAGCCGCTGCAGGAAAAAGCATATACGGCTCTCCAGGAAATGATTGAAAGAAGAGAACTGGAGCCCGGTAAAATTTATTCACTGACACAGATTGCCAAAGAAATGAAGATTTCGAGGACACCGCTGAAAGATGCCGTGGTGCGTCTGAGTCAGGCGAAGTATGTGGACATTATTCCGAGCAAGGGTTTCTGTCTTCATGAAATTTCCGAAAGTGATATTGATGATACATGCCAGGTCAGACAGGCGATTGAAAACATGTGTGCAATGGCTCTGATTGACAGTCAGTATTCTTCCTACGGCAGAGTGACAATGCGGCAGATGGCAGTCATTCTGGATGAGATGAAGGCAATGGCAGATCAGCCGGACAAGGTGGATGAATTCCTGGAACTGGATATCCGTTTCCACAATGCCCTGGTCGGTTTCCTGGAAAACAAAGCACTTGAGGAAATCTATGCCTCACACAGCTACCAGATCAGGATGCTGGCGAAAAACAGTCTGACGACAAACAACCGTATGCAGAATACATGTGATGAGCATGAGGCAATTCTGAACGCGATCACAGACAAGAATTATGAGGCCTGTTATCACGCTGTGCAGAAGCACCTGATATCCACCAAGGAGCTGAGCCTGCTGGTTCTGAAAGACAATAAATAAAAACTCTCTGCGGAGAGTTTTTTATCTTATCTTATAAGAATTTGAATGCGTTTAACTGAAAAAGGAAGAGGAGGAAAGAAAACAAGAAAAAAAAGAAAAGCGCAATAAAAAATGAGAATGAACAGAGAAAAGGAATTAACGAATTTTGTTAAAGTGAGAAGAATCTTTG
>JAFUCL010000110.1 GCA_017459725.1 Solobacterium sp. | reverse complement strand
TCGCAGATGTGGTATGTATGTTGTCAATTATCTGCTGAGTCCCAAAGCACTGGCCATTAAGAAAAAGGATCGACCGGGACTGATCGATCCTTTGAACTACTATCTGAGTAATTCGTGCTGACAATACAGATGTAGCGCCGTGTACGAGATCCGTACGTACGGTGCAACGGGAGGGGCGGGACTAATAATCCCCCTCTACCCTATTGATCAAAGACATACAGAACAGTGTATTTCCTGCTGCAAAACGAAATAACACACACTATTAATTGTGTAAATTGTATCAGTATTACTGCGGTACTATATTGTAATTGGTTATAACGGAAACACCTTTTCCCATCATTCCATACACATAATCAAATAGAAAGAACGGACAGCTGACATGAAAAAGATCGTATCAAAACATGTGCTCACTGACAGCTTTCCTTTTATTGCTGCGGTGGTTATGCTTATGTTCATGTCATGGGATATCGGGCGGCCGGACTGGGCGTTACTCCTGGAGGTCGGAGTTTACGTTGTATTTATGATCTGCTATGTATTTTACATGATCCGCCGAAGCAGTGAGCTGTCCGCTTACTGGAACAGGCTCTGGAAGAACGAGAGCACTGCTGTATAAAGTCAGATTACTGATACTGACACATACGCCGCATCTGCGGCACTTTGTTATTCTTCTCGTTTACACATAACTAAAACAGGAGACCCCTTCCGAGGTCTCCCGTATATAATACTGAGATTTGTATTCTGCTGCTTACTTGTGGTCTTCGTCGCCGGTTTTGTTCTTGACGATAACGTCATGAGCACCGCCCTCAACGATGGAAGTAGCAGATACCAGTGTGAGCTTGGCTTTCTTCTGCAGTTCAGGAATTGTCAGAACACCGCAGTTGCACATGGTGGATTTGATCTTGGCAATGGTCAGTGCGACATTGTCATGCAGGAAGCCTGCATACGGAACATAGGAGTCAACACCTTCCTCGAAGGAAAGCTTGTTGCCCTGACCGAGATCATATCTCTGCCAGTTGCGGGCACGGTTGGAACCTTCGCCCCAGTATTCCTTGACATAGGAACCGTTGATCATCAGCTTGGCACCCGGAGCTTCTTCGAATCTGGAGAAATATCTTCCCAGCATAACGAAGTCAGCACCCATGGCAAGTGCAAGCACGATATGGTAGTCATATACGATACCGCCGTCAGAGCAGATCGGAATATAGACACCATGCTTTCTGTAGTATGCATCACGTGCTTTTGCGACTTCGATGACTGCTGTAGCCTGGCCTCTGCCGATACCCTTGGTTTCACGGGTAATGCAGATGGAGCCGCCGCCGATACCGATCTTGATAAAGTCAGCACCGCAGTCAGCGAGGTAATTGAAGCCTTCTTCGTCAACGACATTGCCGGCACCGATCTTGACGGAATCACCGTAGTTGTCGCGGACCCACTTGATGACATTTCCCTGCCATACGGAATAACCGTCACTGGAGTCGATGCAGAGTACA
The DNA here is from genome assembly GCA_017459725.1 of Solobacterium sp. Classification (GTDB taxonomy): domain Bacteria; phylum Bacillota_I; class Bacilli_A; order Erysipelotrichales; family Erysipelotrichaceae; genus Bulleidia. The sequence goes on along the minus strand of JAFUCL010000110.1, from coordinate 18,529 downwards.
TCTACGCCTGCTTCTACCAGAGCAGGAATTCTCTGTTCATAGTCACGTGTATTGATGCCGGCACCGACCATGAATCTCTTCTCATCATCCAGGAGTTCATACGGATTGTCCTTATGGGAATCATAGTCCTTGCGGAAGACAAGGAACTGCAGATGATCATCATCATCAACGATCGGCAGTGAGTTCAGCTTGTGATCCCAGATGATGTCGTTTGCATCGGACAGTGTATCCGTTACTTTGCCGACGATCAGCTTTTCACGCGGTGTCATGAACTTGGAAACCTTTGTGGTTGTCTTCATTCTGCTGACCCGGTAATCGCGGGATGTAACAAGACCCAGCAGTTTTCCGTTTGCCGTACCGTCATCGGTAACAGGCATTGTGGAATGACCTGTTTTGGCAAGCAGCTCAAGCACATCTGCGAGGGTCATATCAGGTGTGATGTTGGAGTCACTAACGACAAATCCAGCTTTGTAATTCTTTACTCTGGCAACCATGGCCGCCTGTGATTCAATGGTCTGTGCACCGAAAATAAAAGACATACCGCCTTCCTTGGCCAAAGCGATGCCAAGACGGTCGCCTGAAACAGACTGCATAATTGCACTTACCATCGGAATATTAAGTGAAATAGAAGGCTTCTTGCCTTTCTTGTACTTGACGAGCGGTGTTGTAAGTGAAACTGCAGACGGAATATGCTTCTCAGTAGTAAAACCCGGTACAAGAAGGTATTCACTGAATGTATGGGACGGTTCCGTATAATACTTTGCCATATTGCTCCTCCTGTATTTGCATTATTATAGGCAGAATTCAAATTAAAGTAAAGCGTCATATATGGTATAATCGGTAAGAATCGAGGAATGAATATGAAACTCAAAAACAGTTACTTTTTTACGCTTCGTGAAGATGTAAAAGATGAAGATTCCGTCAGCAGCAATCTTCTGGTAAGAGCGGGTTTTATCAAGAAGAGTTCTTCCGGTGTCTATATGATGCTGCCGCTCGGTCTTAAAGTAATGAACCGCATCAATGCAATCATCCGTGATGAGATGGATAAGACAGGCTGTCAGGAACTGCTGATGCCTGCCCTGATTCCTGAGGATGTCTATATTGCCAGCGGACGCCGTGCAGGCTTCGGCAGCAGTATGTTTACACTCAAGGACAGAAAAGGTCAGCCCTATGCACTGGGACCTACACATGAAGAGCTCTTTGCAATTGCCGCAAAGATGCAGATCCGTTCCTACAAGGACATGCCCTTCTCCCTGTATCAGATCGAAACCAAGTACAGAGATGAACCGCGTCCGAGATACGGTCTGATCCGTGTGCGTGAATTCCAGATGAAGGATGCATACACATTCGATGTTGATGAACAGGGAATGGATGAAGCTTACAGCAAGCAGTTCAATGCCTATAAGAACATCATGGACCGTCTGCACCTCAACTATAAGATCGTACGTGCCGATACCGGTGTCATGGGCGGTCTGCTCAGTGAAGAATTCCAGGCCCTTGCCCCGATCGGTGAAGATATCCTGGTGCTCTGCGATAACTGCGAGCTCTCCAGCAATATCGAAGTAACCGAATGTGTAGCTCCGGCACCCAACTTTACCGAGGAACCTGAAGAGCTTACCCTTTGCGAAACACCGAATTCCCGTACGATTGAGGAAGTAACGGATTTCCTGCATAAGAGCGCTGACAGATTCGTCAAGACACTGATCTACAACGTTGACGGTGAAGCTGTTGCGGTTATGGTGCGCGGTGACCGTGATGTCAATGAAACAAAGCTCAGAAAGCTTCTGAATGCGACTGATGTTGAGCTTGCCGAACCGGAGATGGTCAAGGAAGCAACCGGTGCCGATATCGGTTTTGCAGGTCCGATCGGTATCCGCTGCAAACTCATAGCTGACAACGAAATCGCTGCCATGGAGAACTTCGTGGTCGGTGCCAACAAGACCGGTTACCACTATACAGGCGTTAACCAGAAGGATATTCATCCGGACTGCTTCGCTGACGTAAGAAATATCGTTGAAGGTGATGTATGCCCTGTCTGCGGCGGCAAGATCCACTTCGCACACGGCATTGAAGTCGGCAATACATTCAAGCTCGGCACCAAGTATTCCAAAGCGCTTGATCTGCAGTATCTGGATAAGAACAACCAGCTGCAGTATGTATGGATGGGTTCCTACGGAATCGGTCCTGCCCGTGCCATGGCTGCCCTTGTTGAGCAGAACTCCGATGAAAACGGCATCAACTGGCCGAAGGATATCGCACCTTACCAGTGCGCAGTCGTAATCATCTCCATGAAGGATGAGCAGCAGGTTGCAGCCGGCGAACAGCTCTACAATGAGCTGAAGGCTGCAGGCGTAGATGTCATCCTGGATAACCGTGATGAGCGTCCCGGTGTCAAGTTCAAGGATATGGAACTGATCGGTATCCCCTACCGCATTACGGTCGGCAGAGGCATCAATGCCGGCAAGGTTGAGCTGAAACCGAGAATCGGCGACAGCGTTGACGTTGCGCTTGAGGATGCGGTTGCGGAAGTCAAGAAAGCACTCGCTGAGTAATCACATAAGCCGGAACAGATGTTCCGGTTTTATTATGCAAAAGAAAGGACTGAAGGTCACCCTTCAGCCCTTTTATCGGATTATTCAAATACCTTGAATCTTTCCTTCTGGGAGTAGCTTGTATGCAGCAGTTCTTCCGCCAGCTCACTGCCCGGTGTCTCAAGGTAGTCTCTGTAGAGATCCTGGATCTGCGGGTTGTCACTGGAAACGCGGATTTCCTTGATGACATCTTCATCATAGAGAGCCTTCATACGGAGGTTCTTATAGCCATAGCCCAGCTTGCCGTTCTTGATGCGGCTCGGAACGATCGACTGACCGCCGCCGTTGATGCATCCGCCCGGGCAGCCCATGACTTCGATGAATGTGTACTTGGAAGTACCTGCTTTGACTTCTTCAAGGAGCGGCTTCGCTGCGGTCATGCTGGATGTGATAGCAATCCAGATCTTTGTACCGTTGAGGTCGATTTCAGCTTCCTTGACGCCTTCCATACCACGGCATGCTTCGAAGTCAACCTTCTCCAGCTTCTTGCCGTCAAGCTGCTGCTTAACTGTACGGAGGGCTGCTTCCATAACACCGCCGGAAGCACCGAAGATAACACCGGCACCTGTGTATTCACCAAGCAGATCGCCGTCGAAGTCTTCGTCAGGCAGTTCGTTGAAGTCAATACCGAACATCTTGATCAGACGTGCACATTCTCTTGTTGTGAGAACAGCGTCAACATCTTTGTATTCGGTTGTCTTGCATTCAGGACGTTCGATTTCGGACTTCTTGGCGATGCAAGGCATGATGGATACTACATAGATATCCTTCGGATCAATACCCTTGCGCTGAGCCCAGTAGGACTTGCAGATAGCACCGAGCATCATGTGCGGGGACTTGGAAGTCGACAGATGCGGCAGCAGTTCAGGATATTCGAATTCAATGTAACGGATCCAGCCCGGTGAGCAGGATGTGAACATCGGAAGTGTTCCGCCGTTGGTAAGACGGCCGAGCAGTTCGTTGCCTTCTTCCATGATGGTCAGGTCGGCACCGAAGTTTGTGTCATAGACTCTGTCGAATCCGCAGCGGCGCAGTGCAGCAGTCATCTTGCCGGTAACACGTGTGCCGATCGGCATACCGAATTCTTCACCGAGGGAAGCACGGACAGCCGGAGCAGTCTGTACGATAACAGTCTTGTTCGGATCATTCAGAGCAGCAACAACATCGTTGATTGCTTCTTTTTCAGTCAGCGCACCAACAGGGCAGTTAATGACGCACTGTCCGCACTGCATGCAGTTGACAGCTGCGAAACTGAGGTTGTAGACAGGAGCGACGATTGTCTTGAAGCCGCGGTTTTCGAAGCCGAGAACACCAAGACCCTGTACCTTCTTGCAGGTTTCAATGCAGCGGCCGCAGAGAACACACTTGGATGTATCTCTGACGATACCGTAGCTGAAATCATCGAAGGAAGCTTCTGTATGTTCGCCTTCGAAGTGGTTCTCACGGATACCGAGCTCTTCGCACAGTGTCTGCAGTTCGCAGTTCTGGTTGCGCTTGCAGGAAAGGCAGTTCTTGTTATGGTTGGACATGATCAGTTCAACGGAATTACGGCGTCCGCGCAGAGCACGTTCGGAATTCGTGAATACTTCCATGCCTTCGGAAACAGGTGTTGTGCATGCGGAGAGCAGAGATCTGCCTCTCTTGACTTCAACAAGGCATACACGGCATGCGCCTGATTTAGTAATGTCTTTCAGATAACACAGAGTGGGAATATGAATTCCTGCTTTGGAAGCGGCTTCCAGAATGGTATCTCCGGCTTCTGCAGTTACATCCATGTTATTGATTTTCAAATGTACAGCAGTCATTTCTTATATCCCCTTTCTTACTTTCTGACCACAGCACCGAATCTGCAGGCAGACATGCAGCTGCCGCACTTGATGCATTTTTCAGTATCGATGACATACGGTTCCTTGCCCGGCACACCTGTAATTGCGCCGACAGGGCACTGTCTGGAGCACATAGAGCACTTCTTGCAGAGGTTCGGGTCGATGGAGTATGTGAGCAGGCTCTTGCATACGCCGGCCGGGCACTTCTTGTCAACAATGTGCGCAATGTACTCGTCACGGAAGTGACTGAGAGTAGAAAGGATCGGGTTCGGAGCAGTCTGGCCAAGACCGCAGAGTGCTGTATCCTGGATTTCTCTGCAGAGGTGTTCCATCTCATCGAGAAGTTCAAGAGTTCCTTCACCCTTTGTGATCTTTGTCAGCATTTCCAGCAGACGCTTTGTACCGACACGGCACGGTGTGCACTTACCGCAGGACTCATCAACGATGAATTCCATGTAGAATCTGGCAACGTCAACCATACAGTTGTCTTCATCAAGAACGATCATACCGCCGGAACCCATCATGGAACCTGCTTTGATCAGGTTGTCATAATCAATCGGTGTATCCAGTTCTTTTTCAGTCAGACAGCCGCCGGAAGGACCACCGGTCTGTACAGCCTTGAATGCTTTATTGTTCGGGCAGCCGCCGCCGATTTCATAAATGATCTCACGCAGTGTTGTGCCCATCGGAATTTCAACAAGACCTGTATTGCGGATCTTTCCGCCGAGTGCGAATACCTTTGTACCCTTGGACTTTTCGGTACCCATAGCAGCATACCAGTCAGCACCGTTGAGCATGATCTGAGCAACATTGGCCAGTGTTTCAACGTTGTTGATGCTGGTCGGCTTGCCCCAGACACCGGATACTGCCGGGAACGGCGGCTTCGGAGTCGGCATACCGCGCTTACCTTCGATGGATGCGATCAGAGCAGTTTCTTCACCGCAGACGAACGCACCTGCACCGAGACGCAGTTCAAGATCGAAGCAGAAGTCTGTTCCGAAGATGTTGTCACCAAGCAGACCGAGTTCTTTAGCCTGTTCAATGGCAATCTGCAGACGGTGTACGGCAATCGGATACTCAGCACGGATATAGATATATCCCTTCTTTGCACCTACTGCATAACCCATGATTTCCATACCTTCGATGATCGCATGCGGATCACCTTCCAGGATGGAACGGTCCATGAATGCACCCGGGTCGCCTTCGTCGGCGTTGCAGATGACATACTTTTCATCGCCCGGCTGATCCTTTTCGAACTGCCACTTTGTACCGGTCGGGAAACCCGCACCACCACGTCCGCGCAGACCGGAAGCCTTCATCTCATCGATGACTTCCTGCGGTGTCATGGAGGAGAGAACCTTACCGAGAGCTTCATAACCGTTCATGGCAATGTACTCGGAGATGTCTTCCGGGTTGATCTTACCGCAGTTTCTCAGCGCGATACGCTGCTGCTTCTCATAGAACTTGATCTTGTCGATGTCGACGATCTTTTCATGTGTCTGCAGATCTTCATCGCTCATTTCAAGCTCCGTGACAACACGGCCCTTGTACAGATGCTCAGAAACGATTCTCTCAACATCGGACGGCTTTACATGACTGTAGAAGATCTTGTCAGGATATACAGCGACAATCGGGCCTTTCTGGCAGAGACCGAAGCAGCCTGTCTTGACAACCTTGACTTCGTTCTCGAGACCGTATTTCTTAAGGCATTCATTGAAATTGTCAAAAATCAGAGCGGACTCACTGGCAGTACAGCCTGTACCTGCGCAGCAAAGCACATTCGTACGAATCATATTACAGACCCTGCTCTTTCTTTGCGGCATCAACTGTATACTCGTCTACGATGATACCTTTGCCGATATGTTCGGCGAGAATCTTTGATGCTTTTTCCGGGTCAACATGCACATATGTTGTATGTCCGCCGTCCTTGTCATAGACTTCAACGATCGGTTCATAAACACACATACCGATGCAGCCGGTCTGTGTCACAACACAGTTGTAATCATGTTCAGCTGTGTCTTCCACCAGACGGTTCAGAACAGGACGTGCGCCGGCTGCGATTCCGCATGTAGCCATGCCTACGACAACACGATAGTCCTTACCGCCTTCGCGCATTTCGACTTTCTTCAAAGCCGCTTCACGCATTCTTTTGAGATCTTCCAAGCTTTTCATTCTGCTTCCTCCTTCAACTCCTGAATGCCTCCGTTTATATAATCTTTTACCCAGAGAAGAATCTCCGGTTCAAGAATACTTACGCCGTCGAGTGTTTCCTTGATCTCAACGGTATTGCACTTATACTCACCGGCATCTGTCCGGTAAGTAAACTCATAATCGATATCAGCATTTGACTGTATGCAGTACATCATCATCTCACCGAGGTTTCCCATCGCCGGTGTATCGATGTGATCCTTCTGCACGGTAGCGGTCAGCGTGGTGCCGACGCCAAGTTTGCTCTTGACATCGAACGTGCCTCCGCACTGTTCAGTCAGGCCTTTCATAAATGCCACGCCCATACCGACCTTTCTGGTGGTGCGGCTGGTTGTGAACGGGTCCATGACAGTCTTGACGAATTCTTCACTCATTCCCTTGCCGTTGTCTGTGACGATCATCTCAATCACATTCCGCAGCAGACTGTCATTGACGGTAATCTGAATCAGTGTAGCGCCTGCAGCAATACTGTTCATAATGATTTCCAGCATGTGCATAGCAAGATCCTGCATCATAGTGATTTACCCCAAAGTTCTTCAAATACAGCTTCGCTCATTTCATTCACCGCTTCGGATATATCGATGAGGTGGTGCGCATCGGAATCAATGAACCAGTGCGTATCTTCCTCATGGATCCATGGATGTGTATCCAGTACACGCTGCTTCTGATCGGCTGATTTGATTTCCAGTCCGTCATACGGCAGATCCATCGGTATAAAACCAAGCTGCTGCGTTACTGAATTGGCTCTGTCCAATACATGTGCGAGTACGGCACGGCCGCCGAATCTGTGAATGGCATCCACACATTCTTCCAGGGTTGCGGACAGTGACACAATCAGCAGGTTTTTCTCCGTACCGATTATTTCATCCATCTCGTTCATGATTTCCTGCTTGCCGAAGTATGACTCATCATTCGGTATACCCGGCATGTGTGCATCAATCCATTCCTGCAGCGGATATGTCTGTTCCAGCTTCGGGAACAGACCCAGCACATGCACTTCTTCAGAGCTTTCCAGTTCAGCTCCGTACAGCAGTCTGAGACCGAGCGCCGAGGCAACCTTATCCACAGCGGGCAGCTGACGGCAGCTGTTGTGGTCGGTGACCGCAATCAGATCAAGCTCCTTCAGCATCGCCATGTTGCATATGTTGTTCGGTGTCATCTCATCTTCAGCACATGGTGACAGACAGCTGTGCATATGAAGATCGTAGAACATCAGACGCCTGCTTCAACAAGAATCTTCGCTGTTTCGAATACGGGAATACCGCTTTCGAGAACAGGAATCTCCTCCTCTTCCGCTTTGGCTGTCACTTCAGGCGGCAGTGAAGCGCCGTCTGCGATAATAATGCAGGAGAATTCCCTGAGCTTTGCCACTGCAATCACGTTCATATGAACCTGTACGGTGATCCATGCCTGTTCGGGTTCTCCGTTGCCCATGACCCAGCTGAGCAGATCTCCGCAGTATGCACCGTGGATTTCCTTTTCCAGATCAAGTCCGGGGGTTGTGACCTTCCAGCCTGTTTTACTGACGAGTTCACTAATTCTCATACGCTTTCTCCTTTGCGGCAGCAATAATATGGCAGTCGCTGATCTTCTTGTTCCCCTTTACGATCTCCTCTGCCATGATTCTGCATGTCTGCATACCGCAGGCACTGCAGTCATATCCGGGCAGTCTTTCAAGCTGTGCATTCACTTTCCGGAAGAGTTCCATCTTTTCCTGGAACGTCAGTTTCTCTTCGGAGGTAATCGCCATCTTGTCGGAATAGATCATCTCAAAGTCAAGCTTCGTCGGCATTGTCTGCGAACCGTCCGTCAGCGGGAATATGTTGTTGCGTGACAGATAGCTGTTGCCGAACAGCAGATGTCCTCCGCTGCAGCCGTTGAAGCACGGGAACAGATACAGCAGATGGAAATCCGACAGCATATCGAATTCCGCCATATCCAGAATATTTGTAATCTTGTCAAAACCATCCGCTATGAGATACTCATCCTTCTGCCTGATCATGGCAGGATTGCTTGCCTGCAGACCTTCACGGCAGAGATCGATCTTCATGTGTCCAAATCCCTGGTTCTTTTTGATTTCCGGGAAGATGTCGACAATGGCTAATGCATGATCCGTTTCGCATTTCATATTGCCGTACGGATACTTGGCAATGGCAAGCTTCGCTTCGCATTCACAGCAGTTGAAGATACCAACATTGCCCTTGTCTTTCAGACGTTTGCGGATTGCTTTGGCAGCTGCTTCATGCGGATAATTCAGCGGTGCGAGATTATCCAGAAGCATCGGGTATTTCGCCTCGATCAGACGGTTGATCAGCGGGCAGAATGACGCAATGACCGAGCAGTCACTGAATTCATCTGCGACTCTGACTGTTTCCTCCATAATCTGACCGTATACAGGCGAGAGATCATATACTTCATCAAATCCGAGTTTGCGGATGGCATTGTACAGATCGTATAACTGTTCCTTGGTATTGCAGTAACTCGAGAGTGCCGGCGGAACCATGCATACCGTGTAGTCATAGCTCTCCAGGTCAGCGAGTGTGCTTCCCTGGGCCAGCAGACCCTGGTTGTGACAGGTGCTGATGCACCGGGCACAGTTCAGGCATTTCTCGTCATTGATCAGGATACGGTTGTTCTCCATCGTAAGCGCAGATGTCGGACATGCCCGTACGCATTTCATGCAGCGGACACAGCGCGACAGCGTATAAGTAACAACAGACCTACGCATTTGCTGCACTGAACGACAGAGTCAGTGTCGTCCCCTCTGGAGAACTGATGATATCAAACGTGTCTGATACTCTCTTTATATTGGGCAGTCCCATGCCGGCCCCGAAACCAAGGTTTCTCGCTTCCTCACTGGCTGTGCTCCAGCCGGGTGTCAGCGCCTTCTCGAGATCGGGTATGCCGGGACCGGGATCCTTGAAGACAAGACGGACGGTTCCATCATCCATCAGGTCCAGATCCACTGTTCCGCCCCAGGCATGAATGATCATGTTGATTTCAGACTCATATGCGGCAACCGCAATGCGCCTCAAAACCGCCGATGGTATACCGGCAAGCTTGAGCTTTTCTTTTATGCTGCTGCTGACTTTTCCAGCATTGGCATAATCGTCCCGCTCAACAACATATCTTTCATGCAGAATACTAGCCATTTATCCCTCGCAGACCTGCTTCATATAACTGACCGCAGGCTTCATACATAGTCAGCTTGGTAGTGAATATGTTGAATCCCATTTCATCCGCAACACGAAGCGCTTCATCACCGAGTACTTTGCCTCTGACAAAGATGATCATTTCAATGTCGAGCATCTCTGCCGTACGGAGCACCTGCGAATTGCAGAGACCGGTGATCAGAACCGTGGATTCCGGTGAATCCTGGATCATTGCCAGTGCATCACTCATGAGATCACTGGCAAATGCACAGGTGTAATCCTTGCTCATAAGATGCTGATTCCAGATCTGAATCGGTTCAGCCTTTACTACCCGTACAATATCCTCAGCTTTCATTTAAGCTCTCATTTCAGCTTCAGCTTTTTCCTGTGCAATCAGCGCATCAATTTCTTTTCTGATCTTGTCAGGTGTAGCGCTTCCTACAACTCTTCCGTCAATGACGCATACCGGCGCAAGACCGCAGGCGCCGAGGCATCTTGTCGCATCAAGAGAGAAAATACCGTCTTCACTTGTGTGGTTGACTTCAGCACCGATTTTTTCGGAGACAGCGTCAATCAGAGCCTGAGCGCCCTTAACATAGCAGGCAGTTCCGAGGCATACATTGATGACATGTTTTCCCTTCGGCTCAGTTGTGAACTGGGCATAGAAATTAACAACACCGAAGACTTCTGCAGCGCTTGTACCGGTACCTGCCGCAATTTTTTCGATTGCTTCGAACGGGATATATCCCAGCTGATCCTGTACCTCATGAAGCATAACAATGACCGGTCCCGGTTCGTGAGCATGTGCAGCTACGATTTCATCAATCTGCTTCAGAGCTGCGCCATTCAGCTTTTCCATATGAACTCCTCCTTCTTCTCCCATGAAATAAGCTTTTTAACTGGCAACCCCACTGGAGGTATACCAGTGAAATGCAGTCAGTACAGAGACACCAAAATCCCTTAAGCATCCTTAAAAAGGCATGGTGTCCCCAAACTTGTTAACATTATAACATAAGTTGTTAAATGCAATGCATCAAGATATATAACTATTCCGCACGCTGTTTGGTTCTGATTTCCGTCAAGGCTGCTTCTACAAATGCTTCCAGGGACATCTTTGTCTCCTGACGGCTGCCGTAACGGCGGACTGTAACAGCCTTCTCTTCGGCCTCTTTCTCACCGATAACGATCTCTACCGGAATCTTCTGTGTCTGTGCTTCTCTGACACGGTAGCCGAGCTTCTCATTGCGGTCATCCAGGGTTACGCGGACACCGTTCTTGCGCAGTGTATCAACGACTTCAGCCGCATATGCGCCGTGTGCTTCGGGAGATACCGGGATGACAACGATCTGTGTCGGAGCCAGCCAGAGCGGCAGCTTGCCCTTTGTTTCTTCAAGCAGGAAGGCAACGAAACGGTCAAGGGAACCGAGAATTGCACGGTGAATAACGACCGGACGAACCTTCTCGCCTTCTTCATTGATATATGTCAGTTCAAAGCGTTCCGGCAGCTGGTAGTCAAGCTGGATCGTGGACATGGTGACATCATGGCCGATTGCACTCTTGACCTGTACGTCGATCTTCGGTCCGTAGAATGCGGCTTCACCTTCCGCTTCATAGAACGGAACACCCATTTCGATCAGAATCTCGCGCAGCTGTGCTTCACTGGTCTCCCAGAGTTCATCATTGCCAAAGTACTTTTCTTTGTTGTTGACATCGCGCAGGGACAGACGGAAGCTGTATTCCTCAAAACCGAAGTCCTTATATACATCAAGGATGAGGTTGGTGACGTTCTTGATTTCTTCCTTGATCTGATCCGGACGGCAGAAGATATGCGAGTCATTCTGCACGAATGCTCTGGAACGTTCAATACCGGTCAGAGCACCGGAAGCTTCATAACGGAAGTCATCGGCGATCTCAGCGATTCTTACAGGCAGATCACGGTATGAATGCAGTGTGCTTCTGTACATGATCATGTGTTCCGGGCAGTTCATCGGACGCAGGCAGTATTCTTCACCGTCACGCTCCATGATCGGGAACATATCATCCTTATAGTGAGCCAGATGTCCGGAGATCTTGTAGAGCTTTGTGCTTACAACAACCGGTGTTTTGACGTGGATATAACCCTGGGCAAGTTCCTTGTTCATGATGTAGTCTGACAGTTCACGGCGCACGGTGAAGCCGTTGGGCAGCCACATCGGCAGACCGGAACCGACTGTCTCGGAGAACATGAACATGGCCATTTCCTTACCGAGACGGCGGTGGTCACGCTGTTTGGCATCCTCAAGATCGGCAAGATGCTTTTCGAGCTCTTCAGCAGTCGGCAGACATACACCGTAGATTCTCTGCAGAACCTGGTTGTGTTCATCGCCCTTCCAGTAAGCACCGCTGTGCTTGAGAAGCTTGAAGTTCTTCAGCAACTTTGTATTTTCAACGTGGGGACCGCGGCAGAGATCCGTAAAGTCGCCCTGTGTGTACATAGAGATATTTGTGCCTTCCTCCATGCGTTCGATCAGATCGACCTTGTACGGGTCATCCTTGAACTGTTCCAGTGCTTCTTCCCTGGAAATCTCATGTCTGACAATGTTCTTGGCATCCTTGGCGCACTTCTTCATTTCCTTTTCGATTCTGGGCAGGTCTTCATCACGGATAACATCATCACCGAGATCGATGTCATAGTAGAAGCCTTCTTCCACAACCGGTCCTACCCAGAATTTGGCATGCGGATACAGGTGCTTGACGGCCTGTGCCATCAGATGTGCACAGCTGTGATTCAGTGTGTTCAGTTCAGCATTTTCCTTGAAGTTAATCATACTAGTTCCCCACTCTCTCCTTTTCTGATAAAAAAGCGTCCCCTAAAGGACGCTTAGCGTGGTACCACCTTAATTCCCCGCGGATCACCGCAGGCTCGTGTGTTCTTTATCGCAGAACGTACGGCACCTATTAGAGTGCTGCTCACAGGTAGTAATCCAAGACTCCGTCAACCGTCTTTCACCAACCGTCGGTCTCTCTGATCCGGTCATCAGGGATCGTATCCTGATCAACGCATATAAATAGTTTATACTCCCAATTAATTGCTGTGTCAATCTTCTGCCGGGAACATGCGTGCCGCCGCAACAGCAAGCTGCCATCTGCTGTAAAGCGCATCGGCTTTCCTGACATCCGCAGACGGATGATAGACGTCCGCATTGCCTGCCGACTTACGGAAATCATCCATCGTCCAATAGCCTACCGCAAGACCGGCAAGGTGCGCTGCACCGAGGGCCGTGGTTTCAATATTGCGCGGCCGCACAACATCGCAGTGCAGCAGATCACTCTGGAACTGCATCAGGTAATTGTTCAGGGAAGCACCGCCGTCAACCTTCAGCGTGCTGATCTTACTGCCGATATCCTCTTCCATGGCAGACAGTACATCCTTGGTCTGGTATGCCAGGGAATCAAGCGTTGCCTTGGTGATATCCTCAATGGATGTGCCTCTTGTAAGACCGAAGATAGCGCCTCGGCAGCGGTCATCCCAGTACGGAGCACCGAGTCCCACAAATGCAGGCACAAGAATGACATTGTCGTTGGAGGCTTTCTTGGCGAGTTCCTCGCTCATCGGTGCGGACGGGAAGAACTTCATCTGGTCGCGCAGCCACTGGATTGCCGAACCTGCCACAAATACGGAACCTTCCAGAGCATATGTCAGCTCACCGTTGATGCCCCAGGCAATCGTCGTTACAAGACCGTTGCTGGAACGCTTCGGTTCCTTGCCTGTATTCATAAGCAGGAAACAGCCTGTGCCGTATGTATTCTTGACATCACCGTCGTCAAAGCATGCCTGACCGAACAGAGCAGCTTCCTGGTCTCCGGCTGCCCCGGCAATCGGAACTTCCTGACCGAAGAAATGATACGGTACCGTATAGGTGAATACACCGCTGGAGTCCTTGACTTCCGGCAGCATCTTCATGGGTATGTTCAGAAGACCGCAGAGTTCCTCATCCCACTTCTTTTCATAGATGTTGTACAGCATCGTTCTGGACGCATTGGTGTAGTCCGTAACATGGGCTTTGCCGCCGCTGAGTTTATATATCAGCCAGGAATCGATCGTACCGGCAATCAGATCCCCTTTTTCGGCTTTGTCCTGCGCTCCGTCAACCTGATCGAGGATCCAGCGAATCTTTGAAGCCGAGAAATACGGATCGATCTTAAGACCGGTCTTTTCGGTAATCATGGGCTCATATCCGCCCGCTCTCAGCATGTCGCAGATCTCCGCTGTCTGCCGTGACTGCCATACGACTGCATTATAAATAGGCAGACCTGTACGACGGTTCCAGACAACTGTTGTTTCACGCTGGTTGGTGATGCCGATGCCTGCTACCTGTGAAGGTTCGATACCGGCTTCCTGAATGCAGGATGCCATGACGGAACAAACAGACAGCCAGATTTCGTTGGCATTGTGTTCGACCCAGCCGGGGTGCGGGAAGTACTGCGTGAATTCGCGTTTTGCGACAGCGACAATCTCACTTTCATGATTAAAAAGGATTGCCCGGGAGCTCGTGGTTCCCTGATCAATTGCCATGATGTATTTTTCCATAGGATTATATCTCCAGTTCTACTTCAATTATCCTTGTCTGAACGGGAAGTTTCAAGAAAAAAAGGTCATCCTCGCGGGATGACCTCTTACTGATTACTTGCCTGCCTTCTTAGCAGCCGGTTTCTTTGCAGCAGCCTTCTTAGGTGCAGCTTTTGCCGGAGCCTTCTTTGCGGCAGTTTTAGCAGCAGCTTTCTTGGCCGGTGCTTTCTTAGCAGGTTCTTCTGCCTTAGCCGGTTCAGCTTTTACTGCCTTGGCAGCAGCCTTTGCAGGTGCTTTCTTGGCAGCGGGCTTAGCGGCAGTCTTTGCAGCAGCCTTCTTAGGTGCAGCTTTTGCCGGAGCCTTCTTAGCCGGTTTCGGTTCTACCTTGGCAACGATGCCGTTCTCACGGTCAACCTTGATGGCAGCCTGAGCAGCAGCAAGTCTTGCGATCGGTACACGGTACGGTGAGCAGGAAACATATGTCAGACCTACACGGTGGAAGAATTCGATGGATGCAGGATCGCCGCCGTGTTCACCGCAGACACCCAGATGAATATCTTTTCTTGTTGCACGGCCTCTTTCAGCAGCCATCTCGATCAGCTGTCCGACACCTGCTGTATCAACATGAGCGAACGGATCTGATTCATAGATGTTCTTGTCATAGTAATCACTCAGGAACTTGCCTGCGTCATCACGTGAGAAGCCGAATGTCATCTGTGTCAGGTCGTTTGTACCGAAGGAGAAGAATTCAGCAGTCTTCGCAATCTCGCCTGCCAGCAGAGCAGCACGCGGAATTTCGATCATTGTACCGACTTTATATGTTGTCTTGGACTTATACTTGGAAAGGATTGCATCAGCAGTCTTTCTGACGATGTTTGCGACATAGTTGAATTCCTTAGGTTCGCCTACCAGCGGAATCATGATTTCAGGAACTACATGCCACTTCGGATGCTTGCGGTTGATGTAGATCGCAGCATTGATGATAGCACGTGTCTGCATAACACCGATTTCAGGATATGTAACGTCCAGACGGCTTCCGCGGTGACCCATCATCGGGTTGAATTCATGCAGAGCATTTGCTGCTTCTTCAACTGCAGAAATGGATACGCCCAGGGAATCAGCAACGTCACGTGCTTCTTCATCTGTCTTCGGCAGGAATTCATGCAGAGGCGGATCAAGCAGACGGATTGTAACACTTCTGCCGCCCATTGCTTCGAAGATGTGTTCGAAGTCAGCCTGCTGCATCGGTTCGAGGAGATCCAGTGCTTTCTGTCTCTGTTCGCTGTTCTTAGCTACGCAGAGCATTCTGATAGCACGGATTCTTTCAGCACTGTTGAAGAACATATGCTCGGTACGGACAAGACCGATACCTTCAGCACCGAATTCAACGGCACGCTTAGCATCTGCAGGTGTATCTGCATTTGTACGGATCTTCAGCTGACGGCGTTCGTCTGCCCAGTCCATGAACTTCTTGAAGTTTCCGGAGATGGTTGCAGGAACTGTCTTGATGACACCTCTGTAAACAAGACCTGTGGAACCGTCGAGTGAGATGATATCGCCTTCAGTGAATGTTTCACCGTTGACTGTGAATGTCTTTGCATCTTCATTGACTGTGATAGCACCGCATCCGGATACACAGCAGGCACCCATACCACGTGCTACAACTGCTGCATGGCTGGTCATACCGCCGCGGACTGTCAGGATACCCTGGGATACATGCATACCTTCGATGTCTTCAGGAGATGTTTCAAGACGAACGAGGATAACCTTCTTGCCGTCTTTAGCCTGTGCCTTAGCATCAGCCGCATTGAATACGACGGAACCGCAGGCAGCACCCGGAGAAGCAGCCAGACCCTTGGCGATGACATCATCCTTCTTCGCCTTGAGCTCAGCAGCATCGAACTGCGGATGGAGCAGGTCGTCGAGCTGTCTCGGCTCAACCATCATCAGAGCTTCATCCTTAGTGATGAGACCTTCATTGACCATGTCAACAGCAATCTTCAGAGCAGCAGCAGCTGTACGCTTGCCGTTTCTTGTCTGCAGCATGAACAGTTTGCCGTGTTCGATCGTGAATTCCATATCCTGCATATCGTGATAATGGTTTTCAAGGATCTGAGTAACCTTGACAAACTCATCGAATGCATCCGGCATCAGGTCAGCGAGTTTGCTGATCGGTTCCGGTGTACGGATACCGGCAACAACGTCTTCACCCTGTGCGTTCATCAGGAACTCACCGAACAGTTTTCTTTCACCTGTTGCAGGGTTTCTTGTGAATGCAACACCGGTGCCGCAGTCGTTACCCATGTTACCGAATACCATCTCCATGACGTTGACAGCTGTGCCCCAGCTCTCAGGAATGTCATTCATACGACGGTAGAAGATAGCACGTTCGTTCATCCAGCTACGGAAGACTGCTTCGATTGCTCTTTCCAGCTGATCCTTCGGATCCTGCGGGAATTCTTCACCGAGGTTCTTCTTGTAGAAGCTCTTGAACTTGTCTGTCAGTTCAACCATTGCCTCTGCATCGAGATCGATATCCTGTTTTACACCGCGCTCATATTTGACTTCGTCAATGATCTCTTCAAACTTAGCTTTGCTGAGACCCATGACAACGTCAGAGAACATCTGGATGAATCTGCGGTATGAGTCATATGCAAACCGCTTGTTCTGTGTCTTGTTCTCAATGACCTTTACAACAGTGTCATTGATACCGAGGTTAAGAATCGTGTCCATCATGCCAGGCATACTTGCACGTGCACCGGAACGTACGGAAACAAGAAGCGGATTCTCCTTGTCACCCAGTTTCTTACCGGTTGTCTTTTCGAGCCATGCAAGGTGTTCCCATACCTGCTTCATGATGGTGCTGTTGATTTTGCGCTCATCAGCGTAGTAAGCGGTACATGCTTCGGTTGTGATTGTGAAGCCATTCGGAACAGGCATTCCGAGAATGCTCATTTCAGCAAGGTTTGCACCCTTGCCGCCGAGCAGTTCACGCATTGTGCCGTTTCCTTCAGAGAATTTGTAGACATACTTTTTTGTTGCCATATTTCCTCCTATGTAACTCTCTAATTCGATTATAAGACAGCGGATATCTTTAAACAAGAAATTAAAAGATAAAGAATCGCATTATTTCACATAGTTATAAGCGAAGGAAAACAGGTCATCGAAATAGGTTTCCATCATCCACAAATTATTATGATCAGCTCCATGGTATACATGCATGTTGCGTTCGGATGCACACGCATAGTAATTGTCATACTGCATGCCTGCAGGTATGGTGATGTCTTCACTTCCGTAATTCAGCAGCAGCGGCACCTGCGCCTTCATAAGCTGACGTCTTGTGGTTCCCTCGTATACGGAGAAGTGCAGAATTCTCTTTACGAAAAAATCAATTCCACGCACAAACACGTTACCATGTATGCATGTTTCCTTACCGGTGCGGTATACGATGAGATCACTGAGATCACTTGAAGCAGAATCTGCAGCGGCTGCTTTGACATTGCCGGGCAGATGATCACCGAGCAGGTTAACAACTGCATTTGCGCCGGTATCACGTCCGTAGACAAATATCTTACTGTTGATGTTTCTTCTTACAATCTGATCGATCCAGGTGATGGCATCGTAGTGTTCCGGCCAACCCAGTCCAGTGTATCTGCCGCTGGAAAGACCGTGTCCTCTTGCATCGGGAACGAGCACATTCCATCCCCTTTTGTCGGCCTCGTGCATCCATCTCTTCATATCCAATGCACGTTCATTATGTCCGTGCAGGATCAGCATCCACTGATCGGATTCCGGATGTGATTCAATCACGATTGCATGCAGATTAAGACCATCGTACGAAACAGCATAAAGATCTTCTCTGTGACAGTTTGCAAACCACTGATCATCCTCTACTGTGTACAGCTCACTGTGGTACGCCTCATGCTTTTCATTCTTTGTTACGCGGAAGAATTTCCGGAACAGCAGTCCGGATATTCCTGCGTATGCCAGAGCACCTGCTCCGGCTGTGCGGATCAGCATTCCGCCGGCTGTCTTTTTACTCATACATGTCTCCTCTTTCTGAAAGAAGAGGCTGTAACAGTTGAAAAGCTGTTATAGCCTCTTTTGAATTGGTAAAATGGAGATATGAAAAGTGCTAATCAAGTACTAGCCCTACCTGATCAGCGAACATATTATAATGCTGTTCAGCTGGTTATGCCAATC
>JAFUCL010000109.1 GCA_017459725.1 Solobacterium sp. | reverse complement strand
TATTTCCACGGGTGTCAGATGATTGATAAATTCCTGATTGATCAACATATTCTCTACCTCTTCATAGCCAGAATAGTCCTCTTTCAGGTTTTCGGTGTGCAGTTTATAGTACATCAACTATTTCTTTGAAAAGAGCGAATAACGATTACCCGATTGAATATTTTCATTACTCAAACGGTATTTGATAGGGTTCTCTAAAAATTTTCAGATGCACTTTTATTGAGGAAAACGAATATCTGTTATAATTAAATACGTACCCTTTATATTATATATTCATTATTTCTTGGAGTATTTGACAGTATGAAAATCGCAGTAGTAGATCCGAATACCGAAGACCGGGCCGCACTGATCCGTGTTTTCAGTTCCGTTTCTTCCTCAGTGCCTGAAACAGCAGAGTTTAACAGCGGCAGCGAACTGCTTGCCCATATGGTTAAGGGCGGCTTTAATGCCATTTTTACTGAAATAGACATCGGCACCCCGAACGGTATTGAAACAGCCCGTGCTGTCAGAGAGAAAGATCCGGATGTATATCTGGTATTTGTGACTGAGCGGAATGATTACGCTGCCGAAAGCTATGAGCTGAAAGCAAATAATTATCTGCAGAAACCGGTCAGTGAGGTAAGCCTGAAGAAAATCCTGAAGGACGTCGGTGTCGTTCAGGATAAGATTTATCTCCCGAATGATATCAGCATTCCAATCAATGAAATCGTATATACGGAATACTTCAACCACCGTATCTATATTCACCGTACAAACCGTGAAAACACAGTGGTATGGATGGCTCATAAAGATATGGAATCTCTGCTGAAGCCTTTCCCGATGTTCATTGCGGCATCCCGCGGTGTCATCCTGAATGTATGTGAGATCCGAAGCCTGGATGATAACCTTGCCATTATGAAAACCGGTTCAATGGTGCCGGTCAGCCGCAGACTGTATCCTGCTCTTAAAAAAGCTTTCACTGATTACCGCGCTTCTATATAATTAGAAGCATGGAGCGAAAGTATACAGATCCGGTAACCCTGGCCAACGGCCTGCATTATCTGAATAAGCAGTACTGCATCACTGAAGCAAAGCGCATGCTTGCCGAAGGCATACTGGCGGATATGAGTGAACAGGAGATTGCTGAAGAACTGTTCGCGCATGCCTGGCTGCTGCACACTTTCGCAAAGCTTCCCTTCCGGCCGAAACTGATCGGCCGCATCATCGCCCACGCCGATCCGATCGATCTGCAGAACGGCGGTGACAAAGCACACCGTATGCTGGTCTTCCGCATTATCTGGAAGCTGTCACGCGGAATTCAAAAATAAAAGAGCTGTATCAGCCGTGGATGTCATTGCATACACACGCTGTATACAGCTTTTATATTTCCTGCTTTTATCTGTGCGGCAGTACAAACGGTTCCCCGACTGCTTTGACAAACAGCCTGTCGGGATTGCAGATGAGTTTCCGTACAGCCTCAGGATCACCGTTGAATTCCTTCCACTCCGGTGCATCCACACATCCCCAGTGAATCGGCAGCAGCGGCACATCCGGATATGCTTCAGCCATATTGACCACTCCGTCAAGACCGATGTGCCAGCGTGAATCCGAAATATCCATAAGTATAAGATCCATTGGTTTCTGCTCAAGCTGCTCCTGCATCAGTCTGGAATCACCCGGCATCCAGATCACACCGTCCGGTGTCTCCACACGGAAGCCGCAGAAATCCTGCATTTCATAATGTCTTTCCGCAGCGTGTTTGGGTGAGTCATTCTGCCAGGCATGATCTGCCGGTGTCAGGGTTATGGTAATATCCTTAACTTTAAAAGAGTCATGGATATCATGCCCTGCCGCCTGCAGTCCCAGATCACTGCAGAGACCGGCCACATACTGTGTTGTATGGATGATATCTGTCTTGTCTTTTATGCCGAGAAGCGTAGGCCTGCTGAAATGATCATTGTCGCAGTGGGTGATGAGAACCGCATCCGCATGCCCGCAGCCTTCAACCGAAAACGGTGCTTCCGTGAGTATGGGCATATCAAAACCTTCCAGCAGCGGATCAATCAGAATGACGGTGCCTCTGCTGTTGATCATGGCACCTCCTCCGCCGATCCACGTAACTTCTGTATTGTTTCTGACTGCGAATGATTCCGGTCCCATCGGGATTCTTTCTGCTTTTGCCTGCATATGTATTGGTATATACAAATTAAGCTCATCCAGCTAAGCAAAATCTGTATACATCTCCTTTCTCATCCGGCTTAGTATCGGCCCGGATCACCGAGTAGAATTGAGATCGTGAATGCGTACCTATATCTGATATCTTTGTAGCTTTGACTACGTGGAGGATTATCTGGCCGCTTCGTTGTATGGAAACTGCAATTAGTTAGATGAGCCCTTCTTTCTTTGGAGTGAGTTCACATTTCGCACCATACTCTCTGATACTTCTGAAACGGCTGTACCGGTATTCGTCACATCCATTGATTGAAAGGAGTATACACATCATGATCAACATCGGCATCGATGTTGGTAAGTTCAAACATTGCGCTGCAGTGCTTGATGACAAGACCGGCGAAGTTCTTATCAAGCCTTTCTTCTTCAGTAATGATCAGGAAGGCCTCAGACTGTTCTATTCCAAAGTGAATTATTATATCCGCCGCAAGCACGCTATCGGAATGGAAGACACAGGTCATTACATGACCAACCTTACCAACTTCCTTCTGGAGATGAAGCTCTCCGTGAAGTATATCAATCCACATACTACTGCAATGCGCCGCAAGAAACTCGGTATGTCTGCCAAGAATGACAGGAAAGATGCACTTCTCATCGCAGAGATGTTAAGCAAGAAGAAGTTCTGGAGATCTGTTTCCAAGACTTCTGCAGAGACATCCAAACTACGAGAGCTGACACGCCTCTATCATCAGCTTCAGGAACAGCACAATCAGGATATGAACCGCCTGCAGCGTGCTCTGGATATCGTCTTCCCGGAAGTGAACCGTTTGTCCTGGACTCGTTATTCCAAGGCGTATATGCAATTCCTCGCTGTCTATTCCAGCGCTTCATCAATCGCCTGCGAGGATATTCGTAACCTCCGTAAAGCCCTTAAAACAGAAGGCCGTGGCCGGTAGTGTAAAGTGACAGCTGAAGAGATCAGAGAACTGGCCAGGATTTCCGTCGGTGATGACAATATCGCTGTTGAGCTGGAGGTGAAATCTGTCATTGCCATCATCAACACCAGAAATGAACAGATCCGTGTTCTGGAAAAGAAAATAGAAGAATTCAGCCGCCAGCTAAACTCTCCTATCATTTCCATTCCCGGTATC
>JAFUCL010000014.1 GCA_017459725.1 Solobacterium sp. | reverse complement strand
GTCCCTGCCCAATCGGTTCTATGTATGATCGCCACAAGTATGATCATCAGCGACATACCGGTGAGCCGCTCTGAATTGTTGGAAACAAAGGCATATCCGCAACGGCAGGCACTTACAGCGCCTCCAAGTCCGAACATTCCGGTGCAGGCAAAAATCAGGCGCAGTACCCCCTCTGGGAGAAACAGCGCCGGAATAAAACCTACTGCAAATAAGCCTGAAGACAACAATATGAGGGGTCTGAACCGTGTGCTCCAGCAGAGCATGATTAAAAGCGAGCCTGCAACATGGAATACATATGTAATCGTATTTCCGGAGAGCCCAAAGAAACCTGTCTCCACATAAATGTAATGCCCCCGAATGCAATAAAAGACCAGTTCAAGCACATAGGCAAGCATATATACACTTTTAGATGCGCGGATAGTATTCATCATCATTATCTCCCCCGTTTTTGGCTGCCTGTATTCCCGCCTCATAGCTCCTGTCCTCCCAAAAATATACGCAGCTTCTGCTGCAGGTGTGAATCTATCAGCTTCGCACATGGAAAAGTCACAGATTATGAACGGCTGAATGAAAAAGGCATGTCTCTGCAGCGGTTGCTGAATCGTCGCCCCGGCAGGTACAGCCTTTTCTTTGTTTAAATAATCAGATTGTCTGTTTCATTGACCAGACGGATCAGTTCTTCCGTGCAGGCATCAACGAGCTTCCAGCCCCTTTCCTGGGCGGTTTCACCGCGTCTGATCGTCCGGCGGATAATTCTCACATAACCGTAGATCATGGTTTTCTTCATGATGTCCTGGATCTTCTCTTCACTGCAGCCCTCGAAGTAACAGCGGACTGTCTGTTCCCAGATATGCCGTGCCTGCTCACTGGTAATACCGAAGAATTCATGGGCATTGGCAGGATCTGCTTTGGAGAAGCCTACATATGCATTGAAGATGGGACCGAATTCAAACAGTGTATTGCCGATACGCAGTTTATCGAGATCAATCATCAGTGCTTCATCGTTCTGCAGCATGACATTCTTGATATGGAAGTCACCGTGCAGAAGGTGATCGTCATCCGGCACTTCGCGGATCATCTTATCGAGCTTCTCATATGTATCGGCAGGAATATAATCCTTCAGGAATTCAACATAGCCAATGGCTTTTTCAAGAGCTGAGGGGAATACACCCTTTTCAACCTTGATGGCATGTATCTTCTTCAGAAGATCCACCATGATGCGCACTTCATCATCGATGTCATCGGGATTCTCCAGGATCAGATCCTTGACCGCCTTGGCATTCAGCAGCTCATATACGGCTCCGTAGCGGTCTCCCACACGGACAACATCAAACGGAATCGCAGTCGGCATACCGAGCACAAACGCCTTCTTGGCACTTTCACGGTCATTGCGGATATCATCCAGGGCATCCTCATCGTGATAGACCTTGACGATCGTATCGGGACTGATGCGGTATACGGTGCCGTTGGCACCCTGACCGATGATGTCGCATCCTTCAACCGAGAGCTCACGGTATACACGCTCAATCTCAGCCATTTCGGTAAACCCGGTCATCTCAAATATTTCGTATACATCCGTGCTGCAGTTGACAATGCGGATCAGCTGTTTGTTTTTCAGCAGCTTCAGGATCACGCGCAGTCCTGCACTGGAGATATACTCCAGGTCTTTGGCGTCCACCACAACCGCCGTACAGCCTTCACGGGCAATGATGTCATCGATTGCCTTTCCTGCTTCCGGTGCGTTGGCTGAATCTATATGTCCGTTCAGACGAATGACCGGATCTTTGCCGGTTCCGTCGAATGTCACAATGTCCATGTATGTCGTTCTCCTTGTGTATCAGTAGTTCTTGCGTATGGTCAGGATATTCTGGCCGTTGCGGTATTCATACGTCATGCTGTCCATGGTTTTCTTCACAACGAAAATTCCGAGACCGCCGGCAATGCGTTCCATTGCAGGTTTGGTTGTATCGGGGGTTTCGGCCTCCAGGGGATTGTAGGGAATGCCGCTGTCCGCAAACGTCACTTCCGCAAAGGAAGCTTCCGCACGCAGACGGACCGTCATCTTTCCCTGTTTATCCGGGTAGGCATATTTGGCGATGTTGCTGAGGATTTCATCCAGGGCAATACTGATCTGCATCTGCACTTTGTGCGGACAGCCGGCTTTCTCCAGCTTTTCCTCCACAAAGTCAGTCACCCGATGAATACTGCTCAGCACTGCATCGACCGTGATTTCCGCGGACTTCTCACCCGCACCAAGATATTCCAGCATAAGCATTGTTATATCGTCAAACTGATCTTCTCCTCCGACATATGAACGGATATCCGAGGCAACATGTTCCAGAGCTTCTTTGGGACTGCAGGGACGTGCTGCATTCAGGGATGCAACAACCCGGCTGATGCCGAACATTTCACCACTGCTGTTCATGGCATCGGTGATACCGTCGGTATACAGGAAGATCTGATCTCCCGGTTTCATCTGTATCTCGTAGTTGGTGTATGCGGAATCTTCCATGCCGCCGATCACGAAGCCGTGTTTGTCACGGAACAGTGCGAACGGGGTTTCCCTGCCGCCGATGATCGGATATTCATGACCCGCATTGGCCGCCTTCATCACACCGGTGGGTATATTCAGTATACCAAGCCAGATTGTCACAAACATCTCTGCTTTGTTGTTTGCGCAGATCGTACGGTTCAATGCCGCAAGGATGGCAGCCGGATCATGTTCCAGCACCACCGCATAGTTGTTGATGAGAATTTTGGAAGCCATCATGAACAGGGCACCCGGAACACCTTTGCCGGAAACATCCGCCATGACCACAGCCAGATGATCTTCATCCAGCAGATAGTAATCGTAGAAATCGCCGCCGACTTCCTTGGCTGTATTCAGATATGCATACAGATCAAATTCCGTACGGTCCGGGAACGGCGGAAAGATGCTTGGCATCATGCCTTCCTGAATCTGTGAAGCTATGCCGAGTTCGGTGCTGATTCTCTCCTTCTCCCTGGTGATGCCGGTCAGGTTTCTGACATACTCGTCTATGTCTCTCTCCATCTCCGCCATCAGCAGACTCAGGTTTTCAATCTCATCACCGGTCTTTATCGTAAGGTCCTGGAAATGATGCTCCACCATGACCCCGTCTTTCTTATCCTCAATGTATTCTTCGGCCGCTCTGCTGAGATCATTCAGCGGTTTCACGACCGTCTTTTTCATTTTCTGCACAATGAAGTAATCCGCAACCGCTGTAATCAATAACAGCACCAGCAGTAATTGCACCATGACATGCCGTACACGTCTTGCGGCCGCATTCAGCGAATACCCGACAATGATATCCGCACATTCCCTGCCGGCACCGTCGCTCAGCACAGCTTTGCCGATGCACTGCAGTTCCTTGTCCGCTCTGTCGAAGATCACCGGTGCGTATGAGGTAACGGGATTGAGTTCCCGCTCCGAGCTGACCGGCACTTCCCAGATACCGGCAGGCCTTGCATTCTCGCCTTCCCGTGCATCAAAGACACTCAGGAACCTGTTTTCATCCGGCAGATTCTTTCCGATTGTAATGCGTCCGGCACTGTTTGCCTGCACCAGACGTTCCAGCATGACGTTGATCTGTGTCCACTGATCATCCTGCAGCTGGGCAAATGCAGCTCTGTATTCTTCACTGTCCGGATTGTTTCTCAGTTCCGGATCCAGCGAGCGGTAGATTTCCTCCGCTTTGTCCGTATACCGTTCAACGGTATCCCCGTCCAGCAGAATGGAAATATTCTGTGACAGGTTCCACGTATTCTCTTCCAGCTGGGCACGCACGGCACGGCTGAACAGCCATGAACTGATCAGACCGGCTGCCAGGATCAGCAGAAGTGAAAAAACCAGAATGGTATGAAACATTCTGGAACTGAGTGAATAGTGCATTCTTTCGAATACACTCATGTCACGGACACTTTTGTCAGGCATCAGTCCTAACTCTTCTCAATTGTCAGCACATCTGAAAAGCCTGTTACTTCCAGAATCTCCCAAACGGTTTCATTCACATGAATAACCTTCATGCCTTTTTTCTGCATCATCATCTTCTGAGCAGAAAGCAGTACTCTGAGTCCCGCGGAAGACAGATAATCGAGCTCTTCAAAATCAAGTACAAGGGAATCCGACTTTTCACCGGCATCTTTCAGAACACTTTCCAGTTCAGGCGCTGTTGTTGTATCCAGGCGGCCTTCAACTCTGACAGTCGTTTCCGTATCATTTGTCGTACATTTAATTACCATCTTACCTGCCCCGTTTCTTTACCTGTACATATTATCATAAACTTTTCTGTTACCGAAGTAGGAAACAAGGGACTAACGGAGTTCCTGCAGGAAACCCTGCATTCTTTCCGTAATCAGCTCATTCCTCTTCATCTGTCTGAGTTCCTCTGTCGTAACCCACTTGTATGCCTGGGTTTCACCTTCCTGCAGAGCAATGGTGTCCTTGGCCTGATCGGTCACGCACAGATACTCCGCAAAGATCGTATGGTACGCATGGCTGATCAGCACACCGACCTGTTCCAGCTCAGCGTCCGTGATGCCGGTTTCCTCAGCCAGTTCACGTTCAGCACATGCATAGGCGCTTTCCCCGCGCAGAGCAGAACCACCAGCCGTGGCTTCCCACATGCCGCCCCAGTTCTTCTTTCTGTCTCTCTGCATCAGCAGCCATGTGCCGTCCGTATGCCGCACGATCACATCACTGACCAGATGATACATGCCTTCGGGAATCGGTTCACCGCGCACCAGCGTTTCCCCGGGAATCCTGTTCAGATGCCGGTCATACGCATCCCACTCTTCATACTTCATCGGTAATTCCTTTCTCAGAAAATGCAGCAGACACTGCCTTCCTGTTTTGCCCTGATCAGCGCCGCATCGGCATCATCGAAGATATCTTCGCCCGGATTCAGACGGTCGGAGAAAGCAACACCGAAGCAGAGACTCAGCGCCGGTTCTCCTTCCGGAGGATTCTGCAGCGCTGCATTGATCTGGCTGACCTTGTCATATACAAGCTTTTCCATGGTTTCCGTCATGCGGGTCATGATGATAACAAACTCATCCTCCTTGAGACGGCAGATATCATCAACGTTGCGGAAGCTTTCACGCAGCACAGCAGCAGCCCGCTTGATCACCGAATCAGCATATACCTTGCCCTTTTCCGCACGTATCTTTTCATATCCGTCCACATCCGCAATCAGCACGGCAATGTGATCCTTGTCGGTATGATGGAACAGAATATCAAATGCACTGTTGTTGTAGAGACCCGTCATCGGATCATGCAGGGCATCATATGCAAAGCGGTCTTTTCTTTCTCTGCTGTATGACTTTTCAAGCTCCTGCACAGGCTGTACGGAACCTTTATGCGCACGTACATATTCCTCAAATTCATTGGCCGGCAGAGGCTTGGAGAAATAGTATCCCTGCACAAAGTCGCAGCCCATACTCTTAAGCGTCAGCATCTGCTCAGCAGTCTCAACACCTTCGGCAATCGTCGGCACATGGAGGGATTCCGCCAGTGAGATGACAATTTCCAGAAGACGTGTATCCTTGCGTTCACGGAAGGCATTGCGGATAAACTGCATATCCAGCTTCAGCGCATCAACCGGCAGTGTGGAGATCATGTTCAGTGAGGAATAGCCGGAACCGAAGTCATCCATTTCGATCCGGAATCCCTTTTCCTGCAGTTCACTGACTTTACTGATGATCTGTCCGGAATTCTCCGTATATGCCGATTCCGTGATTTCCAGAAGCAGCTCGGCCGGATCGAGATCAAATTCCTTCACCAGACCTTCGACATGGCTGACAAAATCGGGATCATACATATCAATGCGTGAAACATTGACAGATACCGGAATGGTCATGCCGAGGGTTTTCTTCCAGGTGCTGATCCGGCATGTGGCTTCCCGCCAGACATAGCTGTCCAGCTCCTGGATCAGACCGTTGTTTTCAAACAGCGAAATGAAGATACCCGGCGAAATCATACCGAGGGTGGGATGTTTCCAGCGCACCAGAGCTTCGGCACTGCTGAGGATCGGCTCCTGCGGTCTGACATCAAACTTCGGCTGGTAGAAGACCGTAAACTGCTTCTCTTCGATGGCCGTACGGAAATCATCCAGCAATTGTTCGGTGAACATCTCTGCCTCATGCAGTGAGTTGTCATATATGCCGATTGTTTTGGTGAAGTTGCTGCGGACGGTATCGGCAGCGGACTTCGCTCTGTCAAAGCGGCGTTCGATGTCGATGTTCTTATCCACGTTGGAATACACACCCATGCGCAGACGTATGCGGTTGCCGCCGTCAAGGTTGATGGATGCCTTCTCCAGAATCTCCGCATAATCCGTACGGTGCGGACAGTAGATCAGGAATGTATCTGCTTCCCTGCGGCAGACGATTCCTTCACCGTCTTTAACAAGGTCACGGAGCTTATTGCCGACTTTCATCAGCACTTCATCGCCGTATGCTTTACCGCAGCGTTCATTCAGGATATGGAAGTGATTGATATCCACCACGATGGCATCCGTCTCCAGATCCTTGTGATAGGTATCAAACTGTGCCGCATATCTGTAGAAGTACTCACGGTTATACAGTCCGGTCAGCTGATCACGTTCCGTCCAGCGGATGATATCGCGGTCTTCGGACAATTCAATCGTACGGTTGATTCTTGCCAGAATGACTTTCGGCTGCGGATACGGCTTCGGAATAAAGTCAATGGCACCGATATTCAGACTTTCCACTTCGGCATCCTTTTCCGCTGTCATGACAATAACCGGCAGACGGGAAAGCTGATCGTTCCCCTTGAACTGGCGCAGAACATCCAGACCGTGCATATCCGGCAGGTTCAGATCCAGCAGAACCAGACTGAGCGTATCGGCATATGCATGTGCTTTGGCCAGGGCTTCAGCACCTGTTTCCGCATAGATCGGCTCATACAGTTCTTCCAGTATCATTCCCAGTATTTCACGGTTGATGACTTCATCCTCGACAACCAGCAATTGTCTCTTGCCGTGTGCGGAATGAAATTTCAGATTTGTTTCAGGCATAATCAGTTAACCCTTTCTATACTCCGCTGAGGTATTCATGCTTTTCAGCAGTTTCTTTTCTTCATACATACGTCTGTCAGCCTCCTCGAAGACTTCACGCAGTGTCTTTCCCGCTTCGGGATACGAGGCAATGCCGGCCGCCACCACGACTTCTTTTGACATCAGATTCTCACGGACCGTCCGGTGCAGTTCCGCCATGATCTCATCACGGCTGTCATAGTCGCTTCCTGCCACCAGTACAACGAATTCATCACCGCCGATGCGGTAGACCGGACTGTGCTCGAAGTATCTGCATACAAGCATACATCCGCTGCGGATATATGCATCACCTGCTTTATGGCCGAGCGTATCATTGACTTCCTTCAGCCCGTTGATATCGCACACCGCCACTGCAAACGGTTCCGCATCCCCGGAGGCAATCATTTCCTCCAGTTCCTTCTCCTTTTCGGCATATGCCAGCTTGCTTTTGACACCGGTCAGAGGATCGCGGTTAGCAAGATCACGCACCATGCCGAGCTGTTTTTCACTGTGTCTGGCCTGTTCACGCATGAGGTTGTAGTTGTTGAGCAGAACAAGCAGTGAGAGCATAAACAGGAAGATCACTACCATGACTCTGATGGACGCGGTTCTGCGTACCAGTGCAAACTGTTCATCCACAATCCCGCTCTGCACACTGCCGCCAAGCGAAGATACATAATACTCTTCAACAGAGGTCATGCCCTGCCGGGCTGCCTGCATCACGGACTGGTTCATCCATACCATGGAAACAAAGAGAATCATCGACAGCAGCGCAATCCATACAACAATGGACTGACCGAAGTTCCTGTGCGTATCGTGCTGCAGGACAAACCGGAAGACGAAGAAGCCGGCTGCCGACCAGATTACGAAGAGGAAGTAGGATTCCGCTCCGATGGATCCGGACGTAAACAGATTCGGAAGCAGGAAAGTAGCCCCTATTACTATCATGACACAAAGTCCGGCAAGACCGGTCCTGTATTCCCTTTTGTCACCCCGGAACTGCGCCGTCTTCATGGCCGCTGCCGATACATATCCGTATATAAGCACCGCACCGATCGTCGTTACATCCACGATCCAGCCGACTGCCGTTCTTCCCACAAACGGAATGATCAGGGAAACCAGGGATGCCAGCAGCACTGCTTTGCCGGGTGTTCCGTATTTGTTTACGGAGGCAAAGGATGCCGGCAGGATGCGGTCTCTGCCAAGTGCCATGAACAGTCTGCTTACCGCGGTGATATTGCCGATCAGACTGGTGAACACCAGGGCCAGCAGTGAAAGCATCAGGATCCATATACCGGCCGCCCCGAGATATCTTCCGGCCGCATGGAACGGCGGCAGTGCCTCCGTCCCGCTGAGGTTTCCGAGATCCCGTATATATGCCAGCCAGCTGTCATAACCTGCCGGATGCGCGGACACCGACAGCAGTATCACAAGAATATACAGCAGTGCCGTTGTCATAACCGCCGCAAACATGATCCTGCCGATGCGCCGGTTCCGGAAACCGAATTCCTCCGCCCCGTGCGATATACTCTCAAATCCGATAAAGGCCCAGGGTGAAATCACCGCTATGCGCAGGATCTGACTGACTGCCCTTTCCTCCGGTACAAAGGCGGGAGAGAACTGCAGACCGCTTCCGGCAAGAGCAGGCAGTGCACAGACGGCAATTCCTGCCGTAAAGAAGATCACCATGCCCGTCATCAGCACAGCGCTCAGTTTGCCGTTGCGCAGACACAGCAGCATCGCTGCAAGTATCGCAGCCGCCGACAGCAGTGCTTCCCCCAGATACACATCATATCCGAAGAAACTGTACATTCTCCCCACACAGAACATGTCGCCGAGGAAGTAACGTGAAAACAGCGGCAGTGATGTCGCATTGGCCCACAGCATGGCCAGATACGTAAGCGTCAGAAACCATGCCGTGAGAAAGCCGTGGTCATACCCGAAGGCATCCCGGCAGAACACATATGCACCGCCGGCATCGGGTGTGCAGTTGATCATATAGGAATAGTTATGCGCAATGACAAGCATGATCAGTGTGCCTGCCAGAAGACCAAGTATACTGCCGGCCGGTCCCGCCTGTGCAAGATAAGTGCTGCAGGTAACGACCAGCGATCCCCAGCCCACGCTTGTGCCCACGGCAAAAGCCCAGGCATTCGCAGGCGATAGTTTCGTTGTCAGTTTCCGGTCATTCACAATGCGCTTTCCCCTTCCTTCGTCGTGAATCAGATCAGATTTTCAAGTGTTTCGTACAGCAGATCCGCATCTATAGGTTTGCTGAGGTGGGCATTCAGACCTGCCTGCATGCTTCTCTGCACATCTTCGTCAAAGGCATTGGCAGTCAGGGCAATAATCGGAATGCTCCTGGCATCCGGTCTGTCCATGGCCCTGATCTCTTTGGACGCTTCCAGGCCGTCCTTGACCGGCATGCGCATATCCATGAGCACGGCATCGTAATAACCCGGTTCATGCGCCGCAAACATATCCACGGCTTCCTGTCCGTTTTCGGCCAGTTCCGCTTCCATCTCCCTGGCACTCAGAATCATGAGGATGATTTCAGCATTGATGGCCACATCCTCCGCCAGCAGAACTCTTCTGCCCTTCAGTGTTTTCTTAGGTGTGCCGTATTTCTCAGCCTTCAGTTTGAAGGCAGTTCTGAATTCATCCATGACCGAACCGGCAAACAGCGGCTTTGCCACAAAGCTGTCCACGCCGGCCTGTCTTGCTTCATCCGCAATTTCATCCCAGCTGTAGGACGTCAGGATGATGATCGCAGCTTCCCTGCCGACAATCTCACGGATGCGTCTTGCGGTTTCCACACCGTCCATCTCCGGCATCTTCCAGTCGATCAGGATCAGATCGTACGGTGTCCGTCTCGCCTCATGCATCTTCACCATTTCGATGCCTGCCGCACCGGACAGCGCGCTTTCACAGGAGATGCCCACCTGTCCGAGCACGATCTTCGCATGCTCGCAGGCCACTTCATCATCATCGATGACCAGTACATTCATACGGTGTGCAGCCGGCAGTCCTTCTTCGTCTTCATGCGGAATATGCGCGGATTCCCCCAGTGTCACCGTTACCGTGAATGTTGATCCGACACCCTTTTCGCTTTCCACTTCGATGGAGCCGTTCATCATCTCTACGATGCTCTTGGTGATCGGCATACCGAGCCCCGTGCTTCCGTACTTATTCGTGAAAGAGGAATCTTCCTGGGAGAAGGAATCAAAGATATGCGGCAGGTATTCTTTGCTCATACCGATGCCGGTGTCACTGCAGACAAAGCGCAGTGTTGATTTTCCGTCAAAGCGGTTCAGCTCTTCAATCGTGAATGTGACTTTGCCGCCGGTTGGTGTGAACTTGACGGCATTGCCGAGAATGTTGATCATGATCTGCCGCAGCTTCATCTCATCACCGACATAGTAGTCATCCACTCTGCCGATGGTTCTGCAGTCATAGGTGAGACCTTTGTCACGGCACTGTCCGCTGATGATCGCATTCACCTGTTCCAGTACCTTGGAGAAGGAGAATTCCTCATTCCGCAGCACCATGCGTCCGGATTCAATACGGGACATGTCGAGAATATCGTTGATGATGCTCAGCAGATGCTGGGCAGATGTGCCTGTCTTTTCCAGATACTCGCGTGTCTTTGCGGGAAGATCAGGATCATTCAGTGCTATGTTGTTCAGACCGATGATGGCATTCATCGGGGTGCGGATTTCATGCGACATATTGGAGAGGAATGCAGTCTTGGCGCTGTTGGCCTGTTTGGCTGCGTTCAAAGCGTCCGTCAGGGCTTCGCTTTCCGCCAGGCTTCTGCGGGTTTCTTCATCCACATCGGTAAAGCATGCGCCGACGGCATGCACGAGATGATCATCACGGTCCTCCGGATGACGCACACCGGCAAACTTCACCATCTCATAGGAATCCCGGCCGTGTCTGCTGACCATATACCGGTAGGAAATGACGCGTTCACTCTGCAGTCTCTTCCTGATATTCTCAGGTTCCACAAAATGCATGAATTCCGTATGATACGGTTCCATGACGTAGCGGTCGGCATAATCGGATACTGTCTCGAAGTAGCGGAAATGCTCACCCTGCTTCAATCCGTCCACATCGGAATGCGGCTGGTAACATACACCGCTGTCCTTGTCGAGATCAAGATAATATACACTCCGGTAATCGGAAGCCAGTGCCGTAATCAGCTGAATCAGTTCGGTTCTTTCCTTTTCCTTCTCCAGAAGTTCATCCTGCAGGGCAATACGGTGCTCCAGCTCCTGCTGTTTGACGCGTATCTCGGTTTCCTTGGCTTTCGCTTCACTCATTGCCGTGACATCCACGCACATGCCGAGCGTGCACAGTTTGCCGTAGGAATCCCTGAACTTCAGTTTGGTGGTCTGCAGGTTGCGCATATTGCCGGCCGCATCGGGAACATTCTCAAAGAAGATATACGGTTCGTCCATACTGAGGGCCTTCTGATCATCCTCGGCGAAATGCGCTGCTGTCACCGGGTCGAAGATTTCATCATCGCGCAGACCGATAACCCCGGAAGGATCCGGTTTATGCGCATAATCCGCAAAGGCCTGGTTGCAGGCAAGGTATCTTCCGGTTTCCGCATCCTTTGAGAAACTCATGGCAGGCATATTGGAAAGCAGTGATGCCACCGAACCCATCAGATCCGCCAGTTTTGCGGCTGATTCGATCTGCTCGATCAGCTTCAGGTTCTCAGCCTTCTGCCTCTCTGCATCCCGCAGCGCCTTCTGCACCTTCTGTCCTTCGCGGACATCATCATCCACATCCTTGAATCCGCAGACGATGCCCATCTTCCCGTTGGGCATATTGACCTTGGCAAATTCAATGCGGAAGTAACGTTTGCTGCCGTCTTTCATGACGCGCAGATAATTGGTGTTGAACTGCGGTTTCTTCTGCAGTCTTGCCGTAATTGCAGACATGGTCAGCTCCCGCTGCAGACGCTCCTGGTCCTCGGGTGCCACGGTTGTCTTGATGTAGTATTCCTTGGCCTGCTCATACTTCAGCCGGCCAAGGGCATCGCGGATCGGGGCTGCGTGTTCCGTCGTTCCTTCGGTATCCCCGCGGTACAGCGAAAAGGTGCCGGTTTCCGTGTCACTGATCAGCCATACCGTGTGATATGCCTCACTGAGTGCTTCAATGACAGCCTGACGCACTGCTTTGTCTGTTTCTGCCCGCTCACGCTTTTCGGTGATATCCGAAATAAAGACATAGTAGATACCGCCGTATGCTTCCGTATCCGTGTAATGTCCGTAATCATCCACCCAGCGGATTTCTCCGTCCTTGCGCACAATGCGGTATTCCACATAATCAAAGTTATCCTCGCTCGCCGCAATCTGGTGGTTGATGGATGCCGTGATTGCATCATAGTCATCCGGATACAGCATTCCCCTGAATGTATATCCTGTCAGTCTGCGGAAATCCTCCAGTCCGTCACAGCCGAAAATATCGAAGACTGCTTTGTTGGCATACAGCAGTTCCTCCGGTTCTTCCGCTTTGTATATAAAGAACCCGCCCGGCATATGCTTGCCTATTTCTTCTACGACGGGAATTGTTTCCTCATTCAGTTCAAATTTTTTTCCAAACATGCTGTAATCCTCCTGATATGCAGTGGCTGAGACGCTTCGTGAACAGGCCGTCCGTATATCAGACGTTTATCTGTCCGTAATTATACTGTTGTAAATAAGTTCATACTTATGCGGTATACTCTCCGACATACCGTCATCCCAGTAATAATTATAACGGTTTTATCGGTTACTTTGCATGGTTATGCGTTTCAAACACGGCCGAAGAACATATTACTTACGAAAGACAACGCTTAATATGCACATATATACAGGAAATGTGTAAAAACAGCCCCTGTCCCGAACGGACAAGGGCTGTATCTTTCACTTGTTATGCTTTTCTGTTCTTTGCGAAACGGTATACCGCAAAACCCGCCAGCAGTGCGAATCCTGCCGTGTACAGGGCATTGAGAATATGACCGAACTGACCGTATACGGTAACCTCGCCTGTCAGCGGAAGATCGCCCACCGCTACACCGTTGAGCAGATTCGAATCGCAGACAAGATATCTGCCGCGTGTATCCGCAATGACCGAGAGACCTTCATATGTCGGCTTGACCAGGTTGACACCGTTCTCGATGGCACGCACGGCAATTGTGCCGCTGTGGAATTTATGCACTTCCTGCCATTCCCAGGACGGGTTGAACCATACAGCTGTATCAGAAGGCATTGTGCGGGTGTACTGGACAAAGTCGCCGTCGTAGCAGATGCTGAGAGCTGATTTGACGGACTGTCCTTCGAGGTTCATCTCAAAGGAAGGAATGACACCGTCACCGGCAATGAAGTACGGTGTTTCAATGACCGGCACCAGCATGGACTTTGTATAGTTCACCATGATGTTTCCTTCCGGATCCACGAACCAGCACTTGTTCAGTGACATACCGTCCATGGAACCATCGAAATCATCAACTTCCAGCGGAACATTTGCGTACATACCGTACTGTGCCGCCAGCTTCCGGATCTCTGCCACGAAAGCTTCTTCATCGTAATTGGCAATCGCAAATGCCTCTTCGCAGAAGCAGATCAGCTTTGCACCGCTCTGGGCAGCCTCGGCGAAACTGTTCTCCATGGAAGCAATGTTTTCCTCAAGGCTCAGCACTTCCCATTCACCGTCTTCGGTAAAACCGAGTTCGGGACCGCTGGCAAGAGCTGTGCGCACAGTCGGTGTATCCGCTTTGACATCACCGTACAGACGGATGCCGCTGTAGAAAGAGCATACCAGCAGTATACATGCAAGAATGCAGGCAGGCTTCAGGGCATTCTTCAGGTTCTCACGGTTTTCAAATACGTATACCAGTACGGATGATACGGCCGCAATCAGACCGGAAAGACCGTAGAGACCGATGACAGACACCGTCTGGATCAGCTCCTGTCCGAGCAGGGCATATCCGAAATTGTTCATCAGGCTGAAGTGCGTCAGCTGAATCAGGAATTCGCCGGCTGCCACGGCAAAGGGAAACAGCAGAACCTTCAGAGCACCGGGCAGATGTCTGTACAGGAAGAAGTCAGCCACAAACGGCAGGAATGCAAAGATGGCATAGCGGAATGTGAACCAGCCGGAAGTCAGCAGACTACCCGTACCGGCGGAATCCCCGTAATGTACAGCCAGAACCAGGCAGTAGGCAAGCCAAACGGGAATCAGTGCTTTCAGCGACTGATGTCTGTGCAGGAACCACAGCAGGCATGCCGGCCACAGAAATACAAACAGTGAAACATTCAGGGCGGAACCTGAGAATCCCAGCATGATGAAACCGGCAAGCAGAATCAGTAAATCTTTCGTCAAATCTTTCATAGTCTCCTCCAAAAAAAGAACGCCTGCGCAGCGCACAGCCGTTCTCAAATCATCGGAAACCACGGATTTCTCCTGCCGAAATGACTGATAAACCAGCTTGCGCAGCGGCTTATTCCATTCACAATGTGAATGCATCATCCATACCCGCGGTATGGTCCCTGTATCTTCTACAGGTCCTCGGCATCTGACCCGGCCGTCCGTGTAGCCTGCCTTCAGAGAAGTGGTCATGGTTTTTTGAAACCTGATTAATAATACCAATACTGTTATCCTGGAACAAATAATTTCTTTGACACGTATCCTGTTTTGTTATGACAGAAAACCTGTTAACTTCATATGGCTGCGGAAATCAATGTCAGCAGGATAACACCTGCCGCAGGCACGGTGACGGTATCATTGCCGCCGGTGCTGATCATTTCAACAAAGGCCGCAACGACAGCAGTTACAAGTGATACACATACTGCCTGCGGTGCTGACCACGGTGCCGTAAGCCGCAGTGCTGTGTAACATGCCGCAAATGCCGTAACCGCCATGGCTGCGCTTCCTTCCCAGGATTTGCAGGGATCGGCGAACTTCAGTTTGATCTTATGTTTGCCCAGCGGTCTGCCGACCCAGGCCGCCGCAATGTCACCAAGTCCCCAGGCTGCCGTTGCCGCAATCAGGATATACGGTTTCTGCAGCAGTCCGCAGGTAAAAGCCATAAAAACTGCCTGGGAAAGAAACAACAGCAGAAGACTGTTTCTGATCTCACCCGGTTTCTTCTCAACAAACAGACGGCTGTATCCCTGCCACTTTTCCGCGAGACAAAGCACCGGATAGACAACCGCCGCAAACAGCGCCAGGGTCAGGGTTTCCGGCAGCCACCCGCGGCCGCAGAGCACCACAAAGATCGAGGATGTGAAGGCAGCGATATGCAGCAGCTTGCGGAAGATATTCTGCGGAATGCGGAAGACGGCATGCAGAAGCAGCAGTCCCGAAGCCATGGAAGCGATATAAACAATATACTGACCGAAGGTAATCAGGGTATCGCGCACAAGCGCAATGCCCATAATGCTTTCCCGGTAATTCAGGAAGATCATGGATGCGCCGAGCACGGTCAGCACGGCACCGGTTGCCAGCCCCACCGTTCTGCCGCTGACCCGGTTGGCAAAGCGTGCGGATACAAGACTTGATGCCGTGGCTACGATGATGCACAGCAGCATGACATGCCATTTTTCAAAGAGAACAACAGGATGAATCAGAATATGGCTGACGGAGGCAATCAAAGCCGTAAAGGTCATGATGAACGTACTGGTTCCTACTGCCGTCTTCAGGTCCATGCCCAGGAATACGGTGAATACCACCAGCATCATCATGCCGCCGCCGGTGCCGACAAACCCTGTCCCAAAACCGATTGTCAGACCGAAGAACAGTGAAATCAGCACACCCTTCCAGTCCAGCTTTTCTCCCTTCGCCGGACCGTCCTTTCTGCTTGTATCGGGACTGATCAGGAACCGTATACCGATGGCAAACGTCAGGAACAATGAAAAACCGCCCAGCACGACATTGCCGGCCAGAAACGCTGCGTAGCTTCCTGCCGTACACATGGTGATAATGCATACCAGCATGATCCAGCCCCGTCTGAGATCGATATTCCGGTGTCTGATATATGTCAGCGCCGTGACTGCCGAACCGAGTATATCCGAGGCCAGCGCAATCGCAGTTGCCTGATATGCGCCTGTTTCCCCCGCAAACGAAGGACAGAGCACGATCAGCACCGGCACCATAACCGTAGCCGCAGAAAGACCTGCCAGTCCTGTGCCGATACCTGCTCCCAATGCCGCAATTACATACCAGATATATTCCATCCGCACATCTCCTCTTGATTTCCGTCCGAACTGCACTTACTTTATAATCAACACATGTTGATTTCGCAACCGACAGATATCACCGGAATGTCGATTTGGAGGTCCAATGCCCGAAAACACAAAAATAACACGTACAAAACATCGGCTCAGCAAAGCCCTTCTGCATTTGCTGGCCGAAAAACCGATCACTGCCGTCAGTATCAGGGAACTCTGTGAAACCGCCGGCATCAACCGCACAACCTTCTACAACCATTACGGCAGTCAGTATGATCTGCTGAACGATATCCGCAGCCGTTTCCTTGACGATGTGGCGGAATGTCTTGCCGCAGCTGATCCTGCTAACAGTGAAAGTATCCAGGAACGTGTCACTACCGTCTTTTCATATATAAAAGACAACAGTGAACTGTCGTACCTGCTGCTGAACAACGGCATTGATCCGGAGTTTGCCGAGCAGCTCTTCTCCCTGCCGAAGATCACGGATCTGCTTGCGGCTGCCCTGCTGAACTGTCATGATCCTATGCGCAGACAGGCCGTAACGGACTTTGCCGTGCATGGCAGTTTCCGTCTGCTGCAGAACTGGATCAACAGCGGATGCGAAAGAAGTCCTGCTGAAGAAGCTGAGCTGATTCTTGAACTTGCGCGCCGGGTGTGCATATAAAAACCGCACGGTTCAGATCCGTGCGGTACAGTAATGTCCGTCTCTTGTTATATCCGGATGGGTATGATTATTTTTCCACTACGCCGGCAATCTTGAAGCAGTTCGGAACATTTTTCTTCTCATCCCGGTGGAACGCAACGCAGTCACAGCATCTTCCGTGACGTGCGCATCCTGTATTCGGGCATGTGCAGGGATGGGAATTGGAACAGGGTCTTTTCTCCTCCATGTGTACCTCCTGTATATTGTTACTCACATCTTAACATCAGGCATACCGGTCAGTGTGCTCTAACATTCCCCTGTCATATAAGCATTCAGTACATTTTGCCCTGGTATTCATAAACCGGCATCGTCTTGAAATCATAGTCAGCCAGCTGCTCCAGCGTAATATCCGTCGTACTGCTGCAGTGCATCATGAGGTTGGATCCGCCTGTATCATGGATATGCACCAGCACTACGGGAATACCGTGTGATGAAGCATAACCGCATTCCCAGGCAGTACCGTTGTCCGAAACATTGCCATAATAGAGAGCCACAACAACATCGGCCTTGTCGATTTCCTCACAGTCCATTTCAAATATCTTCTGTGCCCACTCCGTAGTGCCGTGGGGAGCGTCTGCGTCATGGCGCATCAGACTGAAATACTCCAGTCCCTTCTCGCTCAGGATGTTTTCGGCATACTCGATGTTCGCAGCTTCCGTCTTATTGAAGAACGATCCGGCAAGATACACACGGCTGACTTCGGTTCTTCTTGTTTCTGCCGCAGTTTCGCCGCAGCCGGCTGTCAGTGTTATTACGGCAGCAGTAAGCAATGCGGTAAGCAAACGTTTCATAATACATCTCCCTGCCTGATCAAGTAGTTATACCAGACAATTATATATCACTGTCTTTCCTATGCGGTTTTCCGGATCAGATGCAGATTCTCCAGCAGCCTGAGGAAAGGCAGCACTTCATCCTTCATATCCCGGCGGTATTCCAGTGATACTTCCCTGATCAGCTGACCGACCGTGCGTTTTCCGTCAATATAATTCATCACCAGTCCGTCAAACCCGTGTCCGACATCACCCTTTGCGGCTTCATATGCCTTTACCGCTTCACCGTATCCGGCATAGCTGTAGTCGCTGAGCTGCTGGTAGGGACCGGTTTCCGTACGCACATATACATCCTGCAGATCTTCATACACAGGATAGCTGTCCTGCAGACCGTAGTACCGGATCCATTCATCAAACATCTTTCCGACATGTGCACGCGCTGCCGATACATCCGTGACCCCGGTGAGTTTCTCTGCGGAGCTGACACAGTCCGTGAAGTACTGTCTGTATTTGTACATCCATGAACCGAACATATCCCTGTCAATCTCATGACGCAGGTATTCACCGGCCAAAGATGTTTTGACATCGGTCATGGTCTTATCCAGCTCTTCGTAGAGATACGGCAGATCTTCTTCAGTGAGATTAGCCAGGGCATAGGCGAAGTTGGCTGCTGTGAGACAGGAGAATTTCAGCACTTCCGGATCAATGACATCAAGCGTATCGGTTGCCGTATGGTAGTTCAGATCAGGCCACTGACCGAGCATGCAGCAGGGAATCCCGATAGTGGGATCGCTGTATACGGTATGGTCGGAACCGCCCGTATACGGGGAAACACAGTGATTGGTCAGGGATACATCCGCACCGGTCAGGGAAGATGCTTCACGGCCTGCCTGTTCCATGCAGTACACAGACAGTTCGTTGATCAGAGACGGTGTGGAAAGCGGAAGTCTCGTCAGCGTAATCGGTCCGTAGGCACGTGTCTGTCTGCCGCCGACCATGTCCAGATTCATTGCCCCGAGCACATTCTCGTAGTCCGTATGATCCGACAGATATGCAAATGTGCCGGTGTATTCGGGAACCAGCGTCAGCCGGATGGTGTGGTGCGGAGGCGCAATCTTTCCCTCTTTGACCAGGGTGTTGATTATGTTCATTGCTTCAAGGGAAGCAGATACACCGGAGGCATTGTCGTTGCAGGAGCTGCGCGGATGACACAGATGTGCGCACAGATTGACTTTCAGATCATCCATACCCGGAATAATAACCTCAACCACCTCGATATGTCCGTTGTACAGGGATGAGGCAATGTACGGCTTGACCTGCGGATAGGTTCCTTCCGCGCGTTTCTCCAGGCAGATCTTTGCCAGCATGTCGCCGTCCTTCGGTGAAAGCACAAAACCCCGTCCTTCCGGTTCATCCTTTTCATGCGTATGCCAGTAGGATGTATAGGTCAGGGAGTTATACAGATCGGCACGTTTGCGGTTGGCATTTTCGGCAATATAGTCTGTCACAATACCGATAGCACCCTTTCCGTATACCCAGCCGTATTCCCGGATATGCCCGCGGATAAAGACCCATTTGTCCTGCAGGTCCACTCCCTCATACATATGTTCATCTGCGCCTTTATCCAGCAGCACCAGATCCACGGGATTGTTTCTCCGGTCAATCGGATAGCTCTTCTGGATTACGGAAATCGGTTCTGCGGAATAATCACAGAGTCTCTTCTCCGGATCACACAGATCAAAGGTTGCCTGCGTGACAGACCACTCCTTGAACATCCTGCTCTGCAGATACCAGACATCAGGATCTGCTTCATAGCTGAGAATCTTTGCCTGCAGACCGTACCGGTCACAGATCTTCTTAACATGCTCGGCAGCTTCCCGGAACATGGGTGATGCCTGTATGCGGTGAAAGTCCGATACTTCCTTCACTACATTGAGCAGACGTTTGGCGGATACGGCATTTCTGAATACTGTACTGTCGTGCATTATGATTTCCTCTCTTCCTTGCGGACAGACCGCAGACCGATGCATGTGTGCGTGTATATACCTTCACGAT
The DNA here is from genome assembly GCA_017459725.1 of Solobacterium sp. Classification (GTDB taxonomy): domain Bacteria; phylum Bacillota_I; class Bacilli_A; order Erysipelotrichales; family Erysipelotrichaceae; genus Bulleidia. The sequence continues at coordinate 16,387 of JAFUCL010000014.1, read as the reverse complement.
ATCACATACATGACAATAGAAAAACCGGCCGGATCATTCCGGCCGGGTGTCTTGCTGCATTGTTACTCTTTATCCAGACCTGCACCGATATCACCGAGTCCGTCATATCCGACGGATGTGATCTTCAGCGGTCTTACGGTCTCTTCGTCAGCCTCAATACCGGGCTGCAGTTCTCCTTCATACCCGAGCGTATATGAGAACAGACCGTTCGTCATACCGAGCTGTTTGTCCTGGAGGTTGCACCAGTAGAAACGCCAGCCCTCATCCAGCAGCTCTCCCGCTGTCTTTCCGATACTCTTGTCCATCTCTTCTTGGGACGGGATCATCTCAGTGAGATTGTCGATCCGGTCAATCGGCAGCGGTGCAATGATCTCGTTGTGTTTCTTATCATACTCGGGATCATCGAAATCCAGGGCAAATACCTTGGCAGCCGTATCTTTGTCAATAAATGACACTGCCCGGTATTCGTTTCCGTTCAGTTCAAAATGCAGTGCATAGTAGTGTTCAGACATGGATGAAGCATTTGACGGCAGAGCCAGCACGTCTGCCATGGTCTTTGCATCCTTGATATCATCCACAGCCGGTCCCGTGAAGGTGCTGCCGACCGCAAATACCGCAACAAACTCCGTATCCGCTTCAACAGCAGCCGTAATCTCCGCCTCCTGTGCAAAGTATTCTCCGTCTTTCGTCCATTTGACAAACTGCCAGTCATCGCGGCCTCTTGCATTCAGAGCAACCGTACCGCCTTTCTTTACATGTGTGAATGCGGATGACATCGGATACTGATCATCAAATGCAGGTGTTTCTCCTGTTTCCGATACGGCAATCTCACCCAGACCGTCCGTATTCACCTTTACCAGCACCGTTTCCTCCGCTGCCGGTGTACTGCTCGCAGGTGCCTCCTGCTTCGCGCATCCTGCTGCGAATATCATCGTTAACACCGCCCATGCGGCAATCAGTTTCTTCATTCTGATTCCTCCTGTCCGCTCTTCATTATACCCCTTCATTCATCGCAGATGTTTCCGGATGATCATTCAGATAAACCGTGAAGGATACGGTCGTTCCCCGGTTCAGCAGAAATCTGGATACCTGCACATACAAGCTGAAAAATCCTCGGGTACCGTACAGCCAGTCCCGGGGATTTCTTATACGCGAAATATGTTACAGTCCTCTGCCAAGCCGGTATGCCTGTGCAGGAATACCGCTTCTCTTTGTCATTGCCGGTGTGCCGCAGCCGTAACCGAGCACCATGCCCATATCCTCAAAATTGATATAACGGACAAGTGTTCTGTAATGTGCGCTCAGGGCGTCAAACGTCCAGTCATCCGCATTCCAGGCAACCGTAAGCAGTGCTGATTTCAGATGCCTGCTGTTCAGACTGCTGTTGAATGCACAGAAACGGTCAACAACTGTTTTCAGCTGCGCACTCATGCCGTAATAGTACAGCGGTGTGGCAAACACAACCATGTCGGTATCCAGCAGTTTGCCGCGGATCTTCTCCATGTCATCTTTCTGCACACACGGTCCTTCATATCCGCAGGCAACGCAGCCTGTACAGGGATGTATATCCGCATGGCATACATCAATCACTTCACAGGTATGTCCTGCTTCTTCCGCCCCTCTTGCAAACTCCTGCACGAGAATTGCCGTGGAGCCGTGCCTGCTGGGACTTCCCATCAGAACTGTTATCTTCATATGTTCTCCTACCTTTCGATGCCGTTTTCATCCAGCCATGCGGTAACATCATCCGGCAGTGATGAGCCTCCCGAATAATGCACCGACAGTCCTCTGCCCATATCTGCATCCGGAGCCAGCTTGGCAATGGCTGTAAGACTCTGGCCGAATCTGCCGCCGCCGTGTGAACAGAACGGAATGATACGCTTGCCGGCAAAATCGTATTCTTCCAGGAAGGAAGCAATCGGCATCGGTATGGATGCCCACCAGTTCGGATAACCGAGCAGAATCACATCATACGCTTCCATGTTCTCCACATGTGTGCTCAGCTCAGGTCTTGCCTGTCTGTGCTGGTCCTCCTGTGCTTCCATAAGAACTGTGTTGTAGTCGGTTGAATACGGTGTAACAGGTGTAATCTCGATCATATCCGCCCCGGTCTGTTTCCGGATTTCTTCGGCAACGCCTCTGGTATTGCCTCCCCATGAGAAATAGGCAATCAGAATTTTTCCGCCGGTCTTTGTTTCTTCACTGTTTACGGCTGCCCGCACGGTTCCGCTGCGGTTTCCTTCCGCGTTCCGCACCAGACGCACACCGAGGTTTCCCGCGGCCATGTCTGCCTGTCCGGCAGCCCGGTATGCACTGCGCATATTCTTGGCAAAATCATTCCAGCCGCCGCCTCTGTACACATGCCTTGTGCCTGTTTCAGGGCCGGAAGGATCATCCGCATCCGCATCATACAGACCGTAGTAATCCCAGCACCATTCATTGACATTGCCATGGCAGTCATACAAGCCCCATGCATTCGCTGCAAAACTGCCGACCGGAAGTGTTTTCTGCCGGTACTCACCGGGACCTGCCTCGAGTACGGAATTGTTGAAGTAGTTCTCTTCTATTTCGTACGGATAGTGACCGTAGAAATTGGCATCGTCGGCACTCAGTGATTTTTCGGTATTGAACGGTGTCAATGTTCCTGCCCGGCATGCATATTCCCATTCTGCTTCCGTAGGGAGCCGGTAACCGTCCGCTTCCGTATCCCATTCAATACCGTCGGCGGTTTCCGTATACACCGGTGTAAGACCTGCATCTTTGCTTTTGGCATTGGCAAAGCGGATGGTATCGAACCAGGTAATATTCTCCGCCGGCAGGTTTTCACCCGCAAACATGAAGGGACTCTCTCCCATCAGCCGTGTATATTCTGCCTGTGTGGTTTCGTATGCGTCCATGTAAAACGAAGATACCCGCACACGGTGCTGTGTTTCATCATCAATGCGCCAGTTCTCGCTGTCCGGACTGCCCATCAGGAATTCACCGCCCTCGATCCGTATGAAGTCATCATTGACTTCAGCTGATGTCTGCGGCTCACTGACCGGAGCCGCGGATGGTTCGGGTGTCTTTGAATCTGACGAACCCGGCACAGCAGCGAAACCCTGTGTATTGTCTGCGGGAATCATCATCTGCAGCACCAGACCGAGAATAACCGCTGCCATCAGGAATACCGCTGCCCGCAGTTTCCCGGTCTTATCCGTACTGCTGTTCTTTCTGATCAGCGCCGCAGCCTGGCATCCCGCAAACACCCAGAACAGCAGCATCAATCCATTCTCCAGAAGAACCAGCACCCCGGGCTTCTCATAATCAAGGAATGCAAAGGGAACCCGGAAGAACAGATAATCCGGCATGCCGTTTCTGAGGAACAGATACAGTCCAACACCTGCGGCAATGCAGGAAAGATAGGCAATTGCTTTCTTTGCACCTGCGGAGAGTTTCAGCTTCGCAGCAATCACCGGTACATGCAGACCGAGATGCAGACCCATCAGAACAAATGCCCAGTGGGAGACGGAGAGATGCAGACGGCGGGCTGTTGATACCTGCAGGATTCCGTAGAGAAACGGCACTGCATAGCCGCTCATCGACATACCGCAGACAGCCGTCACCGCAAAGGATGCCAGCAGCAGTATATTGACCGCCGTTGTCACGGTTCTGTACAGATTGTATCGGCCTTTGAAAACTGCGCTGTACCACTTTCTGTTCAGAATCTGGTGAATGATGACAAGCACGGTCATCACCATGCCTGTCCACTCATGCGCCATTTCACCGGTCACCTGATACGCCATCAGGAAAAGCAGAAGAACCGTCATGGCAATGTCCACTGTTCTCCTGATCATTGTGCCTTTCGTTCCTGCCTGCATATCCCTTTTCCTCCGCTGTATTACTGCTGTCCGTCAATCCAGGACTTCAATTCCTCTTCAGATGCTCCGGCACCGAAACGCCTGCCTTCAAGCCACGTTCCGCTGCCCGCATTCTCTTCAAGATTCTTGCCGCTTCTGCCCATACCGCTGGAACTCGATGTACAGAACGGAATCACTGTGATGCCCTCGAAGCTGCTGCTTTCCACAAAGGTATCCATGATGCGCGGTTCCTCTCCCCACCAGATCGGATAGCCGATATACACGGTTGTATATCCTTCGAGGGATACCGGATCACTGCCGATTTCCGGACGCACTTCCGGATCATTCTGTTCATGGGTTGTACGGCTGTTGGAATCATGCCAGTCAAGATCCGCTTCCGTGTATTCCTGCGCAGCTTTGATTTCATACAGGTCTGCACCAGTGATATCCGCAATCATTTCCGCCACGCGTTTGGTGGTGCCGGTAGCAGAGAAGTATACAACAAGAACACGCTCTTCATTCTGTTCTGTTACAGGTTCTGCGGTCTGCGGCTGCGCGGTTTCTTCCGGTGCTGCTGCCGGTGCCGGGGTGGCTGCGGTTTCTGCGGCTCCGCCTGCACAGGCTGCCAGGGTTACGGCCATTGCCGTGATAAGCAGTTTCCTGAACTTAGTCAGCGCTGTCTTCATTCCAGACCTCCTTGGCCAGACGGAATACCGCCCAGCCTTTCGGCCATCCGGTGTACATGGTCGCATGTGTGATGATTGCGGCAATTTCCTCTTTGGTAACACCGTTGGCTTTGGCGTTCTGCAGATGATATGTCAGTGAGGAATCCGTAATGCCGGATGCCATCAGGGAAACCACGGTTATGATGCATTTGGTCTTTGTGTCAAGCGCTTCTTCATTCCACACTTCACCGAAGAGCACATCATCATTGAGATGCGCAAACATCGGTGCGAATTCACCAAGCTGTTCTCTTCCTGCTGTCTGTACAATCTTCTTACTCATCTTTCTTTCCTCCGATTTTCTGATCCCCTGTGGACCATACATGTTTCTTATTTGCATCAGCCGGTTTGTTCTGCGCCATAACCCCGGCCAGCGGATGCGGTACATACGGTTCTTCCAGATATGCTGTTTCTTCATCGCTGAGCTGCAGATCCACGGCTTTTGCGGCACCTTCGATGTGATGCATCTTTGTTGCGCCGACCACCGGTGATGTGACTTTTGTGAGCAGCCATGCCAGGGATACTTCCGTCATTGTCACGCCGTGCTTTTCCGCAGTTTCCGCAACTCTGCCGATGATGACATTGTCCTGTTCAGCTGTGGCATCATACTTGAACTTGGCATAGGCATCTTCCTCAGCACGCTTTGTGCCGCCCTGACCGGGCAGTCTTGAAAGACGGCCTGCCGCAAGTGCACTGTATGGTGTCAGGGCAATGTTTTCCTCATTGCAGTACGGTGCCATTTCCCTTTCCTCCTCACGGAAGATCAGGTTGTAATGGCCCTGCACGGAAACAAACTTTGCGAAGCCTTCTTTCTCCGCAAGTGCATTGGCCTTGGCCAGCTGCCATGCAAAGCAGTTGGAGATACCGATATATCTGACTTTGCCGGCTTTCACGATCCGGTTCAGACCGTCCATGATATCGTACAGCGGTGTATTCCAGTCCCACATGTGATAGATATACAGATCAACATAATCCATACCGAGATTCTCAAGACTCTTGTTGATCATATTCTCAATGTGCTGCTGTCCGCTGATGCCCTCCGCAATCTCCTGCGGTGTGCGCGGAAGAAACTTCGTAGCGACAACGACATCATCACGTTTCGCAAAATCACGCAGCGCCCTGCCGACATACTGTTCGCTGGTGCCGCTCTGATAAGCAATGCCCGTGTCATAGAAATTGACGCCAAGCTCAAGACCGCGTTTGATGATTTCTCTGCTTTGTTCTTCATCGAGTGTCCAGCTGTGCTGTCCCCTGCCGGCATCTCCGAAGCCCATACAGCCCATACAGATACGTGATACATTCAAATCCGAGTTACCAAGTTTCGTGTATTTCATCTTTCCTCCTGTTTCAGCAGCTTCACTGCATTTGCACTGTATATGTTTTCTCTGATGCCGTCGTATTCGGCATTCTCATCAAAGTGCTTTTTCTTGGCTGTGATGACCGGCGCGGGTGAATGCGGGAAGTCACTGCCGTAAACAATATGATCATCTGCCGCCACCATCCGCAGCATCTTCAGCTGCACAGGTTCGGGATCACCGGCGATGTCAAAATACAGCTTTTCAAACTCTGCCTTCACATCCACCGTCTCCATCATGCCCATGGAAGCGAGAATACCGGAAACACCCGTAAATCTCTGCAGCATATACGGCAGGAAGGAACCGCAGTGCGGAATCACCCAGCGTATATCCGGGAAGCGGGTCATGGTCCGGTGGGCAATCATATTCAGCACTGCCCTGGTCGTATCAGCCGGATACTCGTATATAGCCGCCACCGTTCCCGTGATGACGTTTTCAGGACGCAGTCTGGCCCGGCAAGGATGCACGATTACTAAGGTATGACGGCGGTTCCATTCTTCAAGAACCGGATCAAACTGCGGATCACCGAGGTATATACCGCCCATATTGGTTGCCGTTTTGATTCCGCAGGCACCAAGTGTATCCAGTGCATATGCGGTTTCTGCCAGAGTTCCTTCGATATCCGGCAGCGGCACAACCGCCGCAAAGCTGAACCGCTCGGGATACTGTCTGACGATATCCGCTGTTTCTTCATTCACTGCCCGGGCTGCCTTGACTGCTTCAGCGGCATCACCGTTGTAGATATGCGGAACCGGAACCGACAGCACCGTGTAATCGATACCGGCTGTATCCATAAAATTCAGGTGCGCTTCGGGAGTCCATGCCGGCAGCGGGAAGCCGTCCTCTTCCATCGGATCAATCCCGAGGTCACTCATGGCTTTCCGGAAGGAAGCTGTCACCGGGTGAGCGTGGAAATCAATGCACTTTTTATCATCCAAAGTCATATCTGTTTTCCTTATCCGAGCAGACGCATCAGACAGCTGTATGTCAGTTCATATACAGACTGATACACAAAGCTGACGCCTGCTTCCTGCATGGCATTTCTCGGCTTCTCTGTAACAGTTGTGTACGGATAGATTCCGAACATGAAGGGAAAGAATACATAGATGAAATTCTGTCTCGCTGCTGCATCCATCTCCGGACAGAACTTGATCAGTATCCTGTCAACACCTGCCAGCGACTGTCCGTATGATCTCTTGAATGCTGTCAGCATCTCCTCCCTGCTGTTGGCTTCCATGTCAAAATTGTTCATGGCAATAAGCTTCAGCAGCTGCTCTCTTTTCTCAAGCGAGCGTGCAATCAGGCCGGCAAGTTCAGCATGTGTCAGCTTGTCATGACCGGTTATGATTTCCTCAAGATCTTCATTCCAGCGGTCGTATTCTTCCGCAAACAGGGCCAGAAAGATCTCCTCTTTGGTCTGGAAATAGTTGTATATGGTCGGCCGTGAAAAAGATGTTTCGTTCCCGATGTCCTTAAGTGTAATTTCCCTGAAACTCATAGTCCGGTAGAGTTTTTCACATGCACGGATAATCTCTTCTTTCCGTGCCGCTGTCCGTTCCGGTGATCCTTTTGGCATATCCTTACTCCGTTTCTGCTGTATCTCTATTCTGACACGATGTCAATAATATAGTAATCTATTCTGACACGATGTCAATATAGCTGAAGTTCAGTTTAAGCATGAAAACACCGGTTGTATTTATCCGGTGTTCACCTGGGATAACCAAATAAACCTGGGGTCTTGAGAATTGGGGTCGAAAGTTGTGGTCTCCAATTTTGGGGTCTGAATCACCCTGTCTGAAAAGAAACAAGGAAGTGAACATTACGCTATGTCAACCGGCGTACTTCATGGCTGTTCTCTGTCACTGAAAACAGCCTTCCACAGTACGGGAAAGCTGTTGTGTCAGACCGGCGGACCCTGCCACTGCAGTACTGTCAGTTATCCTTTTACAGAGTCGTTACGGCATCCGGAAACTCGGTGCCGTCCTTTTCAATCAGGCTGATACGTCCCGTTTTCAGGTCTTCGATGACCGATGTATCGAAGGAAACATCTGATGCGGTTACCGTGAGATCTTCCATGGTGAAATCAGAGAGATGATAGTGTTCCTCATCCTGCTTCACATTGAAGAACGTATCACACACGAAATCACAGTTCCTGATGGTGACATGTCTGCCGTGAGACAAAGGCATATCCTCTCTTCCCTGCAGATCAAAGAACTGCAGCCATGGATTGATATTCAGGAAGTTTGCTGTTTTGCCGGAAACATTCTCCATAAGAATATACTCATAGCACTGCGGAGTATCCGGACGGAATTTCATCCAGAGCAGATTATACCCGGTGGATACTTTGATATTCCTGAGAATGATATTGCGGCTGCATACAGATTCCGAACCGATCGTAAGACATCCGTGCACAAATCCGTATTCACAGTCTTCCACAATAATGCGCTCATTCGTTCCGTTGGACGGATCACTGTCTGCCCACGGTCCCTTGCCTCCCTTGAGCGCAACCGCATCATCATTGACCGCCATACAGCAGTTCTTCACCAGCACATCCGTACATGCATCAATGTCAATGGCATCGGTGCTCGGTCCCTTGATTTCCTCATGCGGTGAAAGCATCCGGCAGCCGATATAGCGGACATGATCACAGCGGTAGATATGCGTTGTCCAGAATGCTGCATTCTGAAAAGTAATACCGGCAATGGTGACATTGGAACTGTCACGGATATACAGGAGGCGCGGTCTTTGTCCGTCCTTGTTTGTGCAGTCGGGATTCCATGCCCTCCGCAGCCAGAACTCACGCCAGTACCGCTCACCGCTTCCGTCAATGATGCCTTCTCCGGCAAGCACAAAACCATCACTGCAGGACACATTGATCAAGGCGGGAAAGTATGTGCATGACTGTCCTTCGATCCTGGTTTCGCAGACCGGATAGTCCCATATGTTTTCACTGCCCTTAAGCATTCCGCCTGCTTCAATGTACAGATTGACGGAACCCGGGAAGAAGAGAGCTCCGCTCATATATGTGCCTGCCGGCACCACAATGACACCGCCGCCTTCTTCAGCACAGAGATCGATCACTTTCTGAATCTTCTCTGTATACAGCTGTCCGTCATCACGGATACCGTAGTCACTCAGCCTGTACTGCTTTCCCAGTTCGTTCAGTCCCGGTACAGTTGTGCTGTAGAAGAAAGAATCAACCGGCGTTCCGTCCGGGAAGTATTCTGTTTTATTCATCATCCTGTTCTCCATCACAAAAACAGAATACCACACTGTGATATTCTGCTTCAGTCTTAACATGCAGTATGCAAACGCTGTCCGCTTATTCCGCGAAGTCCATCCGGTAGATATACATCTTGGCAAGACGGTCGCAGAGTTTTGCAAGAAAGCGGTGGATACCTTTAATGTTCGGATCATCGAGCCTGTAATAACCCTCCATATAGCTTTTCTTTGTCATGAGCTTCACCTTCGGAGACCACCCTTCAAGATCAGAAGCATCATTCACACAGAACAGTCCCGACACGTCATTCATGCCCATGCTTTTCAGAGTGCCTTTCATGAGCACGTCTCTGCCGAATTTGCCGACAGCGTCAAAGACAAGTCTGCCGCCCGGGAATTACTCTGCCATGGCAATGACCATATCCCTGATCTGCTGGGCAGTGAAGTAATGGAACACACCGGCAGCGTAAAGCACCGCACCGTCTTCGGCATTGATTCGGTCCATCCAGGAGAAATCATTCAGATCACAGGCAATGTTTTCTTCCCGTTCTCCGGCCGGTATGAGTTCATTGCGCGAATTAATGACCTCGGGAAAATCAAGATTGTATATGCGGCAGGTTCCGTTGTCGGCGGTTCTTCCCGTCATATTCAGTCCGCAGCCAAGATTCACGACTGCAGCTTTGGGATGCGACTTCAGATAATCGGTTATCTCCCAGAGCATATCCTTTTCACGCATGGCGCCTTCCAGCGCCCCGAACTGATACACGGCACTGTTCTCCTTGCTTTTGAACTGTGAGAAATCATAGTCGATCCGCTCACATATCTTCGCAGCATATTCGTCCTGATACAGTGACGGAAACTGCTCTGCACAGAGCTTTCTTCCATACAGCGGAATGATCAGCGTTTCCTGTACACTGTTTTTCTCTATCCTGATCTTTTCACTCATGGCTGCACCATCCTCCCCGTATTTGTCTGTCATAAGCACTTCTATATGTTAGTTTAAACTAACCTAATTATCAACATACTTCTGAATACATAAAAATCAGTCTTCCACCATAAGTAAAAGACTGATCTGTATCAATGCATACTAATTTCCTGCTTCCGGAAGACAGTGCATATGTGTTCTGCCAAGGACCCGGAAACCTTCTGCTTTTCCCTTAAAGCTCCGGATTCCGAAATCATATGCGCGCAGTTTCAGATAAAGGGAAATGGAGGAAATATCCCCGCATCCTTCCGGGAACTGGCTTTTGTGGCAGCCGAAGATTGCCTCTGTCTGCTTGGCAAGGTAAGGAGCGGTGCGGATAAACCGGTTCGGCTTTGCGGTCATGTAGTAGGCAATTGCCTGAACCTGTGCGCTCTTAGCACCGTACTGCTTCATGATGGAGGCAAACGGAGCCAGAAAGGCAAGCTGAGATGCCGCTCTTCCGGTATTGAGATGATCCACATGACACTCGCTGGTGACACAAGGGTCCGGCGCAAAGATGATATCCGGTTTCTTTTCACCGATTACCCTGGCAAGAGCCGCGGTCAGATCTTTGGAATCATAGAAGCCGCCGTCCGAAAAACCGAGGAATGTCACATCATGCACACCGAGCACGGCAGCCGAAGCGAGCGATTCCCGTTTGCGGATCTCAATCAGTTCTTCGGGTGTTGTTCCTTCCGGCATATGATCAAGACCGTATCTTCCGTCCGTGCAGATGACAAAGCTGACTTCCTTTCCCTCCTTCCGCAGTGCTGCAATGGCAGCGCCGGCACCGATTTCAATATCATCAGGATGCGGTCCGATAAACAGGTAGCGCCGGAATGAATCAATCTGCGGATACGGCGCCGCAAATTTCAGGATGGTTTTCGTAAGACTCATACTGCTGTTCCCTTTTTACGGGCATCCAGTTCTGCGCAGATCCGTTCATACTCTGCTTCATCCAGGATGTATTTCTTCTGATACAGCACATAGGAGGCATACATTAACAGGAACGGCACAACACTCATGACGATCAGCAGTCCCAGTGACTGTCCCTTCTGCACACCGCTCAGCAGCTCGGTAATGGCGTCTGCTTTGGCTTCTGCGGTCATTTCACCGGTGTTGGCTGCCTGCTCATACTGCGAGATGCCGTTGGTGTATTTGAGGATGCCGAACGCAATGTAGGAAAGATTGGCAACCGCTACGGTAAGCGCAGAGGCCAGCTTTGTCAGGAACGGTCTCAGGGAACCGATGATGGCTTCGTCTCTGATGCCGTGTTCGTATTCGTTGTATTCCACCGTGTTCATGATCGAGATCATCATGATCAGATAGAAGCCGTACTGACCGAAGTTGGCAAGCATGTATCCGAATGTGAGGACACCGAATTTAACAGCAGAAGGAAGCGGAAGGAATCCCGCCGCACACATCAGCACATATCCGACAGTGCCGATCGTCATCAGGTACTGCATCAGTTTCTTACGGCCGAATTTCTTTGAGATAGCCGGATAGAAGATCATCAGGAAACCGGTGACGAGCATTCCCAGCATCTGGAACAGTGTGAAGAACACACCCTTGTATCCGAACTCAACGTAGATATACGTCTGGCCGATACCGGAGAGAACAATACCGTTGCCGATCTGCTGCAGCAGAAAGATCAGTGCAATCCATACAAGCTGTGAGTTGCCTGTAATGGTTGTCCAGATCTTTTTAAAGCTGATCGGAGGAGCCGGCTCATCATTCGCATTTCTTTCTTCCTTGACACCGAAGACCGTAAAGGCAAGAAACAGCGGACCGAGAATGGCTGCACCAAGCGCCACAGCTCCGTATGCAGTAACAGCATTGCCGCCGATTGCACTTTCACCTGCCGTGAACATCGGGATCAGAGAAGCTGCCAGCATACCGCCGATACCGGCAAACAGTGTAGCGCGTGAGGTGAATTTGTTGCGGGTATCCGCATCCGAACTCAGCGCCGGAACCATTCCCCAGTACGAGATATCATGCATGGTATAGGTAATGCTGTAGGCAAAGTACATGAGACCGAAGAAGCGGACAAACGCCCATCCCTGCAGCTTCGTATTGAACATGGCATAGATGACAAGCGAAGTGGAAAGAATACCGATCACAAGCCACGGCTTGAACTTACCCCATTTCGTACGGGTGCGTTCAATGATATTGCCCATAATGGGATCGTTCAGCGCATCAAATACACGGGCTGCCACCATGATTGCGGTAATTGCGGACAGCTGGGCTGTATTCAGATTTCTGGTAAACAGTACAAAGGTGAGCAGATAGCTGGTGACAAGATTGTACATGATGTCACGGCCAATCGTGCCGATGGGAAACATCAGCAGATTCTTTTTGGTGGTTTCACTGTCATTATGCATCAGAGTTTACTCCTTTTCCCTTGTTTCCATTATCTTCCAAAATTCAAAAGTATGACAGAAAATGATACTTCTCTCTGCAAAACGTCTGCTGTATCACAATCAAAAAAGCCCCCTGCTGCAGGAGCCTGTAGAATACGCAGTCATCTGACTTCAGCGACGTATTTCCGTATATATACCATCTGTGTCGAAAGGCCGCCGTCCATGCGGATGGCATTCACGGTATCCAGCGACTGCAGAAATCCGAGGATCTTACTGTCATCCACCACCCCGAATATCTCAATCAGCAAATACTCCTTCTCCGCATTCTGGGCAAATATCGTGGCTGCCCGTCCTGCCGTACGGTAATCAACGCTGCCGTAATCATCACCGGTAATATCCTTTGCCTCACCGTCTGCGATATATGTATATGATCCCGATATCCCGTTTTCGGCATCGATCGCATAACCGGATTCATAGGTCCAGTCATCATCCCCTGCCCAAACACCGTTCTGCCATCCGTGATACTTCAGCCGCATCGCATTACCGGTAAAGTACGCTGTCGCAAAGCCGCTGCCGTAAGCAGGTGTATTCTCCTCGCCGTGCCATATTGTCCAGGCATTCTTTCTGCGGACGGCACCGACGGGTCTGCCGCGTTCAGTTTCACCCAGCCGAAAAAAACCTCCGTTGATCCCGCCCGCATATGCATATCCTGCAGCTGTGGTTTCTTCGTCAATCAGTTCGTTCAGCGGCTTCGGTTCCTCCGCATAATCAACCTGCAGAAAGGTATGCTCAGACGGTATGACTCTCAGTATGTCATACGCGATTCCTTCCAGTGTTCCGGTTTCATGAAATATCTCCTGCGCTGTCCCGTCTGTGTAAATGTTGATGGCAGAGACGATATCCCTTCTGAGCCGGTCATCTTTTTCATTTGCGTTTTCATTCCATGAATACATGACAGGTTCATTCCGGTAATCCAGGATAAAAACAGCTGCTGTTGTAACAAAGAGGATGAGCGCAGCCGGAAACAGTTTCCAGTATTTCTCCAGGAATTTCTTCATGTGATATATGATACCAGTTCAGCAGCCGTAAAGTAATTATTTCCGTTTGGGCAGGTCTTCCCATACAGCCTGAATCAGACTGCACATCAGTTCCCGGTTATCAACATCGTCAACCAGGATCATCTGCTTTGCGCCTTCATACGGCAGCTCCATAGCCGCATTGGGCATCATATCGGTTGCCGACTTTGTAGGCTTCACAAGGAAACGGTCATCGTAAATGCCGCCGACAACCTTGCCGCGATAGTAGATGATATACTCTCCCATCATCGCTCTGTAACTGATTTCATCCAGATCCGACAGCTGTTCAAGGATGAAGTCCAGGTATTCTTTTTTTGATGCCATTTGATTCTCCTATGCATTCACAAGCAGCAGGAACTTTTTTTCGTTCATCTGCTCATTCGTAATATATTTTCCGTTGTGGAACAGTGCATAATTCGTGACCGGCGTCGGAGCATTCTGCGCTTCTTCCCTGCTTTCGATATGAATTGCATGGAACGGTATGGCATGCTCTACAGCGGTCTGTTCCAGAACCGGCACATATTTTGCATTGAACGGACACTGGCTGGTGTAATACAGCACATATCCTTTTTCTTCTATGTGAGGATGCTTTGCACATTCCCTGAACTGCGGCTTCTCTGCATCCGCTGCCAAAGGCAGGTACCACAGCTGAATGCCGTTGTCTGCCTCATCACACACAATAAATCCTTTATGTTTTAAGAACTTTGGATCCGCAAGGAACGGCTTCTTCTTCGCTGCCGCCAAAATGCACAGCCCCTTCTTTCCTTTTTCTTTACTGTCCTCAATACAGGCATTCAGCAGGTCATTGGAATAGCCGTGACCTTTGAAGGAACCGGACACCCACAGGCAGTCAATATACATGTATCCCTCAGCTTTGATCGGAACCCACGCATTCTCAGCCGGGATATATTCGATAAAACATTTGCCTCTCTCTGTACTCTTAAGAAAGACAAGACCTTCATCAAAACGATCAGCCAGCCAGGCTTTCTTCGACGACACCTGAACATCCTTGTTATTTGAAATGGCGCAGCAGATATGTTCCTTTTCCAGATTCTCCTTTGTAACTCTGATGTACTCCATATGATTATCTCTCCTTCACTTTAATCGGATGACGGATCACAGTCCTCAGCTTCTCCGGCATAACCCTTCTGGCATCGCTCAGATAAATCTCATGATGGAAGCGTTTATCCGTGATATCCAGTTCATAACCTTTACTCACCATGAAGTCATGCATCAGCTGTACCGTGGCCGGCTCATCATCATAGGATCCCACATGCATACACTGAACACACAGCCCTTCATCATAAGTAAAGAATTCAACCTTTGAAAAATCCTGATTCTTCTTAGCTGCAGCTTCTTTGACAGCCCAGTCAAAATCTTCTTTCGTTACAAAGTCCGGCAGGCGGATGACCGCGATCCACCGGAAAGAATCCTTATCGGCATAATCAACTCCGATCACTCCATCCTGCCACCAGAATCCCTCCAAAGGCGGAACAACATAGTCGAAATACCCGTCAATCTGATGGTTGCCCTTCCTGCTCATCTTTATGGTATAGGCAGCACTGTACAGAAGACCGATTGCCTGTTTATACCCGCCATTCTCATCGTTCGGGTTCCCGCTGCCCCGCACCGCAATATAATTCATTTCCGGGACAGTCACTATTGAAGGTGTCTTCTTCGGCATATAGAATTCTTTGTATTCTTTTTTGAAATCAAATGCCATACGTGTTAATCCTCCTCATACATCTGTAATGTTTCCCTGGCAGTCCTGCAGATAATATCCCGTGCTTCCTTCGGCTCCAGTACCTCAGCCTTCGCGCCAAAGGTCATAAGCCACGTCACAAGATTTTCCATATCCGTGTATTCCGCCGTAAAGAGCAGTCTTCCGTCATCCGCTTCCGTAAAGCAATGGGGACCGAACTCTTCAACCAGACGCCATTTCATATCCGGTGCGAACAGAGCCTTCACTTTGATTCCTCCCGGAAAGATCTTTTCCGCTGACAGATCCGGCATAGGTGCGTTCCGGCAGACAAACTCTGTATCAGTTTCAGCAACAGGATCCATACGGTTCAGCTTAAACAGTCTGTAATCCTTACGGTCTGTGCACCAGCCCCAAAGGTACCAGCTTGACCATCGGAATACCAGATAATAAGGCTCAACCGTCCGTTCACTTTCGCCGGATGGCGCATAATACCGAAACCGGACCAGATGCCTGTCTCCGATCGCATTCTGTATCGCTTCTATCTTCGGGGCCAGTGAATCCCGGTACCACGATGACAGATCAATCAGAATTGAATCCCGTCCGATGATAAACTCCGAAGATCCGGCCTGTATTTTTTCCATCAGCTGACCGTAATAACTGCTTCCGCTCACACTGTCCAGACTCCGCAGTCCTGCAAGAATCATCTGCATATCCCTGGATGTCAGGATCGTTCTGTCCATCCGGTACCCGTCCATGATACTGATACCGCCGCCTGCGCCCTGCACTGTACGAACAGGAATACCGGCCCTGCAAAGATCCTCAATATCGCGGTTAATTGTCCTGCGGGAAACCTCAAACCTTTCCGCCAGTTCAGGAGCGGTTGTCTTGTCTTCCTGCAGAAGGATTGACAATATTCCTATCAGCCTGTCTATCTTCACGTTCTTTTACTCTCCGTATATACACTAACATATGTAACACGACACCTATATGTCATGTTCGTTTTAACGGAACGATAAATTTAAGCAAAACGCTCTTTTCAAAGAAATAGTTGATGTACTATAAACTGCACACCGAAAACCTGAAAGAGGACTATTCTGGCTATGAAGAGGTAGAGAATATGTTGATCAATCAGGAATTTATCAATCATCTG
>JAFUCL010000108.1 GCA_017459725.1 Solobacterium sp. | reverse complement strand
GCTGGTCAGGCTGGATGAAAAGGGGCTGACAATCCTGGTTGCCAGAGATACTTATTATCGGGAGAAGACGGATGAGATGATTGGTACAGCGTATCGCGGCTCGTTACCGATGTTTATGAATGCTTTCATGAAGGGGAGAAAACTGACACCGGAAGAAGCGGAAACCAAAACGGGCAGCAGGGTATTTGTATTCCGGATTCCGCTGAGCGGGGAACATACTGTGAAAGCAGTTTCCGGTGAATACACGGATACCATGACGATCCGCAGATGCAAAACACCTGATCCGGGTTACCGTTTCAAGGAAGCAGGAAGCGTATCCAATTGGTTTGACGAGGATACATTCCGTACGGACTGTTTCTCTGTCCGGGATTCCTACGGTGTACTGCCGGCACATCCGGAAGCAGGAAAACTGGTACAGGAAATCATGAATATTGTCATTGCCAGCCGTGGTGATGTTGCGAAATCGGCTAACAGCAATCCCAATCTTCAGAAGATGATGGCAGGTATGAGCTTTGAATCACTGCTGAAGAAGGCCGGTGATACCATTCCGCAGGAAACTGCTGAAGAGCTGAACAGAAAGCTTCAGCAGATCAAAAAGAACTGACATCAAAGAGGTATATATTTAAAACAGGCTCCGAACCAGTGATGGTCCGGAGCCTTCATCATTTGCGTATGAAATCAACAGTCAGACGCAGAGATAAGCAGCTGCTGCAGCCTATTCTGTTTATTCGTGCTTTGTGATGATGACGTCTCTCATTCTGTATACAAAGGCTTCTTTGCCGTATGCGCCGGCACCGAATAATGCACCGGTGAAACGCTTGTTCAGGGGAACGCCTTCATCAGACAGATAACTGACATCATTGAGTGTATACCTGCACAGTTCTGTTCTGTGTTCATCCATCAGGATGAATGTCCTCTTCAGACCTTCTGTTTCCACTGTGAAGCGGTATGCGGAACACTGATTTTCAAACCGGTGTATTTGATGGCATCTGTTCTCTTTTCCGATTCTTTCCTCCAGCACGCAGATATAATCTGACAGATCTTTTCTGACCATAAATGAGACATAGGAATTCTCGTCATAGTAACAGACAAGACCGGCTTCCTGTTCCGGTTTCAGAACAGGCAGATCCAGTGTCAGCGAAGCTTCAAAGCGGAAGCTTTCCTGTCTGTGCAGGAACAGATTTCTGCTTTCCCGGCTGCAAAAGGGTGCCGGGGATGAAAGCAGCTGCACATAACCGTCATATACATTGACCGCATTTTCCTGCGGTTCTCTCGGTGTCATCCATGCCGAAGGCCAGATACCCTGGCGGAACACGGTATCATTTGTGTCTGCGGTTTTATTTTTGAACGGTAATGGGGCAAGGAATGAAGGACCTTTCAGATCATTGACAACAGGCCATCCGTCAGCTGTCCATCTGATTTCATCGAGAGCAGTTTCTCTTCCCAGCATCGTATACTTTCCATCCAGCTTTCTGCCGCAGAGATAGACCATATACCATCTGCCGTCCTGTGTCTGTACAGGCTTGCCGTGACCGCATCTCTGGATGGGAGCTGTCGGATTATTCTGGCGCATGATCGGATTGTACGGACACGGCTCATAAATGCCGAAGAGTTCCCTGGAGCGGGAAACGGTGATCCGGTGTCCTTCACCTGTTCCGCCTTCAGCCAGGAACAGATAATACCAGCCATCCTTTTTCAGAAGATGAGGACCTTCCGGGGCATGTTTCTGGAATCCGTAATACAGAAGGGAGGCATCGGAAATCTTTTCCGTGCAGTCTTCTGACAGTTCGAAGATTCTTGCACCGCGGTTCAGCAGCATATAATGTCTGCCGTTTTCATGGAACAGGGAAGGATCGATGCCATCCTCTTCGATAAAGACAGGCTTTGTATAAGGACCTTCAGGTTTGTCGGAAGAGACGACCATCTGTCTGCGCAGAATTTCGCCTCCGTCATTGTGACGGTAGGTTGCGGTAATGTAGAATCTTCCGCCGTCATAGCTGATATCCGGTGCCCAGTATCCTCTGCCGCCTTCCAGTTCTCCAAGTTCAGACCATGCGGGATTCATTACGGCATGACTGATGATCTGCCAGTGCACAAGGTCTGTTGAATGGGAAACGGGGATGCAGGGGAAGAAGATGAATGAAGAATTGACCATGTAGTAGTCATTATTCACCCTGATGATGGAAGGATCCGGGAAGAAACCGCGGCGGATAGGATTGGCATACATGTCTTCAAACGGCGTTCCGATGAAAGAAAGGTAATACCGGTACAGTGTATCCGGGAATTTCCTGTACGCAATCTCATACGGCGTAAGCAGAGAACTGTCTGCTTCCAGCGGTGACATGCCGCATCTCTCTGTCAGATATCTGCATTTCTCTATATCTCCGGATTCTGATGCGTAATGGAGAATATTCCGGTGGTTCTGATCATATTCGTCCAGGCTTGCCCGGGAATACTCCACGATATATTTCAGTATTTCCAGGGATCCGTACTGAGCTGCTGCAAACAGCGGAAGACTTTCTCCCGGTTCAAAGGAAGTGACAGCTTCCGGTGTTTCCGTCAGGATTTTTCTGACGCAGTCAGGATCCTGATTCATAATTGCTTTATAAAGCTCTGACATAAATTACCTCGCGAAGACATCATAGCAGGAAATACATGGATATCATCAGGAACACAGCTGTTCTTTGCAATATGCAGAATCTGTTCACACATAGGACCGGAGAAATCAAAGGTGATATTTAAGGACAGCGGATGGTCTGCGGTTTTCTGCAACATCCATAATTTTTGTAATTTCTGCTTGAATATTGGCTTTCGGGTGTAAAAGCGCTCTTTCTATAATTTGGGTAATGAAAGCGGTTTCTCAATAAGGAAAGGGTGAATGCTATGGAAAAAACAGAAACAATGACAGAAGGTGTTCAGTACAGACGTGCCAAGCTTTGGCAGATCATTCTCTATGCGACCAATGCTCTTGCGGCAATGACGGTTTATTCACTGATGAACAGCTACGCCAGCTATATTGCCGGTTTGGGTTATGCAATTACGGCGGTTACGGCCGGTGCCATCATTACCGGAACACGTATTCTCGATGCAGTGACAGACCCGCTGCTCGCTCTTCTCTATGACAAGATCGATACCAAATACGGCCGTCTGCGTATTCTGCTGATCGGCGGATATCTCGTGGAAGCGATTGCGCTGGTGCTGATGTACGGTGCAGCCGCAAAGCTCGGTCTTTCCGGCGGTGCGGGACTCTTCGTATATGTTCTTCTGTACGTAATTTATATCTTCGGTTATACGGCAGAAAACATGACGGCACAGACCCTGCCGGCAATCATGACCAATGATCCCAAGCAGCGTCCGACGATCGGTGTATGGGCTACAGCGTTCAACTATCTGGTGCCGATTACACTTTCCATTGTGTCCAATGTGGTTATGCTGCCGATGTTCGGCGGTACGATCAACCTGGAATTCCTGTCAGCACTTTCCAAGCTGTTTATGTTCCTGGGTCTGATCGGTGTCATTCTGGTATCCATCGGTATTTCGGCATATGACAAGCCTGAATATTACAAAGGTGCAGTAAAGCATGAAAGCCTGAAGATCAGCGACATGGTGGAAGTGCTCAAGCACAACAAGCCGCTGCAGAGCTACATCGCTGCACAGTCCTCTGACAAGATTGCACAGATCACGGCTTCACAGGGTGTTATTACAACCATGCTCAGCGGTATCCTGATCGGAAGTATGCAGATGGGTACGATTCTGACAATGGTGGGTATGCTGCCGTCAATCATCTTTGCGGCATTTGGCGCAAAATATGCAGGCACACACGGTTCCAAGAAGGCAATCGTTACCTGGACAAAGATCTGCATCGGACTGTCCGCACTTACATTCCTGTACTTCCTCGTTGTGCATATGACGGTAGGCACAGGCACGATCGCACATATGGGCATTACGATGATTCTCTATGTGCTGCTGACACTTGTACTCAACGGTGCCAAGATGTGTGTCACTACAGCTGCGACATCCTTCATGGCTGACGTTATCGACTATGAGCTCGACAGAAGCGGCCAGTATATTCCGGCGGTTGTTACCGGTACATACAGCCTGGTCGACAAGCTGATTTCCTCCGCAGGTGCGCTTGTAGCAGGTCTTGCCATTGCTGTGGCAGGCTACCACGGAACAGCACGTCCGCAGCCGGGTGATCCTGCAACCAACGCAGTATTCTGGGTAACCATGGTTGTTATGTATCTGATTCCGATTCTCGGCTGGATCATTACCCTGATTGCGATGAAGAACTGCAAACTCGACAAGGATGAAATGGTCAGAGTTCAGATGCGCATCGCTGAAGCAAAAGCAGCTGCGAAAAAGGAACAGGAATAAGCAATGAGAACAGTAACCTGCATTAATGACAACTGGATGTTCCGGAAGGAAGATTCAGAGATCTGTGTAAACCTACCGCATACGTGGAATGCGCAGGACGGACAGACCGGTCCGGCAATGTACTGGCGCGGTGAATGCCTCTATACGAAGAAGTTCCCGAAGCCTGTCCTGAAGCCGGGACAGGAAGTTCGTATTGAATTCCGCGGCGTGAATTCTTCCGCAAGAGTAATGATCAACGGACAGTGCGCAGGCACCCATGACGGCGGTTATTCAACCTTCCGTGTGAATATCACGGATGCTCTGCAGGATGAGAATGTGCTGGAAGTATATGTGGACAACAGCCCCAATGACAGGGTGTATCCGCAGCGCGCTGACTTCACGTTCTACGGCGGCATCTACCGTGATGTATACATGATTATTACCGATCCGGTGCACTTTGATCTGGATTATTACGGCGGCAACGGTCTGATGGTCACACCGGTTCTGCACGGTGATGATGCGGATATCTGCATCAAGGCGTTCATGAGCAAAGGTGCAGAGAAA
Source organism: Solobacterium sp. (assembly GCA_017459725.1). Lineage (GTDB taxonomy): Bacteria > Bacillota_I > Bacilli_A > Erysipelotrichales > Erysipelotrichaceae > Bulleidia. The sequence continues at coordinate 11,440 of JAFUCL010000108.1, read as the reverse complement.
GCGGTTGTCTCAGTGGCAGGCGTCGGTGAAACAGAGCTTGTGCTCAGCGAAGAGAACGGCAAAGTCACAGGCACCGGTACACTGACCATCCCGCATGTGCACAGATGGGACGGTCTGGCCGATCCGTATCTGTATACAGCTGAAGCTTCCGTATATGCGGCCGGTGAGATCACGGATACCGTAAGCACACGCTTCGGATGCCGGGAATATGCATTTGATCCGCAGAAGGGTTTCTTCCTCAACGGCAGAAGCTATCCGCTGCGCGGTGTATCCAGACATCAGGACAGACTCGGTGTGGGAAATGCGCTGACCCGTGCCATGCATGAAGAGGATATGGATCTGATCCTGTCCGTAGGTGCCAATTCCGTGCGTCTTGCCCATTACCAGCATGATCAGTACTTCTATGATCTCTGCGATGAAAAGGGACTGGTTGCCTGGGCGGAGATTCCCTATATCACCGTGCACATGGACAGCGGCAGAGAGAATACAATCTCGCAGATGAAGGAACTGATTGTACAGAACTACAATCATGCGGCCATTATCTGCTGGGCACTGTCCAATGAGATTACCCTCAACGGTGTCACCGAAGATCTGATGGAAAATCACCGGATTCTGAATGATCTTGTGCATACCATGGATCCTTCCAGAGTATCCGCCATGGCCAATCTGTTCCTGCTGGAAACAGACAGTCCGCTGGTGCAGCTGCCGGATATCCGCGGCTACAACCTGTACTACGGATGGTACGTCGGGGAAATGGAAGACAACGACAAATGGTTTGATGACTTCCATGCCAAGTATCCGAATACTGTTATCGGTCTGACGGAATACGGTGCGGATTCTTCGATTGCCCTGCAGTCACCGAAGCCTGTGAAGGGAGACTTCACGGAAAGCTATCAGGCTCTGTATCACGAGCATATGCTTGAGATGATTGCCGCAAGACCCTATATCTGGGGAACCTACTGCTGGAATATGTTCGAGTTTGCGGCGGCAGGACGTGATGAAGCGGGTGATCCCGGTAAGAACCACAAAGGCCTCGTTACCTTTGACCGTAAGCAGAAGAAGGATGCATATTACATCTACAAAGCATGGTGGTCGGATGAGAAGTTCATCCATCTGTGCGGCAGAAGATACCACGACCGCATTGAAGAGAACACCGAGATCAAGGTATATACAAACCTCAGTGAAGTATCTCTCTATGTGGACGGAAAACTGTTGGAGACAAAGACCGGCAGTCATGTCTTCAGATTCAATGTTCCGATTACCGGCACGCATGTCATAAAGGCTGTTTCCGGTGAATATACGGATGAGATGGAAATCACGAAGGTTTCCGAACCCAATCCGGCATACTTTGCCTCGGCAGCGGATGTGCGCAACTGGTTTGATGAACCCAAGGGAGATGAATTTGACAGGGAAGGATACCTTTCCATTAACAGCACCCTCGGTGAAATCGGAGGCACTGAGTCAGGTGCCAGAATACTGGCAGGACTGATGAGCCATCTTCCGGGCAATACACAGCAGCAGGCCAATCCGGCCATGCAGGCAATGGTTGCCAGACAGCCGCTGAAGAAGATCCTGCAGCAGGGCGGCTTCAAGCTTGGTGAGAAAGAACTGAAGGAACTCAACGGGATGCTGAATAAGATTCCCAAGCAGTAAAGACAATGCATAAACAAGAAGAGAAGGCGGCTGCCTTCTCTTCTTTTTATGACTGACAATTGTGTATGAACGGGTAACTGTTATCAGGTTTTGATCCTCAGCATTTCCTCCAGTGACCCGTCATCCTCAAAGACAATGAATTCCCGGACATTGAGACGTACGGACTGACCTTCCTGCAGAGTATGCCAGGCATATCCGTCCGTAATCACCCGGACAAGAGCATCGCCGATTCTGATCCGGCAGTCATCCACGTCACCGAGATAGTACTGCTGTTCCAGGGTTCCGGAGAGAATGCCGTCTTCAGCCAGCTTGATGTTCTCCGGACGGATAGCCACATAGACATGACCTGTTTTGTCACCGGTGTATGCGAGGGTCTGTGAACCCATCTCAGGCAGAACGATTCTGCCGTTTTCTGCTTCTCCTTTGAAGAAATCCACTTTGCCGAGGAAATCCGCCACAAACGGATTCACCGGGCTGTTGTAAATCTCTGCAGGGGTTCCTGCCTGCTGCAGAATACCGCGGTTCATTACAAAGATCCGGTCACTCATGGCCATCGCTTCGGTCTGGTCATGGGTTACGTAGATGACGGTAATGCCGAGTTCTTTCTGCAGACGCTTGATTTCAAAGCGCATGCTTTCACGCAGTTTGGCATCCAGGTTTGACAGCGGTTCATCCAGCAGAAGAAGTTTCGGTTCTGCCACAAGCGCTCCGGCTAAAGCAACACGCTGCTGCTGTCCGCCGGACATCTGCCCGGGAAGACGGTCTGCGTAGTTCTCCAGATGCATCAGCTTCAGGGCATGCTCTGCCTTGGTTTTCAGTTCATCCTTTGGAATTCTGTGAATGGTCAGCGGATATGCCACATTGTCGAATACGGTCATGTGCGGCCATACAGCATAGTTCTGGAAGACCATACTGATGCCTCTTTTCTCCGGGGGAAGAAAGGTCTTTCCGCCGGAGATCAGCTGATCATCAAAGTATATTTCACCGGACGTCGGTTTTTCGAAGCCGGCAACCATGCGCAGAATTGTTGTTTTTCCGCATCCGGAAGGACCGAGCAGAGTGACAAATTCACCGTCATGAATCTCTTCACTGAAGTCATTCACGGCAACAACTTCTTCAAACGCCTTTACGATATTCTTTAACTTGACTGCTACCATTCTCCGTCCTTTCTGTCTCAGATTGAGAACTTGCCTTTAGTGATTTTTGCGAGCAGGAAATTCATGGCCGCAATCAGCAGCAGGATTCCGGTTGCCATCGCACAGCTCATCGGCTGACTGGTGAATGTCCAGTATTCATAGAGCTGGAAACCGATGGTCTTGGTGTTGCCGGAATACAGCAGCGTTGTCATGGACAGTTCGTAGAAACTCGGTATAAAGATCAGGAACCATCCTGCCGCAATCGAAGGGAAGATCAGCGGTCCGGTGATTCTGACCATGGTACGCAGCCAGCTGGCTCCGGAAGCCTGAGAGCTTTCTTCAAGGGAGGGATGCACCTGACTCATGCTGGAAGACACTGTGCGCATGCCCATCATCAGGTGTTTGATCAGGTAAGCAATAATCATGATGGAAGCCGTACCGTAGATGTTGATGCCGTAGCTGCCGCGCATGGTCATGATCAGACCGAGGGCTATGACAACTGACGGGGTTCCCGAACCGAGTGTGATCAGGAAAGCCGGTATGGATCTTCCAGGAAGAGAAGTGCGCTGCTGCAGATAATTCATAACCACTGAGATAACGATGCCTACGGTTGCGGCTGCAGTCGCAAACAGCAGGGAATTCTTCAGGCAGTGCATGGTTTCCGTACGGCCGAACACGGTAGTCCAGTTGGCAAGGGTGAAGTTGCCGGGATCCAGTACGCTTCTGCCGACATTGGTCTTGAACGAGGTCAGCAGGATTGTCGCAAACGGCATGCCGATTACGATCAGTGCAAACACGGAGACCAGAATCGTCAGCGGCAGACGGAATGAACGCAGCTGAATGACAGTGGGTGTTACCGACTTGCCGGATACGGTGATGTACTGGCGTCTTGCAATGGCGACATCGGAGATCAGCAGGATCAGGAGTGCAAGCACCATCAGGAATACCGACAGTGCCGTCGCATCACGCATGCCTTTCTGTCCGAGTGATGTGTATTCGACTATACGGGTTGTTATTGTATTGACGTTGCCGGGTTTGCCGATGATGGAGGGAATACCGTAGCAGCTGGCGGCACTGACAAATACCAGCAGTGCACCTGCAAGCAGGGATGGCAGCATCAGCGGTAAGTTGATCCGGAAGACGGTCGTCAGCGGGGAAGCGCCGGAGATCCGGCTGGCATCCTCAAGGGTGGGATCCATCTTTTCCATGGCCCGGCTGATTGTAATAAATGCATAGGGGAAATAGAAAGTCGTCAGCACCCAGATCATACCCGGCAGACTGTATACATTGAGCGGACCCGGTTCATTGCCGAGTGCGAACAGTCTGCGCAGCCACAGATTGATGACACCGACATTCGGATTCATCAGTCTGAGCCAGGCCATGGCACCGACATAGGGCGGCACCATGTAGGAGATGACAAACAGCGAACGGAAGAACTTTCTGCCGTACAGATTGGTTCTGCCGATCAGGAATGCCAATGGGAAGGCAATCAATGTACCGAGCACCATTGTTGCCAGTGATGCAGTGACTGTATTACCGACTGCTTCCGCATTCAGAGGGTAAGTAAACAGACGGCGCAGGGTTTCCAGGGTGAAGGTGCCTTCCGGGAACAGTGCGGAGAAAACGATATGCAGCAGGGGAAGAACCTGGAATACCAGCAGGAAGTCAATGATCAGCAGAATCAGAATCCACTTGATATCAAAGAACCAGCGTCTGCTCCGGCTCATCATAACGGCCATCAGAACCATATCCAGCATCATCAGAATACCGAGCAGGAATATCGTACGGTTGTGGCTGATGATCAGCTGAGAGGTCCAGGTGACTTCACGTGAAGCAATGAGACGGCATGCCTGCATCTGCTGCTCTCTTCCCCGCACGCCTTTCTTCAGCTGGCTGATATGGTCGCTGAGATCGGGAGAAGAAGTACTGCAGCTGACAAACAGCTTCTGCATCAATACTGCTTTTCTGTCCTGCCCCTCGTACTTTTCAGCAGTACTGCGGATCAGTCCGGGAAGCTCACGTGTATCATCGCTGATACAGCGCAGCAGCTCATCGCGCAGCTGTTGTGCTTTGTCCGCAGACAGATTCGTGATCCGTTTCCGCTCAGAGGCATTCAGCTTGGGTCCTTTGAACTGATAGGCCGCAAACAGAAACCGGTAACTGTATTCTTCACTGTCCGTACGCACCGATGCATCCTCTGCCTGTGAGAGTGTGCTGCATACCGCTGCCGCATCACTGCGCTCCTTTTCGGAGAGCCTGTTCAGGGACGGCCGGATGCTGTCCTGCCAGATTCTGTCGGTGTCTTTGGAAAGCTGATAGACGGAAGCATAACTGCTGTCATTGCTGAAACCGGAGGCATCATAGAGACGCTGTCCCCGGAATCCGGCAAACACCATAAGCACGCCCAGCAGGAAAAGGACTGCAAGGCAGAGTTTTACCGCTGCCGCTGCAGAGATCCGGCTGAGAATCGTTTGTCTGTTTCCGTTTTCCTGTGTCATATGATTACTTGGTTACTTTTTCTGTCCAGAGGTTGTTGATTTCTTCACGCTCGTGATAAGCCTTCTCCCAGTCAACGCCCATATCCATTTCAATCAGCTTGTTGGTGTCAATGGAATGCGCAGGGAATTCAGTCTGATCACGCAGGACGGAGTGCATGTATGCCTGCATGATAATCTTCTGTGCTTCTTCCGTCAGCATCCATTTGGTGACTGCTTCGGCGGCTTCGGTGTTGACGTTTTTGGAGTATTCTTCGGCAACGATCATAACTGTGGAAGGAACCAGAATAACACCGTCATCGGGATAGATGACCTGCAGGTCGGTTACGGTGTTGCCTTTCTTTGCTTCATCGTCAATATATTTCAGAATGGATTCTTCAAGAATCATGATGGATGCGCATTCACCGCTCTGCAGCTTGGCAATTGCCGTGGAGCCGGATTCACGCATGACGCCGTTTTCACTCAGTTTGTCGAGGTATTCCTCTCCGTAGGTATCAAGCAGTGCGACTACAGATGCGTAGGCAGAGCCGCTGGTCATCGGATCGCTCATGGAGATATAACCCTTCAGCGTAGGATCATACGCAAAGTCCTTGAAGGAGTGCGGAATGTTAACGCCCTTTTCTTTCCACTCCTGTTCCTTTTCCGGGTTGCTGGCAAGCACCATGTTCAGCACACGGACCGGATACCAGTAGCCTTCCTTGTCATAGTCAAAGCGCAGCAGCTGGTCGGCATTTTCAATCTCAAACGGATGCAGGTAACCGTAGTCCTTGAGTTCCAGGGAAAAAGCAGGTTCGGCAACCATAAACATGTCTGCGTCCAGAGGCTGATCATGGTTTTCACCCATTTCACCGTAGATCTTTGTGATCAGGGAACTTGTGCCGGAATAGTAGAAGAAGCTGCCGTCATTGCCCGGTTTCAGATTCGGGAACTTTTCCTTCAGAGCTTCATCCATCATCTCAATGGCAAACTGGTACATGGAAGTATAGATAACAAGTTCTCCCTCCACGTCTGCTGCATCAACAGTCGTTTCTGCCGCTGCCGGTGTGGCTGCGGGAGTTTCAGGTGCTGCCGGAGCTGCCGAAGCCGCCGGTGTATCCGGACTCTTGGAACCGCACCCGGTCAGCAGGCCGAGGCAGAGGAAGGATATCATGGTTTTGCGCAGTGCAGATTTCATATCAATAACAATCTCCCTTCTAGGATAATCAGATATCTCAACGATTAGAGAATATCACGAAAACGGGTATCAGGTCTGTTTTTAACACAGTAAAGGACTGCACGTTCCTGTACATACGGGAACGGCAGTCCTTTGAGTTTATCCGAGAACGCTGAACAGGGTGTCCTTCAAAGCCAGTGCTGCCCGGGAATGGTAGCGTCCGGGTGAAAGAGCAACAGCCAGTTCTATGGATGGTGCATCATCACCCAGACCCAGGAATACAGCGTCATGGAAGTATCTGCGTGAACTGTAGTAGGTAAAGGCAAGACCCTGGCCTTCTGCACCCATCGCGGCCGCAAACAGGGCGGTGAGTTTTTCGTTGTAGGTAATCGGCACAATATTATTCTTCATGAATATGCGCCGTGCTTCCCGGCCGAGAATCGTATCGTAGTCACTCAGGTAGTATTCGTATTCAGCGGTATCGCGGATATCTATGTGAAGGGGAACCGCGGAAGTGTCGCTGTGCCAGGCTTTGTCTACTACCGGGTGGTCTTTGGATGTAATGATGCAGATCTCATCCTTCATGAGGAATTCGCTCTTGATGCGCTGATCAGACACCGGCAGGACAATCACGGCAATGTCGATTTCTCCGGACAGCAGCATCTCCTCCAGCATCATGGAATTCTGCTCAACGATGTTTACATGGATGCCGGGATACTTCGTCCGGAATTCATTCAGCACCGGCGGCAGGAGATATGATCCGCGGAAACCGGAGATACCGAGGATAACGCGTCCGCGCTGCAGATCAGCGATATCCTGCATTTCATCCTGCACACGGTGGAATTCGGATAATGTGGCATAGGCGTATTCAATCATGATGCGTCCGGCTTCGGTCGGTCTTACACCGGTGGACAGACGTATAAACAGTTTACTGCCGAGGTTGGCTTCCAGGGTGCTGAGAAACTGGCTGAGACTGGACTGTGCCATGTACAGACGTTCGGCAGCCCGGGAGATGCTCTTTTCCTCCGCAATCGCGATGAGATATGTTAATTCCTTCAGTTCCATACCGTCTCCTGATCCGTGATAATGGGTTCTTTCCGTCTTTATCATGATGGGTCCTCCGTGTTTTTGGAATCCGCTGATTTGTTATACAAGCCATCGGTTTATCCGATACCAAGTATAGAACATTATATCTATCGGCGATAGAGAGCACTGGGTAAATTATAAGTGCAGGCGGGTGAAAGCGCTTCCCCGCAAATAAGGAGGGACAATCCATGAAGGTATCAATGAACGGCGTATGCGACATGCATGTCCATACCAATCCCGACCTGAGACTCAGAGCGTATGACGATTTCGAACTGGCCGATGCGGCAATCCGTGTCGGTGCCAGAGCCATCGTAATCAAGTCTCATCTTGGCTTCACCGTCAACAGAGCATATCTGGTCAACAGATATGTAGAACGCGTCTACGGAAATAATACAGGCTTCACCATGTACGGCGGCGTTGTCATGAACAAGGTGATCGGCGGTGTTAATCCGGAAGCTGTTGAGAAGGGCCTGAAGCTCGGTGCCAAGGTTATCTGGCTGCCGACCCAGTCAGCGAAAAGGCATCTGGAGAAGATGGGACAGGATCCTGCCAAAGGAATCGAACTTGTCCGTGACGGCAAGGTGATTCCGGAGCTGGAGGAAGTCTTCAGAATGGTAAAGGATTACGATGCGGTGCTCGGTACGGCGCATGTATCCCCGGAAGAGGCATTCACGGTTGTGGAAGCAGCCAGAAACGCCGGTGTGAAGAAGATTGTCATCACCCATCCGGAATGGTGGGTAGTCGACATGAGCCTGGAAGATCAGATCCGTCTGGTGCGTGATTATGACGTCATTCTGGAAAGATGCTATGCGCAGAACATGGGCGGCGGTAAGTACAAGTCCAATCTGCCGGACAATCTGGAACTGATCAAAGCGGTCGGTTATGAACACGTTATGGTCGATACGGACGGCGGACAGACAGAGAATCCGCACTGGGAACTGGCGCTTGAAGAATACATGCGGTATCTGGCTGACCACGGTATTCCGATGGAACAGGTTGACTACATGACAAAGACACTTCCGTATCGTCTGCTGGGAATCACTGAATAAACAGAGGGAATTTAAAAAGGAGAACAGATTATGCTGAGTATCATGATTGTGCTGTCAATTGCACTCGCTATCTATCTTGGCTATAAAACCAAGATCAATACAGGTCTCTTCTGCATCGTATTCGCTTATGTGATTGGATGCTTCGTAATGGGGCTGAAGACAAAGGAACTGATCGGTTTCTGGCCGACCAGCACGATGTTTGTCATTCTGTCCGTATCACTCTTCTATAACTTTGCGGCGATCAACGGAACCCTGGAAAAACTGTCCGGATCGCTGCTGTATGCATGCAGAAAGTTCCCGGGAATGCTGCCGTATGCACTCTTTGCAACTGCGGTTATTCTGTCGGTTATGGGTGCTGCATACTTCACGGTTCTTGCTTTCCTGGCACCGATTACCATGCTGATCTGCGAAGAATCCAAGATGGACAAACTGACAGGTGCGGTTGCCATCAACTGCGGTGCTCTTGCCGGCGGCAACTTCCCGACAGCTGCTCTTGGTGTTATCTTCCGCGGTCTTGTGGACGGTGCATATGAAGCTGCACCTGAACTTACGGCACCGGATTCCTTCGGTATGATGATGAAGATCTTCGGCTTTGCTGTACTGTTCTCACTGATTCTGATTACGCTCATGCGTTACGGTTTCAAGTCAAACCGCAATATCGGCAAGGGTGTTGAATTCAAGAAGCCGGAAGCGTTCAATGAGAAGCAGAAAAAGACACTGACGCTGATGCTGGTTATGATGGCTGTTGTGCTTGTCTTCCCGCTGCTGAAAACAATTGCGCCGGGTGTTGCTCTGTTCAAGACAATCGGCGGTAAGATCGATGTCGGTCTTGTGGCTATTGTGTTTGCGGTCATTGCACTGCTGATGGATCTTGCTCCGCAGAAAGAAGCAATTGCGAGAATCCCCTGGAATACAATCCTGATGATTGCCGGTGCCGGTATGCTGATTGCTGTAGCAGTGAAAGCCGGAACAATCGAAGCACTCTCCAACTGGATCGGTTCCAATGTTCCGACACCGCTGATTCCGATTGCCTTCAGTTTCGTAGGCGCAGTCATGAGTTTCTTCTCTTCCACAACAGGTGTAGTTGCACCGGCACTCTTCCCGCTGATTCCGGGTCTGGCAGCTGCTTCCGGACTGAATCCGGTTGCTCTGTTTGCCTGCACAGTCCTTGGTGCACAGTCCAGTGCCATCAGCCCGTTCTCTTCCGGCGGAAGCCTGATCCTGGGTTCCTGCGGAAACGAAGAGGAACGCAATACACTGTTCAACCGTCTGCTGATGACAGCCGTACCGATCAGTGTGATCTGCTGCACTGTATACAACTTCGTAGTCGCAATGGTTCTGTAACAGAACTGCTGCTCAGGCCGGTGCCTTCTGGTGCCGGTCCTTTGTATTTCCGCTATAATTGAATGGCACGTTCAGAGAGGAGGTTCCCTATGAGTGAGATGGATGATGTGATGGAAGCTGAGGTGCGCGGAACGGAGATACAGAGTGCTGTTCTGCATGTGCTGGACGGCAGGCATCACAATATTCTGCTGTCTGAAAAGACCCTTGATCTGGATAATCCGGGTATCGAGAAGTATGTCAAACGCTATGTGAACAGGTGCCGCGGGGATATGCGGGCAAGACCGGGAACATTCCGTGACAACAGTGTATTTGCCCGGGAGCTCGAGAAATACTTCCGTCAGGAAACCTCTCTGCCGCAGTTTTCGGCAGCGGTGTGCGGTGATCTGACATCGTATTTCGAGAATGAAGAAGCGCGTTCGTTTGAAGTGCTGTTCATTGATTACCGTACGGATGATGTGCCGTATATAGCCGCGGTGCTTCTGGAAGAGCAGGAAACCATGACGTATATTACAGAAGCTGAAAACGGTCTGCTCTGCAATACCATCAGTTTCGGTCATACGGCTCTTCCGGCTGTGTCCAGACAGGTTGCTTCCTTTGCGGTGGTCAATGTACTGAACCGGGAGATTTCATTTGTGGATGAAGGCAAATGGAAGGACGGCAACAAAGTCATCACAGATATTCTGCTTGGTGCTGAGGCAGGTGTATCCCGCAAGGAAGTTGTGGAGAGTGTGAAGGAGATTGCCTGTGAGGTGGCGGAAGAATTCCATGAGAATCCGACCATTGTCCTCAGCAGAGTCAAGAACTATATCGCTGATACGGTCAGTGAGGGAATGCCGCTGAGACCTGAGATCCTGGCTGCTGAGATGTTTGAAGAAAAACCGGAAATGGGACAGGTGTTCATGCGTAAAGCAGAGGAGAAGACATTGCCGAAGGAAGTGGAGCTTCCCAAAGCATCCGTGCGCATGTCCATGAAGAAACAGAAGATCACAACAGATACCGGGATTGAGATTGCTTTCCCGGCGGAATATGCAAGGGACAATTCATACATAGAATTTGTGGAAAAGGGTGACGGCTCCATAACGATTGAAATCAAGCAGGTAAACAAAGTCACCAACCGGATGTAGAACGGTTACAATCAATAAGAACAGAAATTCGATAACTTAAGTCAAGTGGAAATCCTCAAAGAATGAGGTTTTCCACTTTTTATGGAAAGGCCATGACGAAAACAGGAGAACCTCTCCCAATTTGTTTTCGAATGATCTATAATTCGCTTAGGAACGGTATAATTCGCCGCTCCTGGACAGCGCATAGATTATGACCAGTAGCTTATGCGCCGCAGCGATATTGGCAGCTTTAGCCTTCAATGGGGATTGGGACTGCTGCCTTTTAGTACGGTATTAGTGTAGTCGGTAAGATCATCATCCGGATGGTCACTCCGCTGCACTTATTTTAAGATAAGGGAGTAAGTAATCCGGCCTGGCGTCTGCTTTTTGGAGAATCATCGTCCGTATAAGAAACTGTCAG